>NZ_CP036261.1:4254260-4576414 GCF_007741475.1 Rosistilla ulvae | reverse complement strand
AACGGCTGCTTATGATGTTGTCGAGAAAGAGGGGGAATTCGAGATTCGCGATTACCCCGAGCTTGTCATGGCGAGCACGGCGATGGGAGCTTCCGGCGGCAACGGAAGTTTCATGCGGTTGTTTGGTTACATAAGCGGATCTAATCAAGCGAAACAAAAGGTTGCGATGACGACGCCTGTACTTATGAAACCGTCGGCTGAACAAGACGCGGGTTCGATGAGTTTTGTCGTTCCGAAGCAAGTCGCTGACGAGGGAACTCCGGCACCTTCGCGGCAGGATGTGAACATAACAAAGCGACCTGCGGGACGGTTCGCGGTGATTCGATTTTCCGGACGCATGAACGACACAATGCGAGAAGAGGCCCAACAGAAACTTCGCGATTGGGTCGAGGCGAAGGGTTTGAAAGCTGGCGAGTCGATGGAATACGCCAGCTACGATCCTCCTTTCACTCCCGCTCCCTTGCGTCGCAACGAAGTCTTTTTACGATTGCAATCCGACGAAGTGCAGACCGAAAGGGTTCAAGTATCGTCACCGTAATCGCAGAAGAAAAGAGATGGGAAATTATCGAGAAGGCGGAAGCTCGATGGATCTCGTAGAACACGAGCCAGATTCGGAACGGCTCGCCTTTTTGATAGACCTCCAGAAAACCAGTTGAAGCTTCGAATGAACCCATCGATAGACAATGTAAAAGACACGCAGCTGCGCGATGAGATCAGTTACCTCGGTGCGATGCTGGGTGAGATCATCCAGGACTTCGAAGGGGAGGAAGCGTTTGAGTTAGTCGAGGAGCTGCGGCGGTTGGCGTGGGAGCGTCGCGAGGGGAGCGAGTCGGCAGAGCAAGAAATGCTCAGCCGGATCTCAGAACTGGACGAGCATCAATCGGCGGTCGTGATCCGGGCGTTCAGTTTGTTCCTGGACTTGATGAACGTCGTCGAGGATCGCGCTCGGGTTCGCGTGCTGAACGAGCGTTCGGCAAAACTGTGGCCCAAACCGGTTCCCGAATCGATCGGCAGCGCGGTCGAAACGCTGCGAGCGGGAGGACGCGACGCAACCGCGATGCAATCGATCGTGGATCAATTGCATGTCGAACTGGTATTCACCGCCCATCCGACCGAAGCGAAGCGACGATCGCAGCGGACGCATCTATCGCTGCTGCGGACTCTGATGGCGTCGATCGATCGCGAGGCGGACCCACAGCAGAAATCGCGGTTGGAAGAACAGATGCTTCGCCAAGTCGCATTGGCGTGGCAGACCGATCTGACGCGATCGCGGCGACCGACCGTACTGGAAGAGGTCGCTCGGGGGCTCTCCTTTAAACCCGTGCTATGGCGTGAGATCCCGCGGATCACCGAAGAGCTGAACCAATCGCTGTCGGATCAGTTCGGTCCGCAGGTCGCCGCGACGAAGCCATTGATCACTTTCGGTACTTGGATCGGTGGTGACCGCGATGGGCATCCTGGCGTCACGTCACCGGTCACCGAATCGACCTTTGAATGGTTGCGACGCGAGGCGCTCGCCTTTCATTCGCGAACCTGCGAACAATTTTCGTACTCCTTGAGCGTTTCCGAAACGCAGCTCCCCTTGCCGCCAACGCTTCGCGCGGCGATCGACGAAGCGACGCAGCAGTATCCCGAGCTGGAAGAGCACTTGGCTTTCCTGCCCTCGACCGAACTCTGTCGACTGTGGCTCAACACGATCGGTTGGCGGTTGAAGCAGACCGAAAAAATGTCGCTGTCAAGCGGCACCGGAGTCCGCGGCGCGTATGCCAATGCAGAGGGTTTGCTCGCAGACGTCTCGCTGCTCGCCGACGCGATTGGGCAGACGGTGGCGGCGAAGTATCTCAGCGAAGACCTGCGAACTTGGGTGACGCAGATCCGCACCTTCGGATTCTATCTGGCTCGGTTGGATGTTCGTCAGAATTCAAAAGTCCATCGCGAAACGCTCGACGAATTGTTGATCGCCACCGGTCTGTGTGAAGCTCCACAAGATTTGACCGAAGTCGAACGCATGGCGCTGTTGGAGAAGACGCTCTCGCCCCAGCTGCAGTTGCCGACTGAAGAAGTCTCAGAGACCGGTCAAGAAGTGTTGGCGACGTTCGACGTCTTGCACCGTGTCTCGACTCGTTATGGTCAGACGGGGATCGGGGCCTTGATCGTCAGCATGACCTCGACGGCCAGCGACATCCTGACGTTGTTGTGGTTGTGGCGGCACACGTCGAAGCCGTCGGTAAGTTACAAAGTCCCGCCGCTGGTACCGTTGTTCGAGACGATCAGCGACCTGCAGGCCGCTCCCGAAATCATGGAGAGTCTGCTGCGATGCGAGTCGTATCGCGAGGCATTGTCGGCGCATCAAGATCGTCAGTGGATCATGCTTGGTTATTCGGACAGCACGAAAGACGGCGGTTATTTGGCGGCCAGCTGGGATCTCTACAAGGCACAACAAACGCTGGCCTCGGTCGCCAAGCAACACGATGTGCGGCTGACCTTCTTCCACGGTCGCGGCGGCTCGCTCGGTCGCGGCGGCGGACCCGCGGCGCGGAGCATTCTGTCGCTGCCACATGGAACGTTTGATGGCACGTTGCGATTGACCGAACAAGGGGAAGTGCTGGCCGACCGGTACGACGACCAAGCGATTGCCCATCGCCATCTGGAGCAAGTCGTGTGGTCGTCGCTGTTGGCGGCGGATCACGCACAACGCTCTCCCGAACCGGCGTGGATCGATTGCCTGGACAGCGCCGCACGCGTCTCGTTGGCTCACTACCGCGAGCTGTTAGAAGCGGACGATTTCGTCGCCTTCTTCCGCGACACGACGCCATTGACGGAGATCGAACAACTGCCGATCGGCTCGCGTCCGTCACGCCGGAAACCGGAAGGTGGATTGTCCGATCTGCGAGCGATCCCGTGGGTCTTCTCCTGGACGCAGGCCCGCTGTCTGTTGCCGGCGTGGTACGGCGTGGGAACTGCATTGGCGAAATTGAACGCCGATTCGCCCGACGTGGCTCGCGAGATGTATCAACAGTGGTGGTACTTCCGCGATCTTGTCGACAACGCCGAACTGGCGCTCGCCAAATCGGACATGAAGGTATTTCAGCACTATATGCGTTTGACCGCGGGCAGCCCCGGCGAGACTTGGATCGCCGACCGGATCCAGAAGGAATATGAGACCAGTCGCCAACAGATCCTGGCCCTGAGTGGCGGGAGCGAATTGTTGGATGGGACGCCGTGGCTGAAGGAATCGATCCGCGTTCGCAATCGGTTCATCGATCCACTGAATCTGTTGCAAGTGGAGCTGTTGCGGCGTCGCCGTCAATCGGATCCCGACGCGGCTGCGGCCGACAAACAACAGGTCTTGCTGCGATTGACCGTCAACGGGCTTGCCGCAGGTTTGCGGACCAGCGGCTAAGAAATAGCTCCAAACCTGGCAGCAACCTGGACTTAGGATGAAAGTGGACGGACGATGGAAGATGCCGGAGCCCGTTCTTTTGAGCCGGAAAAGGTTGCCGACGATCGACCCGCGATGCGGATGAACCTTATCAAACGACTTCTCACCAACTTATGAAACAACCGAAATCTCAATGTGTCGGTGCGGTTGCCATTTTGGAAAAATTGGCGAGTGCGAATCCGATCCTTGAACGCGACGCACCGCGCCGTGCGATGTTTGAAGTGGTTGAGGCGTGGCCCGGTGATCCGCACCGGTTGTGGTGGAAATGGTTCAGCGAGGCGGCGATCAGTCTTGGCTTGCGAACCAAGACGATCGATGGCTCTCTCGATGAAGTTTCCCGTTTGGCGGGGCTTCGCGCGCCGCTGATCTTCTATCGCGAACAAGCCAGCGATGGGAAAGCCGAATGGCTTGGGATCGTCGCGGCAAACCGCAAGAAGTTCCAAGTCGTGGTGGCAAGCGAAGAAACCGAAGCCACGCACAGCGTGTCGCCACGCGGCCTGCGTAGAATGCTTCGCGATTTCGCCAACGAAGACAAGCTGCGATGCGTGGTGGTTCAAGCGGACAAATCGCTTTCGATGGAAGCGAGCGGCCCCGATAAGAAGCTGGAACCGAACGAACGTTTGTGGCAATTGCTGCGTCCGGAATCGTCCGATATTTGGTTGGTGGTTCTGTTCGCGTTTGTCGTCTCGCTGCTGATGCTGGCTTCGCCGATGGCGGTCGAGGCGTTGGTCAACACGGTGGCGTTTGGACGGTTCTTGCAACCGATCGTGATCTTGTCGGCGATCCTGTTGACGTTCCTCAGCTTCCAAGGTGCGATTCGCGGGTTGCAGACGTACGTCGTCGAGGTGATCCAACGCCGTCTGTTCGCTCGGGTCGCGGGTGACCTCGCGTTCCGATTGCCTCGCGTGGAAACCGAGCCGATCGACGGGAAGCATCTGCCGGAGGTGGTCAATCGATTTTTCGACATCACGACGATCCAAAAGGTCGCGGCGCAATTGCTGTTGGATGGCGTGGGGCTTGTGCTAAATACGTTCATCGGGATGGCGGTGCTTGCCTTTTATCACCCTTGGCTGCTCGGTTTCGACATCTTCCTTGTCGTCGCGATAGCGATCATCGTGTTTGGCCTTGGCCGCGGTGCTGTGGCGAGTGCGGTCAAAGAATCGAAACAAAAGTATCTCATGGCTAGCTGGCTAGAAGACATCGCCCGCTGCCCGACGGCCTTCCGCAGCGATGGCGGAGCGGACTTTGCAATGGTCCGTGCCGACCGCTTTGTCGCTCAATACCTCGCAGCGCGCAGCAGCCACTTTCGGATCGTGATGCGACAGGTGTTGTTCGCGCTGGGACTGCAAGCGGTCTCCAGCACAATCTTGCTCGGCTTGGGAGGCTGGTTGGTGGTGGCCGGCGAATTGACGTTGGGCCAGCTGGTGGCGGCGGAACTGATTGTGACGGTGATCGTCGGGGCGTTTGCCAAGTTCGGAAAACATATGGAGAGTTTCTACGACCTGTTGGCGTCGGTCGACAAGCTGGGGATCCTATTCGATCTTCGCACGCAACGCGACGACGGCATGCTGAGTCTGGATACGACTCAGCCGGCCAGCCTTGAATTACATGCGTTGACCTACAAATGGGACGGCGCCGCCGCGATCCTGAATGAAGTGGACGCGTCGGTCGAAGGGGGCGAGCGGGTTGCGATCCTCGGCAGGTCGGGCAGCGGGAAGAGCACGTTGTTGGATTTGATCTTCGGTCTGCGCAGTCCGACAGCCGGCTTCTTGACGATCGATGGCACCGATCCCCGCGATTTACGCCCCGATGTGTTGCGCGCACGCGTGGCGATCGCCCGCCCCGAAGTGTTTCATGCTTCGGTGGAAGAGAATGTGGATCTGCGTCGCGACGACGTGACCTCCACCGAGGTCCGCGACGTCTTGCGTTCGTTGGGCCTGCTGGACGCGGTGCTGCGATTGAAAGATGGGTGCGATACCGAACTGACGAGCGATGGGGCTCCATTATCGACGAATCAGTCGCGGATCTTGACGCTCGCCCGCGCCACGATCGGCCGGCCGGGACTGCTGTTGATCGACGGCGTGTTGGATGGGCTCGGAGGAACCGAACTCGAACAGTGTCTCGAGTATTTGATGGCACCGCATCAGCCATGGACTTTAATCGTCGCGACGTGTCGGGAAGACATCGCGGCCCGATTTACGCGTACGATGGAACTAGGATCCCAGGCCGCTGCGGATTCCGATTTTCATGGTGGAGTCGCACGATGAAAGTAGCTGCAGAAGAACCGTCGTCGCCGCAAGCTTTGCTACCGCAGAGACCGCGTCGTATGTTGGCGCCGGCGGCTTACAGTGAAGCGGCCTTTCCGTCGCTGCGATTGGCAAGGTCATCGCGTTTAGCGCGGCGGATCGGTAAAGTGTTGTTGGTCGTTCTTGTCGTCGCCACGTTTGCGGTGGCGATCGCCCCGTGGCAACAATCGATCAAAGGTTCCGGAACGGTGATCGCATTTGCGCCGTTCGAACGGCAACAAACGATCCAAACTCCGATCAAGGGACGGATCGTTCGATTGGGAGACAACATCGTCGAGAACGGTTTTGTCCGGAAGGGCGATCTGATCGTAGAGGTCGCCGATATCGACCCCGAATATCTCGGCCGACTCGAGAGTCAGCTGGACGCTTCTCAGCGTCAGGTCGCCGCGGCTGAGACGTTGTGGCGGGCGAGCGAACGCAACCGCGACGCTGCCATGATGGTCGTCAGTTCGATCGAAGCTCAAGTCAAAGCGTATGAGTTAGTCAAGAAGCAGGTCGTCGCCGCCGCGGATGCCGATGTCGAGTCGGCACGCAACAAAATCCAGGCCGAGCAGCAACAGTTGGCCGAGCAGCAGGCGGCGCTCGCGCAAGTCCAGGCTGACTTCGATCGGCAGCGTATGTTGTACGACGAGAAGATCGCTTCGCAATCCAAGTTCCAATCAGCGCAGCGGAAACTGAAAGAGGCCCAGGCGAAGGTCGAGAAATCGAAAGCTTACGTGAGGGCTGCCCAAAGCGAATTGGAGAGCAAGCAGAGTGATCGGCAAGCGAAGGAGCAGAAGGCCCAAGTCGACATCGATTACGCCACCGCGACGCTCCGCAAAGCGACAGCGGACATCGCCAAATCGGAAAGCGAAGTCGCGAAGGCAGAATCCGATCTGACGAAATCGCAGAAGGATCTATTGGATAGCGAAACAAAAGTCGCGCGGCAGCGGCGTCAGGAGATTTTGGCTCCGTTCGATGGCTATTTGACGCGGATCACCGCCAATCAAAACAGCCAGGTTCTCAAAGAGGGAGGCGTGATCTGCACGATCGTCCCCGATACCACCGACCGCGCCGTGCAAATCTGGCTCGATGGCAACGATGCGCCACTCGTGGAGGCAGGGCGGCATGTCCGACTGCAGTTCGAGGGTTGGCCAGCAATTCAATTTTCAGGTTGGCCAGCGGTCGCCGTCGGCACGTTCGGCGGCCAAGTGGTCTCAGTCGATGCTACCGACGATGGCAAAGGGAAGTTTCGGATCCTCGTCCAACCCGAGGAATCGGGACAGCAGTGGCCCAGCGATCGTTTCCTTCGTCAGGGCGTTCGGACCAACGGCTGGGTGCTGCTGGAACGCGTGCCGCTGTGGTACGAGATCTGGCGGAATATGAACGGCTTCCCGCCGGTTGTTTCGACCGAAGAGCCCAAGAACAGCAAGCCGCCTAAACTGCCGAAGCCTTAGTGCGAATAAGGGGGCGACGGTTGGTTGGACGAACCGAAAACCGGGTGTCAAGCTTTGCCATGGTGGCACAACCGTCAAAATCTGGATGCGGCTGAGCCAGCAAAACCAAGCGTACCGATTCTAACTGTAGTGCGACTTATCTGGTTTCATTGCAAGTTATGGTTTAAACGGTTTCTAAGTGACTCGTCAAGATTCCCATCGACAACGAGCCCAGCCGATCGCGTTAGCGTATGCAGCGTTGATCGCCCTCGCTTTCGTTGGCTGTCGAGCGGGCAATAACGGGCCGAAGTCATCGAGCAACTTTGCCGCGCCTGCAATGGTCGCTCAGCCTACCAGCGCGGAATCGCTTGCCACTGCAGAGACGCTCGCAGCACCAGTGGATGTTGATGCCGCGCCATTCTCACTAGCATCCCACACGACGCGACCGCAAGCGGGCCAGACGTCCGCCGCTCCGAACGCTAGCGTTCCTGCCGTAGATTCTGCCACGAAGGTCGACAAAGCATCACGCGGGCCCAACCTGCAAGAAGCTTTGCCCTTCCGGTTGACGTTCGATGAATCCGATCGCAGCGGCGAAGAGACCGATCCACCGACGCCCGGCACGTCGGATGCGACGCTGGCCGAACCGTTGGCCGCTCCCGAGCCAGACGTGGTTGCCCCGGTATCACTGATCGAAGTTGTCGCTTCGATCCATGCGACCTTCCCGCTGTTGGAAGTCGCTTATCAGGACTACCAAATCGCCGCTGGCAAGCAGACCGCAGCGTGGGGCGCGTTCGATACAAAGTTAAAAGCGTCGAGTGAGAACGGCCCGCTAGGATACTACGAAACCTACCGCAACGGAGCAGGTTTTGAACAGCCTGTCTATCGTGGCGGCGAGGTGTTTGGTGGCTACCGGATCGGTCGCGGTGAATTTCAACCTTGGTATCTGGAGCGCCAGACAAATGATGGGGGCGAGTTCAAAGCGGGCTTTAACGTTCCGCTGTTGAAGGATCGCCAGATCGATGCGCGACGAGCGGAGCTGTGGCGTGCGAACTACGATCGTCAACTGGCGCTCCCCGAGATCCGATCCCAGCTGATCCAGTTTGTTCGCGACGGCAGTGTCACGTACTGGAGCTGGGTGGCGGCGACGCAGCAGTACAAAATTGGAGAGCAAGCTCTCGCATTGGCTACGACTCGGAATCAACAGTTGAAGCGGAAGGTCGATCTGGGCGACATCGATCCGCCGGTGCTGCAAGACAACCTGCGAGCCATCGCGCAGCGAGAAGCCAAGCTGATCGACATGCAACGCAAGCAACATCAGACCGCCGTCAAGTTGTCGTTGTTCTATCGCACGCCCGACGGGATGCCGATTGTCGTCGACGATTCGATCGAGGTCGCATTTCCAATGCCGACCGCCGTCGTTCGCGAACGGTTCGAAACCGATGTCGCCCAAGCTTTACTGCAGCGTCCCGAGTTTGCGGCGCTTAATTTGCAAGCCCGACGCGCGGGGGTCGATTTGTCCGAGGGACGCAACGATGCCCTGCCGACGATCGATGCCCAGCTGATTGGCTCGCAAGACGTCGGGGCGCCCACGAGTAGCAAACGGGATAAGTCGCCGTTCGAATTGGAGGCGGGGCTGTTTGTGGAGGTCCCCGCGCAGCGTCGCAAAGCGGCGGGCAAGATGCAAGCAGCGCGTGCTAAGCTGACGCAGATTGCAGCGAAGCGACAGTACACGTCGGACAAGGTTCGGGCCGAACTCGAGTCCGCGTTTATCGCGCTAGATGCGGCCTACGAACGGCTGCAACAGGCGGAGGAATCGACGCGATTGTCGGACTACATCGCCGATGTCGAACGTCGCAAGTTCGACCTTGGCGAGAGCGATCTGCTGGCGGTCGTGTTGCGCGAGCAATACGCTATCGAAGCGGCGATCTACGAGATCGATGCCAAGCTGGAATATTACATCGCCAGAGCGGATTACGACGCGGCGATGGCGATCGATTGGCCACAATAGTCGGCCGTAAGTTTCAGCTCTCCAACTCGTCGTCGGCCGCATCCTCGATGCTTCCTTTCTAACGCGAGTTTCTGCGTTCTGCGGATCTGCAACGAACCTTCGCCGATCGAATCGGCACGTCGATTGCATGATGGTGGATGTGAACCAATCAACTCACACATCCCCCACACGAACTCGATGAATACATTTTCCACGTTCGCTCTCTCTGCCGCCATTGGCTATACGGGACTCAAAATCACCCGAGCTGTTGCTCGCCGCAAACGAAACTTCGCCTGGCAAAACAAACGCGTCGTCATCACTGGCGGTTCGCGCGGGCTTGGTTTGGTGATTGCCCGACAGCTGGCCGACCAAGGTGCTCGAATCGCGATCACCGCTCGCGGTGAAGAGGATCTTGCTGCTGCGGCGGACGAGTTACGCGCTCGCGGTGCCGAGGTGATCTCGCAAACCTGTGATGTTCGCCAACCGGAACAAGTGACTCGCTTCATCGATCAAGTGGTTCAGCGTTACGGTGGCGTCGATGTCCTGATCAACGTCGCGGGGATCATCACAGTGGGCCCACTCGATGCGATGGAGTTCGGTGACTTCGCCGACTCGATGAACACAAACTGTTGGGGTGCATTGCACACGTCGAAGGCGGTGCTGCCGCACATGCGGTCCGCCGGATGGGGACGAATCGTCAACATCGCGTCGCTGGGCGGCAAGCGAGCCGTCCCGCATATGCTCCCCTACGCAGCCAGTAAGTTTGCGTTGGTGGGGCTGTCCAACGGAATGCGGGCGGAACTGAAACAAGAGAACATTTTTGTCACGACAGCTTGCCCCGGATTGATGCGAACGGGGAGCCCGCGGAACGCCAACTTCAAAGGCCAGCATCGCGACGAATACGCTTGGTTCAGTATCGGCGATTCTCTACCGGTGATGTCGATGGACGCTGCGACGGCGGCGACGCAGATCTTGGACGCATGCCAGCAAGGACGCGGCGAAGTCTTCATCCACAGTCCGTGGAACATGACGATCGCCCTGCAAAACCTTTGTCCCGAACTGACGCAAGAAATTCTCGCCTTGGCCGCGATGGTTCTTCCGAAAATGGGAGGCATCGGTCGCGATTCCGCCAAGGGGCACGAGAGCCAATCGGCTTGGTCACGGTCGGTACTCACCACGCTGACGCAGCGTGCGGCCGCGATGAACAACCAGTTGTAGCAAATTTGGCCTGTCCTCGCTTTGCACAGTCTTTGCTACAACAGCTGCTGTATGGCATGGGGGGGAGACACTTAACGGAGGGGAGGCGGTCCGAACCAAACGGGAGTGCCGAAAACGATTTGCTGTAACGGTCGAGTCAGTGACTGCGATCGATTGGATTGGTGAATCAACCGGATCGTGTTCCCATAAACGTGAAACGGTCGCCCCGGGCGTTCGTGGACAGGCATCGCTTGGACCTGGGTGCGATAAGCTCCCCTTGGCAGAATCACGGGACTCCAGCCAGTTGGCGATTCTGCGTCCAGCGACACTTGAAAAATTGAAACGATGAAGAGGAAGGCGAACAGTCGATTCATGTTCATTTTTGATCAATACCCTAAACTTCCGTTAGTTATCCGATGTAGCCGTACTGGACCGGCCAGTCCGTAAAAAGCCGACAGCATGCCGGAAGCCCTGATTGAGGCTACTTCGCAAATTCACGGCGAGTCGTCATGCACCTGAATATATTCATAACCTTGTGCTTGCCAGCACGCAAAACTCGGGATTGGCCGATTTGGCAATAGCCTAGCGGCCCCCTCTTTTAGGATCGCTGTCTTTGGTTTAGCGGACGGGTTCCGAACGTTTGTCAAACAGAAGTTCTGTCGGCGTTGTGACATGGATCTCGCAACATGCGGGAGAAATGCACGGGCACACCGGAACGCGGGAGCAATATCACCCATCCGACGTGAAGTTTGGATGAATTCAACCGTTGGTTTCGCAGGATCCGCAGCCCTGGGTTTACTGTGTAGTGGTTCGAGGTGGACACACCCAGCTCCAACGGTTGGTGAATTTCTAGCTTGCTATTTTCTGCAGCGCACGCGCCATGGATACGGTGAATGGGACTGGCGTTTCGTTGAGTTTCACTTCCGATGCGCAGTGGACGAGTGGTTCGAATGGCGGGTTTGCAAAACAAATTTGCTGGATATGGATAGTCATAAATTATAGAATCCGAGACCTAATCGCTTTTGGATCCGTCCTGACACTTCGGAAGGAGGGGGCTTTGTGATGGAAATCGAAAGTTTTCAGAGGCCTCGCTTTCCAACATAGCACACAATCTACATAGACTCGGTGTGGTAGCACTTTTCCAAACGGATAAATCCAACTGTGGTTCATTCGCGTAAGCGTCAAGCGCTGCGGCGAAATCTCAATCCGTCATCTCTTAAAAACGAATTCAATGAAATTTTCTTTTGGTCGAGGGCTTCGGACATTCGCCATTCTCGGCGCAATGGCCTCAGCCGGCAGTGGTTCCGCGTTGGCTCAAGTCTCTCAAGAAATGCTGCGAGCGATCGGCATGCCCGACTCGGTCGAGACGCCGATCGGCAAGCTGGAGTTTTTTGACGGCGTTCCCAACAACGCCACCATCGACAAACTGTACGACAACCTCGACCGGATGCGGGCTGTCGAGGTCTACCTCAACAACCAGGGTGCCGCGTCGTTAAATGCGATGTGGAAAGGAAATGCAGGGATCGGTGCGGACGCTTCCAACAAGGTCACGATTACCGAGCAGCTGCTGAAACCGGAGTCACTCTACCTCACGGGGAACACCTCGACTCTATACGCCCTCACCTATCTCGATCTGAAGACCGACGGACCGTTGGTGGTCGAGCTTCCGCCGGGCATGTTGGGGTTCCTGGACGACGCCTGGTTTCGCTTCGTCGAAAACCTTGGCGTGATCGGTCCGGACCGAGGCAAGGGGGGCAAATATTTGCTGCTTCCCCCGGACTACACCGGCGCCGACCCCGAGGGCTTTTTCATCGTCAAGCTTCCGACCTACAACAACCTGATGTTTCTGCGCGGATCGATCGCGAAGGGGCTGAAACCTGCGGTGGAGAACATCAAGTCGAAGCTGCGGATCTATCCACTCGCCAAAGCGGACGATCCTCCCGCCACCGAGTTCATTAACTTTTCCGGCACCAGTTACAGCACGATCGTCTCTCGCGACATCAGCTTCTTTGAAGACCTCAACGAATTGGTCCAGGCCGAGCCGATCGATGCCATCGGACCGGAGATGCGAGGCCAATTGGCGGCGATTGGGATCGTCAAGGGGAAACCTTTTGAACCCGATGACCGGATGAAAAAGCTATTGAACGAAGCTGCCACGCTCGGCAACGCCACCGCGCGTGCGATCACCTACCAACCGCGTATCGACGGCGTCTTCATCTACCCCGACACGAACAGCGCCTGGACAACGGCATACGCCAACAAGAACACGTCGTTCGAGGCGGACGGCGCGATGGGGCTAGATGCACGACCGCTGTTCTACTTCAACGCGACCGGCGTCACGCCCGCGATGGCGACCAGCCACGCCGGAGCAGGATCCGACTATGCCTTGGCATATTTGGACGCCGACAAAAATGCGTTCGACGGCGCGAAAACGTACAAGCTTCACCTGCCGCCCAATGTGCCAATCAACAATTTCTGGGCGGTCACGATTTACGACACGCAGACGCGGTCACTGCTGCAAACCAGCCAGACCTTTCCGACCGTCGGCAGCCAGAGCGAAGGCTTCCAGAAAAACGAAGACGGTTCCTACGATGTCTATTTCGGTCCGAAAGCTCCTGTAGGCAAGGAGAGCAATTGGCTCGAAACCATCCCCGGCAAGAGTTGGTTCACGATTTTGAGGATGTACGGTCCGCTGGAAGCATGGATCGAAAAGACCTGGCGGCCTGGAGAGATTGAGCTCGTCGAATAGTTCGGCGGTTCGATTTTTGAACACGCAAACCGCGGCGTTGCCAAACGCCCTCGATTGAGAATCAAATACAGCCTTTTCACCCTTTAGTCCCGATAGCGAATCCCATGAAAACCTATTCGATCGCCTACGCGGCTGTCACTGCCGTCGCGGTCACATTCATCGCAAGTGGGCGACACGACGTCGGCGCGGCTGACGCGCCGACGGTTCCTTCTCCTACGGAAACGAAAGCGCTCGCCGAGCAAGGGTTCATATACGGGCTGCCGATAGTGATGAATTATGCCGTGATGTATGAATACGCTGTCGACAAAGGGGGCAGCCAGTTCAAGGCCCCGTTCAACCAGTTGAAGAACGAGCCGCGTGTTTACACCTACAAGGACACCGCGGTTATCACACCCAACAGCGACACGCCCTACTCCTTCACATGGCTCGATCTGCGAGCCGAGCCGATCGTGCTGACCGTCCCGGCTGTCGAGAAGGAACGCTATTACGCCGTCATGATGTGCGACGGAAATACCTACAACTACGGCTACATTGGCAGCCGTGCCACCGGCAACGATGCCGGCAGCTACATGGTCGTCGGTCCCGATTGGAAAGGCGAAAAGCCCGAAGGCATCAACGAAGTCTTCACCTCCACCACGCCCTTCTCGCTGGTCGCGTATCGGACCCAGTTGTTCGATCCCGCAGACATGCCAAACGTGATCAAGGTCCAGGATGGCTACAAGGTGGAACCGCTTTCCGCCTTCCTTAAACAACCCGCACCTGAGGCCGCCCCGGCGATCGACTTCATTCCGGCGACCACCGCCGGTATCAAGGAGAACTTCTGGAGCTATCTGGATGCGGCGCTTCAATATGTTCCCGAGACGAAGATGGACAAGGAGATCCGCACCAAGCTTGCGACGATCGGCATCGGCCCGAACAAAACATTCGAGATGAAAGAACTTTCGCCAGAGCACAAAAATGCGATCATCGATGGGATGAAGGCGGGGGACGAAAAGATCAGCACCTACCTGGCTTCCGGTATGACCAACGTCAATGGTTGGCAGATCGGGTCGCTGCCGGGGGACGAAGCTCACTACAACGGCGACTGGCTGATGCGCTCCGGCACCGCCAAGGCCGGACTTTATGGCAACAGCGCCGCCGAGGCCGTCTACCCGCTGACTCGCGTGGATGGCAATGGTGAGACGCTCGATTGCAGCAAGAACAACTACACGATCACCTTCCCTGCAGGGCAATACCCGCCGGTGAATGCGTTTTGGTCGGTGACGATGTACGACGGCAAGTCCCAGTATCTGATCGAGAACCCGATTAACCGCTACCTGATCAATTCACCGATGATTCCGAACATGAAGAAGGGAGACGATGGATCTCTCACCCTGTACATCCAAAAAAACAATCCCGGCGGCGATCTGGAAGCCAACTGGTTACCGGCACCAAATGACACAGTCTATTTGGTGATGCGGCTCTACTGGCCAACGACCGAAGCTCCGTCGGTCCTTCCGCCCGGCAAAGGCAGTTGGAAGCCACCAGGCATCGTGAAGGCGAAGTGATCGCCTTTTGATTCTGATCCAGGCGGGCCGGACATTTCCAGTCCAACCCGCTCACTTAAGCAACCCATGACAATGCAAAACTCAATCCATCCAATGACCATGAAAACAAACATCTTCGCCATCACATTAACTCTTGCCGGCGCACTCACCGCGGCGACCGCCAACGCGCAATCCGATGCTGCCGCACCAATCGTTGTCAATGTCGATAACTTTAACAAAGCGCAGACCGACTTTGAGTTTGAAGGAATCCTCAAGATGTCGGGCATCAACCAGGTTCACAGCAACCGGACGCCGACGCCAATCGACAAGCAAAATGTGATTCGAATGAACCGCGATACGCTTTACAGTATCGGCGTGATCAACATTTCCAAAGGTGCGACGGTAACGCTTCCCGATAGCGGCAAGCGTTACATGTCGTTGATGGTCATCAATAATGACGGGTATGTGAACGATGTCTATTACGGCGGTGGCTCACATGAATTGACGTTGGAGAAGTTTCAGACGCCTTACGTCGGCGTCGTGATTCGTACCCTAGCGAACCCGGAAGATCCTTCCGATCTGGCGATCGCCCACAAGCTGCAGGACAAGATTCAGATCGATGCCGGATCGGACCAACCGTTTGTTCTGCCGAACTACGACAAAACCAGCTACAAGGCGACTCTCGACGCGATCCTTGAATTGGCAAAGGGGCTGAAGCGATACACCCAGACATTTGGTTCCAAAGCCGAAGTCAACCCGGTTCACTTCATGATCGGCACCGCATCGGCTTGGGGCGGCCTGCCGGACAAGGCGGCTCAGTACATCAACGTCCAACCGAACCTGCCGGTAGGCGAATATGAAATCGTTGTCAAGGATGTTCCCGTCAAAGGCTTTTGGTCGATCAGCCTCTACAACGAAGCGGGCTATTTCCAACAGAACAAGTACAACGCCTACAGTCTCAATAGCCTGACCGCCAAGCCAAACAGCGATGGTTCCTACACCATCCGCTTCGGCGGAGATCCCGATACGACCGAGAACTGTCTTCCGATCATGGAAGGCTGGAACTACGCCGTCCGCATGTATGAACCGAGCCAAGCGATCATCGACGGCAGCTGGACGTTCCCGGGCCCGCCGACCAAACGAAACAAGTGATTCCATTTACTTGCAAAAGAATGAAATCGGCTAGACCTTCACAGGTCACCTTCTCACGACTCTCAACACACTGGATTCCATGAAACTCAACATCATCACCCTCACGCTCACCGCAACGCTCGCCGTGGGAACAGCGTACGGACAAGACGATCCTGCCCGTGAAGCTGCAAAAACAAAAGCGGCATCGATCCCGGCCAAAGTCCAGACGGTCGCCGGTGAACTGAAATACTTCGATGGCGTGCCGATCGGCAACACCAACGACCTTGTCTATGACTACCTGACCCGCTCGCGCGCTCTCGGGGTTTACCTCGACAATGTCGGGGCGGTCTCGATCTATAGCGTCCTTGCCGGCATGGCGGAACAGGGGGCCGACGCCCCAAACAAGATCGCCATCTGGGAACAGATGATGGATTCCCGCACGCCGGTGATCACATCAAATACCTCCACGATGTATGCCTACGCTCCCACCGATCTTGCGAAAGATGGCCCGACCGTCATCGAGATTCCACCCGGCATGCTGGGATTCCTTGACGATGCTTGGCAACGCTTCGTCGGCAACATGGGTGTCACGGGGCCAGACAAAGGAAAGGGAGGCAAATACCTTCTGATTCCGCCTGGCTACACCGGGGAAATCCCAGACGGATATTTCATCCTGAAGCCGCTGACGAACCGGAACTTTCTGTTCCTGCGGGGCTCGGTGAAGAATGGTCTCAAAGCGGCGGTCGAGAATTTCAAGACTGGACTCAAGGTCTATCCGTTGAAAGATGCCGCCAATCCAGCGCCGACGGAACTCGTCAACATGTCGGGTCGCACGTTCAGCACGATCTTCCCGAGCAACCTGGAGTATTTCGAGATCTTGAACAACATCGTCCAGGCCGAGCCGATCGATGCGGTCAACCCGGAAGTGCGTGGGTACATGGCGGCGATCGGCATCGTCAAAGGCAAGCCGTTCAATCCCGATGAGCGGATGAAGAAGCTGCTCATCGAAGCGGCAACGCTCGGCAATGCCGCAGGACGCTCGATCACCTACGATCCGCGGATCGATGGAGTGAAGTTCTATCCCGATACGAAGAGCCAGTGGGTGACGGCTTACGCGAATAAGAACACATCGTTCGAAGCTGACGGAATCATGGGCCTCGATGCGCGGGTGCTGTTCTACTACAACGCCGGCGGCGTGACTCCCGCTATGGCAACGCCTCATGTCGGAGCCGGCTCCGACTACGCATTGGCATTCCTGGATCAAAACGAACAGCCATTTGATGGTTCGAAGACCTACAAGCTGCACCTGCCACCGAACGTGCCAGTCAACAACTTCTGGGCCGTCACTCTCTACGACACCCAGACCCGTTGCCAGCTGCAGACCAGCCAGCTGTTCCCCACCGTCGGCAGCCTGGACAAGGGAATCGAGAAGAATGAGGACGGCTCCTACGACGTCTATTTCGCACCGAAGGCCCCCGAGGGCAAGGAAGGCAACTGGCTTGCCACCAACCCTGGAAAAAGCTGGTTCTGTATCCTTCGCATGTACGGCCCACTTGAACCAAGGATCAACAAGACCTGGCGGCCTGGAGAGGTCGAACTGGTGAACAAGCCGGTCGGCGAAGGCGGCCTGATCGAGGAGATCGAAGAGAAGCTCGAGAAGGCGATTAAATAGGCCTACTGTTATGAACCCTCGCGGATTGGCTCTCACGAGTCGATCCGCGTTTTTTTTTGCCTCTCACAAGCCGGGGCCCTCGGGTGACGCGCCGCGACAGAAGCATCGCGATAGGTACGTGGGCGGACCGCAGGAACGATGGATCGACAAGATCGGGCGTCCGAGCGAGAACAAATTGCTAAACAGGCCAATCGGCGATCGCAGCCTTCCCGCAGAGATCGATGAGGAGGTCGAGGAAGCGATCAAATAGAACTTCGCAATTGAATTCCATTGGCCTAAGCATACGCGTTGGTCCAAGCGTTCAGCAGCGATATTCCCACTTCCCTCTCAATCATCGAACCCTCAACTTCACTCAAATTCATGAATCATCGATTACGCGAAACCTCAAGAGCCCTACTGCTCTTAGTTCTTCTTTCAAGCAGTTCCGCCCTACAGGCACAGCTGCAAACCACCGGCACGCCCGGATCCGCGGCTGCGACGACGACCATCAGCGGCAAGCAGCTTCCGGCTCCGCAACCACCCGGCGAAGGTAAAACCGGACCGACGGTCGCCGATTCAAAAACCTGGTGGCCACCACGCGTCGTCCCTAAAAAAGGAGCCCCCAACGTCTTGTTGATCATGACCGATGACGCCGGTTTTGGTGTCACCGGTACCTTTGGCGGTGTGATTCCAACGCCGGCCTTGGACCGAGTGGCTAACAACGGATTGCGTTACACGCAGTTCAACTCCACCTCGCTCTGTTCGCCCACCCGTGCGGCATTGCTCACGGGGCGCAACCACCATTCGGTAGGCTTTGGCGTGATCACCGAACTTTCCACCGGATACCCGGGTTACGACTCGATCATCGGCGTGGACAACGGGACGATCGGTCAAATCCTGAAAGGGAATGGATATGCCACATCCTGGTTCGGGAAAAACCACAATACACCATCGTTTGCCTACAGCGTGGCGGGGCCGTTTGATCAATGGCCTTCAGGAATGGGGTTTGATTATTTCTACGGCTTCCAAGGTGGCGAAACCGACCAATACACGCCCTACCTTTTCCAGGATCACACTCAAATTTTCCCGTGGAGAGGGAAGCCCGATTACAACTTGTCCACCGATCTGGCGGATGAGGCGATTGCCAGGATGAAAGCGCTCCAGGCCGCGAATTCCGACCAACCCTTCTTTATCTATTACGCACCGGGCGGAACCCATTCACCTCACCAGCCACCCACGGAATGGATTGAAAAGTTCAAAGGGAAGTTCGATATGGGGTGGAACAAGATGCGGGAACAGATCTTTGCGAATCAAAAGCGATTGGGTTTGATTCCCGCCAACACGCAACTGACACCTTGGCCGGATGCCCTTCCCGAATGGGAATCGCTTTCATCCGATGAGAAGAAATTATTCGCGCGGCAGGCGGAGGTGTTCGCAGCTTTTGCCGCCTATACCGATGATGAGATTGGCCGTGTGATCCAACAGGTCGAGGACTTGGGCGAGTTGGACAATACGTTGATCTTCTACATTTGTGGTGACAATGGAACCAGTCCCGAGGGCACACTCTTGGGAACGCCTAACCAACATGCGTCGTTCAACGGTATTCTCGATATTCCCGTAGCGGACCAATTGAAGCTCTATGATGTCTGGGGATCACGGGAAACCTATCCACACATGGCTGTCGGATGGGCCTGGGCATTTGACACGCCCTTCAAATACACCAAGCAGGTCGCATCCCATTTCGGAGGAACTCGTCAGGGGATGGCCATTTCCTGGCCAGGGCATATTGACGATATCGGCGGGATCCGGACCCAGTTTCACCACATGATCGATATCATGCCCACGATCATGGAAGCGGCCGGGGTGAATCAACCTGAGGAAATCAACGGCATCGCGCAAAAGCCAATTCAAGGCACCAGCATGGCATACACCTTTAAGAAGGAGAATGCGAACGCGCCATCCGCGCGCAAGGTTCAATACTTTGAGATGATTTCAA
Source organism: Rosistilla ulvae (assembly GCF_007741475.1). Classification (NCBI taxonomy): domain Bacteria; kingdom Pseudomonadati; phylum Planctomycetota; class Planctomycetia; order Pirellulales; family Pirellulaceae; genus Rosistilla; species Rosistilla ulvae. The sequence goes on along the minus strand of NZ_CP036261.1, from coordinate 4,557,014 downwards.
ATCGTGGCATCTACAGTGAAGGCTGGTACGCCAATACGGTGCCTCCTCACGGACCATGGATTTTGAATGCAGCCTTCCCTCCGATCGAAGATTACAAATGGGAGTTGTACAACCTGAATGATGATTTCTCTCAAAACCACGACCTCGCCGCGGAAAACCCGGAGAAGCTGAAGGAAATGCAGGCACTCTTCGATCAGGAGGCCAAGAAATACAATGTGTTTCCTCTGGACAACCGTCAGTTCGCTCGTTCGATGGAGCCCAGACCGAGCATGACCGTTGGCAAGACCGAATTCACTTACCAAGGTGTGAATCCTGGGATGTCGGACTCAAACACGGCAAATATCTTGGGACGGTCTTACACGATCACAGCCGAAGTGACGGTGCCGGACGACGGTGGCAACGGCATGATCGTGACTGCCGGAGGCCGGTTTGGCGGATGGGGATTTTACATTCTAAAAGGTGTCCCCGTCTTCGGTTACAACATGCTGGGGCTCGCGCAATACAGATGGGCTGCAAAAGAACCGCTCACCGCAGGGAAGCACACTCTTGTCTATGACTATATCTATGATGGTCCGGGTATCGCAAAGGGTGGTGCCGGAACTCTGAAGGTGGACGGAGTGGCTGTAGATTCGCACGAACAACCCAATTCAATCGCGTTCATCCAGGTGATGGATGAAACCTTTGATGTGGGAGTGGATACACGGACCGAGATCAATGCGAAGGATTATATCCTACCGTTTGATTTCACCGGATCCATCGATCAGCTTCATATCAAGCTTGGCCCCACCCAATTTACTCCAGCCGAACAAAAGCAGATCAAGGATGCTCACGACCGCGTGAACGACTGATCTCATTGACCCATATTTCGAAAAGTTTACCTGGTTCCGGCAGGCCGTCGCGAAGAGCGGGAACGGTTTCAGGGGCGGGCATAAACGAAAGAATCAAACCATGAAAAAAGCGAATCGACTAGCCGCGAAATTCGCAGCACTTGCCTTATCGGCCGCACTTCTATCCGTCCCGGCCTTCGCTGCTGATGGCATTACCGGACGAGTCGAGGCCGGCGGCGCTCCGATCTCCGGGGCTGAGGTGACCCTTTGGCTGGCGGGGCCGGACGCTCCCCAAAAACTCGCCGAAGCGAAGACCAACGAAGATGGCAGCTTCGACCTGGCGTTTGCCGATGGGAAGGGCGACGGCGGCGTGATGTATCTCATCGCGGCGGAGGGAAAGTCGAAGCTATCCTCCGGGAACGGACCGAATCCAGCGACCACCTTGATGGCCACGTTGGGGACCAAAGCTCCCGCGCGCGTGACGATCAACGAGCTGACCACCGTGGCCTCCGCCTGGACCGGTGCGCAGTTTCTGCACGGCATCGTGTTGCGTGGCGATGCACTTGGCCTGAGTATCGCCGCCGGAAACGTGCCGAACCTTGTGAATCTCGAAACCGGTGGGCTGGGACCGGTGATCATGGATCCGCTGAACAGCTCGGAGACCACCACCTTGGCGAAGCTGAACACGCTGGGCATCCTGCTGACTGCCTGCGTCACGGAAAAACCGGACGCGTGCGATAAGCTCTTCGCAGCCGCCACACCGCCGGGCGGCGTCGCTCCGACCAACACGCTGGCCGCGGCGCAAAACATCGCTCGCTATCCGTGGCACAACGCGGACAAGATCTTCGGATTGCTGGACACATTTTATCCCGTCCCCGCCGGAAAGCGGTGGCGCGAGGTGGATCTAATCCCTTACCTCAACTTCGCTCCCAGTTCGTGGACCCTTTCGCTGGTTTACTCCGGCGGAGGATACAACGGTGTCGGCGGCATCGCCATCGACGGTGAGGGCAACATGTGGTCGGCTAACAACTTCCTTGTCGGTGGGCAAACAACGATTTTTGATTGGGTCGGCGGCGGCATCTCGAAGTTCGCGCCGAACGGCAAACCGCTTTCCCCGATGATCAAAGGCTTTCGCGGCGGCGGCGTCGACAGCGCCGGCTGGGGCATCGCGGTCTCCGGCGATGACAAGGTCTGGGTGACAAGCATTATCGGCAGCACCATTTCCGTGTTCGATCGCAAGACGGGGAAGCCTCTTTCGCCAGAGACCGGCTACAACCTCGACGGAAAACTCGGTGCGATGCAGGGCATCATGGTCGCCCCGAATGGCGACATCTGGACGCTCGACAACGACCACAGTCAGATCGTTCACCTGCCCAAGGGGGACGCCTCGAAAGGCCGCATCTACGGTCAGGTCGTCGACGGCAAGCCTGTCGATGGCACCCTCCAACTGAAAAAGCCCTTCGCCCTGGCCATCGACCAAAATGATTATGTCTGGGTCACCAACAGCGGCTCCAACACCGTGACCCGTTTTCCAGCCAACGATCCGGGCAAGGCGGTGGACTTTGAGGTCGGATACAGCCCGCACGGGATTGCCATCGACAGCCAGGGCAACGCCTGGGTCGCCAACTCCATCGGCCACATCGGCATCCGGGAGAAACTGGCCTTCGTCGCGGAGAAGCTCGAAGCGAGGTTTGGGAGTCACGATGGTTCGGCCAGCAAGCGCGCGGCCAAGGAGTGGATCGATCTGTGGGAAATCAGCGACAAGTTTCCCGGTGGCGACGTGTCGATGATACGACCCGATGGAACGGTTCTCGGCCCCTTCAACGCCGGCAAGACGATGAACGGTGCCTGGGGCATTTCCATCGACGGCAATGACAACATCTGGGTCTCGAATTCGATGAGCCACAACCTCTCGCAGTTGTGTGGTGTGCGGACCGAGACCTTCCCGCCGGGACTTAAAACCGGCGATGCGATTTCGCCGCCGGGGGGCTACATCGGCGGCCTGAAAACCATCACGGGCGTCGCCGCCGATTCTGCTGGCAACGTCTGGGTGGCCAACAGCTGGGACCAGACACTTGCCGGCTTCAAACAAGTGCCGGACGAGGCGCTCTCCACCCGCTTTGCCGCCAACACCACGGTGGTCTTCTTCGGCGTGGCCAAACCCGTGCACACGCCCTTGATCGGCCCGGCCAGAGCGGAATAGATCGTCCGTGCGCCAAGCCAACGTTCCTACCAATGGATAACCTGAGAAGTGATTCGCACCCTTATCACCGAAGCTCCAACCCAAGGATAAATCTCATGAAACAAAAATTCATCACCACCCTCGTGTCGGCCGTGGCCGTCCTCGCGCTTTCCCCGATCGGGCAGGCACAAGACGTCACGCCGGAAGAAGCTCGCGCTATCGCCAAGGAAGCCTACATCTACGGATTCCCGTTGGTGGATAGCTATCGGATCCAGTATGCCTACTTCGTCGACAAGGACAGCAAGTCCTACAAGGCACCGTGGAACCAGCTGAAGAACATCCCGGAGGTCTACACACCGGCCGATACCGCCATCCAGACGCCGAATTCGGACACGCCTTACTCTTTCGTGGGCTTGGACCTGCGGGCCGAACCGATCGTGATCAGCGTTCCCAAGATCGAGAAGAGTCGCTACTACAGCGTCCAGTTCATCGACGCCTACACCTTCAACTTCGCCTACGTCGGTTCGCGGGCGACGGGTAACGACGCCGGCAGTTTTCTGATCGCCGGACCAAGTTGGAAGGGTGAGAAGCCTGCGGGAATCAAGCAGGTGATCCGGTCCGAAACGGACTTCGACATGGTCCTGTTCCGCACCCAGTTGTTCAACCCAGCGGACCTTGAAAACGTCAAGAAGATCCAGGCTCAGTACAAGGTGCAGCCGCTGTCGGCATTCCTTGGGACCTCCGCTCCCGCAGCCGCGCCGGCCGTCGATTGGGTCAAGCCACTGACCGAGGAGGAAGAGAAGAGTTCGCTGGAGTTCTTCAACGTCCTCAACTTCGTGCTCGGCTACTGCCCGGTCGATCCCACGGAAGTCGAACTCCGCAAACGCTTCGCCAGGATCGGGGTCGAGGGGGGCAAGAGATTCGATCCCGCGAAACTTTCGCCCGAGATGAAGGACGCCATCGAGATGGGCCGGATCGACGCATGGGAAGCCTTTGCCGGCGACGTCAAATTACTCGAAGTAGGAAAGATTACTTCCGGGGATTGCTTCGGCACCCGCGAGTATATGAAGAACAACTACCTCTACCGCTGGGTCGCCACCATCGGAATCTATGGCAACTCGAAACAGGAAGCCATGTATCCGGTCTATCGGGTCGATTCCGCCGGGGAACCGCTCCGCGGTGAAAACCGCTACACCCTGCATTTCGCCAACGGTGAATACCCGCCGGTCAAGGCCTTCTGGTCACTGACGATGTATGAGCTGCCGCAAAGCCTGCTGGTGGCCAACCCGATCAACCGCTACCTCATCAATTCGCCGATGCTTCCTGAATTGAAAAAGGACGCCGATGGTGGCCTGACGATTTACATCCAGCATGAATCGCCGGGCAAGGAACTGGAGGCCAATTGGTTGCCCGCACCGAAGGGCCCGTTTGCGATGTACATGCGACTCTACTGGCCAGCCGAAGCAGCGCTCGACGGCTCGTGGACGGCTCCGAAACTGAAAATGATGAAGTAAAACCCGTCATCGCTTTTGAACCACGCGGGCCCGTTCACTCGATCCAGCCCGCGGATTGAGCAGTGAGTTTCAACCACCCACCCAACAATCAAGTAAGGAATCCATCCCATGAAAACCAGAACAACAATCGCCGTCGCTCTCGCCCTTACATGCGGTTCCGCATTGGCGCAAAAAACGCCGGGCTACAACGAAAAGATCCCGGTCGAAATCATGACGCCCGACAAAGTCGAGACCAGCATCGGCACGCTCAAGTTCGACGATGGCATCCCCGATGCCGAAACAACGCAGAAACTCTACGACAACCTCGACACGCTCCGCGCGGTCGAGACCTTCCTCAACTTCATTCCCGCCACTTCCATCGAAGGGCTTCGGCTGGGGCAGATCGCACGCGGCGCGACCGAGTGCAACCAAGTGCTCCTTTTCCAGGACTTGTTGGATTCCAATCCGCTGTTCCTCACCGGCAACACCGACACCGTCTATTGCCTCGGCTTGCTCGACTTAAAGAAGGACGGGCCGACCGTGGTCGAAGTCCCGCCGGGTTGCGGACCGGGCACCTGTGATGATGCCTTCTTCCGCTTCGTCATCGACATGGGGATTCCCGGTCCCGATCGAGGCGCCGGCGGCAAGTATCTCATCGTTCCTCCTGGCTATGAAGGCGACGTGCCGAAGGACAAAAAGGAGGGAGGCGACTACTACGTCGCGCACTCACGTAGCTATGTGAATTGGGTGCCTCTTCGCGGGTTCCTCGTCGACGGCAAGACCGACGCCGCGGTGAAGATGTTTAAGGAGGGAGTCAAAATCTACCCTCTGAGCAAGGCCGACAATCCTCCGGCCATGGAGTTCATCAGCTGCTCGAAAGAATTCTTTAACACGATCCACGCCAACACCTACGAGTTCTACGAAGAACTGAACCACGTCATCCAGCAGGAACCCATCGACTTCATTGACCCGGAACTTCGCGGCATCGCCGCCTCCATCGGCATCGTCAAAGGCAAGGAATTCGCCCCAGACGAGCGGATGAAGAAAATCCTGACCGACGGAGTGGCCATTGCCAACGGCACCGCCCGCGCGATCGCTTTCCGCAACCGCGATCCACGCGCGAAAATCTTCGAAGACCGCCAATGGACGAGCGGCTTTATCGGCGGCGACTATCGCTGGCTCGGGGGCGACGGTCTTGCAGGCCGTGATCTCGATGCCCGCACCTTTTTCTTCTACCTCGCCACGGTGAACACACCGGCGATGGCCATGAAGATGGTCGGCAAGGGCTCGCAGTACGCGCTCGTGTTTGTCGACAAGGATGGGGAACCGTTTGACGGCTCGAAGAACTACAAGCTTCACATTCCAGCGAACGCCCCGGCCAAGGATTTCTGGTCGGTCGTCGTCTACGATCCGCAGACACGCTCCGAACTCCAGACCAGCCAGCCCTTCCCCAGCAAGAACAACACGGGTGACAAACTCATCGAGAACGCCGATGGCTCGGTCGATCTCTACTTTGGCCCCAAAGCTCCCGAGGGCAAGGAAGCCAACTGGACCGCCACTGTGCCCAGCAAAGGCTGGTTCGCTTGCTTCCGTCTCTACGGCCCGCTCGAACCATGGTTCGACAAGACCTGGAGACCCGGAGACATCGAACTCGTGAAGTGATCCTCCTTCGCTCTTGAACCACGCGGGCCGGCTCATTCGATCCGGCCCGCGGATTGAGCATCGTATTTCAACCACCCAACCAACAACCAAGTTTGGAATCCATCCCATGAAAAGCAGAACAACGCTTGCGGCAGCCCTTGTCCTAACAACATGCGGTTCCGTTTTTGCCCAGAAAACGCCGGGCTACAACGAAAAGATCCCGGTCGAAATCATGACGCCCGACAAAGTCGAGACCAGCATCGGCACGCTCAAGTTCGACGATGGCATCCCCGATGCTGAAACAACGCAGAAGCTGTACGACAACCTCGACACGCTCCGCGCGGTCGAGACCTTCCTCAACTTTATTCCCGCCACTTCCATCGAAGGGCTTCGCCTGGGGCAGATCGCACGCGGCGCGACCGAGTGCAACCAGGTGCTCCTTTTCCAGGACTTGTTGGATTCCAATCCACTGTTCCTCACCGGCAACACCGACACCGTCTATTGCCTCGGCTTACTTGATTTGAAAAAGGACGGGCCGACCGTGGTCGAAGTCCCACCGGGTTGCGGACCGGGCACCTGTGATGATGCCTTCTTTCGCTTCGTCATCGACATGGGGATTCCCGGTCCCGATCGAGGTGCCGGAGGCAAGTATCTCATCGTTCCTCCCGGCTATGAAGGCGACGTGCCGAAGGACAAAAAGGAGGGAGGCGACTATTACGTCGCGCACTCTCGCAGCTATGTGAATTGGGTGCCTCTTCGTGGGTTCCTCGTCGACGGCAAGACCGACGCCGCAGTGAAGATGTTTAAGGAGGGAGTCAAAATCTACCCTCTGAGCAAGTCCGACAATCCTCCAGCGATGGAGTTTATCGACTGCTCGAGAGCCGATTTCAACACGGTTCACGCCAACAATTTCGAGTTCTACAACGAACTGAATCACGTCATCCAACGGGAGCCTGTCGACTTCATCGACCCGGAACTTCGTGGCATCGCCGCCTCGATCGGGATCGTCAAAGGGAAGGAATTCGCCCCGGACGATCGTATGAAGAAGATCCTGACCGACGCGGTCGCGATTGCTAACGGCACCGCCCGCGCGATCGCTTTCCGCAATCGCGATCCTCGCTCGAAGATCTACGAAGGCAGCCAATGGACGACCGGCTTTATCGGCGACGACTATCGCTGGCTCGATGGCAACGGTCTATCGGGCCGCGATCTCGATGCCCGCACCTACTTCTTCTACCTCGCCACGGTGAACACGCCTGCGATGGCCTTGAAGATGGTTGGCAAGGGCTCGCAATACGCGCTCGCATTCGTCGACAAGGAAGGCGAGCCTTTTGATGGTTCGAAAAACTACAAGCTTCATATTCCAGCGAACGCCCCGGCCAAGAACTTCTGGTCGGTCGTCGTTTACGATCCGCAGACGCGATCCGAACTGCAAACCAGCCGGCCCTTCCCCAGCAAGAACAACAAACGCGATCCACTCGTTGAGAACGCCGATGGCTCGGTCGATCTCTACTTTGGCCCCAAGGCCCCCGAGGGGAAGGAAAACAACTGGATCGCCACCGAGCCGAGCAAGGGCTGGTTCACCGTCCTCCGCCTGTATGGCCCACTGGAGCCATGGTTCGACAAAACCTGGCGTCCGGGGGAAGTCGAACTTGTGAAATAGTGCAGCGCCGACACTGAACTTTAGAGTAGTGGACGAGGGCACGAGTCCTTGCGCGCCAGAGTTCAAGGGGACTCATGACCTCGTCCACTACCATCAGTCCTAGAATCAAAGTTTGACAAACCACTAGGGCTTCGTCACGCGATCCATCCGCTGTTTCCAGTCTTCAAGGTACGCGCGGCGCCAGGTGCTGACGGTCTTGGCTCCGGCGCGGTTGGCTGTGGACAGGCCTGGATCGGGGTTGTCGGTCCAATACTGTTTGCCGTGGTCGGGCGCTACGAAAGCGCCGCCCCAATGCGGCGCTGTGGGATCGTTGGCGTCGCCGCGAAGCAAATAGAGCAGCGACGGCGTGTCGCCCATCTTGATGTCCCGTTTCTTCTGGAAGAAGAGATCGCCGAGCGCGCCGTGCCCCTTCACGTTCTGTTCGACGAATCGAAGGTTGCCCCACTCTCCCTCTTGTACGCCGCCCATGTACATGCCTCGGAAAGTCGCGTCACTCTCGATCCACCACAAGTCCTTGTGATGCTCGAATAAGTAGTCGCGAGCCGCCGGGTCCTGCACCGTATTCCAAGATCCGATCGAATAGAGGCGTATGTGTTCTTTGATCGAAGGATCGTCGTGGATCGCCTGAGCCACGTCGGTGATGCTTCCCCAGACGAGAATCCACAACGGCCGTTTGTCGACGGCATGCGCCCGTTCGATGATCCATCGCGAGCCCTCGGTCGGTTGGGACCAGCCTTTCTGCGGTGCCTTTTCGTGCGCCCCCTGTTTCGCGATCTTCCGCAGCGCATCGGGAGCGGGATAGTCTTCCGGATGGGCTTTGAGGTTCGCGTAATCCCGGCCATAAGCATCGATCACTTCGACGATGTCCTTCGTTCGCCCCGCGTCGGGCGGCGAGGCGATGATACCTTCCAAATCCAAAACGTCGACGTACAACAGTAGATGGACCAGCGATTGAAAGTCGTCCGGGTCGGAACCGCCAATGTCGGTCGAGACGATCAAACGCGGACGATCGCCCTGCAGAGCGCCTCCCGGCGGGGAAGCTGCCAGCGCTGCATTGTTACCGATGGCGAGGACGGATAGAAACGCCAACAAGACGGTCGGGCAGTGGAGGTTGGTCTTCAAAGGAAGCTCCTTGGTTGGGCGGCGATGCAGCGGCGATGATTCCATCATTATGCATGTCGGACGCTGAGGCCGCATCTCGCCGATCGCTACGTCGAGCCTGACGAAGCGGAAAAGAGAAAGATGCCCCTGGGACGATCTTTGTTTCGCGGAGTTGACTTGCCCGTCGCATCGGTTGGGCATCCGGCGATCGGAGAGTCGTTTCGTTTACGCGGCCGATGCGATGCTGCTTCCCGATCGGAGCCCCTTGTCAGAGGCCGTTCTATTTTTGGGCAGACCAGCCCACGGACACCAGCGCAAGTCCAGGTTGCTGTTGCCTATGCCGGCACGACGTACCACTGAATCGGCTGCTTGATCGTCGATGCGTATCGACGATCGAAAAGGAGCCGAATGCCTTGCCGCGACGCCACCGGATGCGTGGACGTCGCGAAACCACATCTGGCGACGTGGCTTACTAGTTTAGAGACTCTTAAGTTTCCGAAACTGGAAGGCGCAGTAAATTGCGACAAGCCCAAAGAGGATCGCGAAACCGCCGCTGATCCGGATCAGCACGCTGGCGGAAAAGAGGGGAGCAAGTGCGAGGACCACACCAAAGAGAATCGAAAAGACGCCATCGAGGATCATCCACCCTTCACCCTCAATCGCTTTCCGCTCGCGAATCGCGACGATGATTTCCAGGATTCCGCTGAGAATCGATCCGGCTGCGATCAACAGCACGACAGTCATTGCCGCCACGGCCCCGATCAGCGCTGGATGCCCCGCAGCAAAAACACCGGCCGCAATCGCCACCACGCCGCGAAAGATCGTCCATCCCCGAGATTCGGTCCAACCGGCAAGCCCCGCGACAACTGCCAAAACACCATCGGCGATCAAGAAGCAACCGATCATGAAGGCCCAAGCCAACAGGGTCAGCCCTGGACTGAACAGGGCGTAGAGCCCCAGCACGATCAACAGCAGACCGCGCAGCAGCAGCACCCACCAGTTTGATCCGATCATATTCAAGATCGGATTGTCATTTTCCATTGGCGATGGGGTGTCATTTGTCGTCGACATTGATTTTGTTTCCTTTTGAATAGCTGCCAAAGCGGCCACAGCGCAATCGCTGTTGGCACCGCTCCTCGTTTGGCGTTCCGAATGCGGACGCATCATACAAGTAAAGGGGAGATACAGCGAACCCCCACAAGGCCCGTCGGAAGAACTGTCACCAAGCGGTCTTGTTGCCCAGGCACAATGGCGTCTCAATCCAACGGTTCGAAGTCCGATTCTTGGAAGTCGGCAACTTCTTTGAGCCAGCGTTCTTGGACAAACTCGACGTGCGCCGGATGATCGCAGTAGGCAGCGAAGTGTTCCGCGGTCTCGAACCACATCGAGATTCCAAAACGGTGCGAGTTCTTGGGGCTCGTCTGCCGGCGGATCTGAAAGTTGTGCACGTTGGGGATCGATGCGAGTTCCGCTGCCGCGGCGAGAAAGTCGCTCTCGGCGGCGGAGTCGGCGGGATGGGACAGTTGGAACGTAACGGTGTGTTCGATGGGAAGTTGGGTCATGGTGAGCGGACTGCCTGTGGAAGCGTGGCCTGGAAGATAGTTGAGGTTGTGTCGGCGGGGGATTCCCGGTGCCAGCCGAAGCGAGCAGACGCGGAGCACCCACAAGCCGATAGGTGAACGGAAGGGCTGGGGTATCCAGCGAGCCGCCGCGGTTGCAAAGCGAGTTCGCGCGGCGATTGCGTACACAGATTATCGGCTGCTTCACCGCACCGCAACGTTCGTGACGACGACCTCCGGGGCGAATCACTCTTTCAAACGGGAGTGTCATAAGAATTGGTAACCCGACGCGTCAGCGAGCAATTCGCGCGGTGCCTCGCTTACGTGTCGGGTTACCAATAATGCCTAAGCTCATGCACTGATTTGCCCTGCCCCCACTTCTTTCCAGTTGACTCCGCCGCGACCGGCGGATATCCTAAATCGCAGATTGACGATTAAAGGGAGTCCATGGCCAAAAAATCAAGTGTTAAACAAGGATGCGATTCGACGCCGGTAAAGCTGGCTGCGGATGCGTCGGCGACCGATTTTGCGAAGCTCGCGTGGGCGATCGCTCATCCGGCTCGCGTTCAAATCGTCCGCTTGTTGATTGGCCGCAAGGCGTGTGTTTGCGGCGACATCGTCGCGCAACTGCCCCTCGCCCAATCGACGGTCTCCCAACATCTGAAGATCTTGAAAGAGTCGGGGTTGATTCAAGGTGAAGTCGACGGGCCCAAGGTCTGTTACTGCATCAACGCCGACCGCCTGGCGCGACTGAAGGAATTGGTTGCCGGATTGTAAGTCCGGTTTTTATTTCGCCTCGATTATCGTACAGCGGCGATAAACGATATTCCGATAGACAAACGTAGAGTTCCAGTTTTCACTTTCCCCGAGGAGCATGAGATGACGACCGTGACGATTTATGACAAGGCGATGTGTTGTTCGACGGGAGTTTGCGGACCGCAGGTCGATCCCGTCCTGCCTCGCTTTGCCGCCGATCTAGACTGGTTGGCCAGCCAGGGACACGAGGTCAAGCGTTTCAACCTGTCGCAAAACCCAACCGAATTCGTCGCCAACCCGATGGTTCAAAAAATGCTTGCCGAAGCGGGCGTCGAATGCTTGCCATTGGTGATCGTCGACCAACAGATCGTCAGTCGCGGTGAATACCCATCGCGCGACAACCTGGCGATGTGGACCGGCACGCCGCTGAAACGCCCCACGTCGCTGCCGGTGACCGGCGGCAGTGGATGTTGCGGCGATACGGGTTGTTGTTAGTTCACCGTTTGTAGTTCAGATTCCCCCGAGGAGCGGTCATGGATCATTTGCAAAACGCGACGCGAAATTTGTTCTTTACTGGAAAAGGTGGCGTTGGCAAGACGTCGCTCGCTTCGGCGACAGCTGTCCAATTGGCCGAAAGCGGCCAACGGGTGCTGTTGGTTTCGACCGATCCGGCGTCGAATCTCGACGAGGTGTTGGGGACGGCGCTCGGCAACGAACCGACAGCCATCCCCGACGTCGCGAATCTGTACGGCATGAACATCGATCCCGAAGCCGCGGCCAACGCTTATCGCGAGCGGATGGTCGGTCCCTACCGAGGCGTGTTGCCCGATGCGGCGGTCAAGAGCATGGAGGAACAGTTCTCCGGATCCTGCACCGTCGAGATCGCAGCGTTTGATGAGTTCTCCAAATTGTTGGGCGATCCTTCGGCGACGGCGGAGTTCGATCATGTGATCTTCGACACCGCACCAACCGGGCACACCTTGCGTCTGCTGACTCTCCCGTCGGCCTGGTCGGGCTTCATGGAATCGAGCGTCTCGGGGACCTCGTGCCTGGGCCCGTTGGCTGGATTGCAAGCGCAACAAGCGATCTACAAACGGACGGTCGCCGCGCTCAGCGATGCCACCGCGACGACGTTGGTGCTGGTGACGCGTCCCGAAGCGTCGGCGTTCAACGAAGCTGCCCGCACGAGTGTCGAGCTGCGAAAGTTGGGCGTCTCGAACCAGCATCTGATCATCAACGGCCTGTTCCAATGCGAAGACGAATCGGGCAGCGACCCGATCGCGACCGCACTGCAGCGCCGCGGCGAAGCTGCCATCGCAGCGATGCCCGATACCGCCAAAGAACTGCCGCGAAGCATCGTGCCCTGGTCGTGGGCGGGGCTGATGGGAATCGAAGCGCTCCGCAATGTCGGCCGCCCGGCCGAGGCGGAAGTCGCGACCGATCAGAGCCCCGCGCCGATCGAGAGCTTCCCAGACGGGCTCGAATCGCTGTTGGACGATTTGGCCGCGCCAGGGCATGGCGTGATTTTGGCGATGGGCAAAGGGGGCGTTGGCAAAACGACAGTCGCATCGGCGGTCGCTGTCGCATTGGCTCAGCGCGGCTTGCAAGTTCACCTGTCGACGACCGATCCGGCGGCTCATGTGACGGCGATGCTGGCCGCGGACCAGTTGCCGGGGCTGAGCGTCGGCCGCATCGATCCCGTACAAGAGACTGAGGACTATCGAGCCGAGGTGCTGCAAACCGCCGGAGCCGACCTCGACGCCGCCGGACTCGCGTTGCTGGAAGAGGATCTGCGATCGCCCTGCACCGAGGAGGTTGCCGTCTTCCGAGCGTTCGCCAAAGCTGTCGCCGAAGGGACCGACCGGTTTGTCGTTTTGGATACCGCACCGACTGGGCACACGGTGCTGCTGCTGGATGCCGCGATGGCCTATCACCGCGAGGTCACTCGGCAGACCAACCAGATGCCCGAATCGGTCGAGAACCTGTTGCCACGGCTGCGCGATCCCGACTTCACCCGCGTGCTGTTGGTTACGTTGCCCGAAGCGACGCCGGTCCACGAAGCGGCAGGCCTGCAAGCCGACCTCCGCCGCGCCGAGATCGAACCGTTCGCCTGGGTCGTCAACCAAAGCCTGCTGCCGTTGGCGGTCAGCGACAGTTCGCTGCGGCGGCGCCAGCACCTGGAACTGCGGTATGTCGAAGAGGTGCAAAACGAACTGAGCCAACGGATCGCCTTGATCCCATGGCAAATCGATCCGCCCACCGGCGTCGAAGGACTCAGCCAGCTGACCGCCGCGAACCACAACCAACCCCATCAACCCGCATCCTCTTGAGGTTCATGCAGATGACAACCACAGCAAAAAAGAAGATCCTGTTTTTGTGCACGGGTAATTCATGCCGCAGCCAGATGGCCGAAGGATGGGCGCGTCACTTTCATTCCGATCGATTGGAGATTCACTCCGCGGGAATCGAAGCGCACGGGCTGAACCCCAACGCGGTGGCGGTGATGCAGGAAGCGGGAGTCGACATTTCCAACCAGTCGTCGAAACTTGTCGGCACGCTGGCCGAAGTGCCCCTGGACATGGTGATCACCGTCTGCGGTCACGCCGACGAAAACTGCCCCGTCTTTGCGTCGCAGACGCAAACCGTGCATGTAGGTTTCGACGATCCGCCGAAGCTGGCTCGCGATGCCGCCACGCCGGAAGAGGCGATGGATCACTTCCGCCGGGTTCGCGATGAGATCCGCGACTTTGCTCGGGATCGTCTACTCAAACTGGTCGGCTAACCGTACCTTTGCGGAGCCGCGGGGGGCGCATCGAGGGAATCTAGACGAGTAATCTGGCCAAGGTCGCGTCGCGGGTTAGAATGGACGCAGATACACCGGTTTGACGCCGGCTCCTATTTCTCGCTGATCAGATTCGACTCTATGGCCATTCGTCTCAAGTGTAAGTGTGGTAAAGACTTAAGTCTCAAGGATGAGCTGGCGGGCAAGTCGATTCGCTGCCCGGGTTGCAAGGAAGTCCTGAAGGTTCCCAGCGGCAACGCCCCGCCGAGTCGGCCCGCTGCCGCCGCCCCGTCGCAACCGAAATCGTTTCCCGCCGCCGCCGCCGCCGCTGCACCAGCATCCGGTGGTGTCGGTTCGTTGTTTGACGACGAAGGGATCGGTCAATTGACCGGACCGGTCTGTATGGCTTGTGCTAAAGAAATGCGTCCGGGAACCGTGATCTGCATGAACTGCGGATACAACACGCAGACGGGAGAGCGGATCCAGGGCTTCACCGAATCGCAGGATGAGGCTTCCGAATTTGGGCATGCGGCGTTGGACGAAGCGGCGGCCCACATGCGTCGCGACGCGAAGGTGCAGCAGCAGATCAGCGGCACGGGGATGCCGGTCTGGATGTTGGCGACGATCCTGATGTGTTTGGCCGGATTGGCGGTGATGGGCGTCTTCGTCAGCAATGCGATCGCGGCAGAGGAAGGGGCGGACGGTTCGTCGCCGGTCCCTCGCGGAATGCTGTTGGCAATCCTGTTGTTTTTGCAAGTTTGCGGCATGTATTTCTGGATCAAGATCATGATCCACGGTTTCAAAGAATCGCCATTGCACGGCTTTCTTTCGCTGTTCATCGGTCTGTATGCGATGATCTATGCGTTCCGGCGTCCGGAGATCAAGACCTACGGCTGGTCGATGCTGACGCTTTCGATCATCTATTCCATTGTCTTCTTTGGCGGCTTCGCTCTGCTTGGCGTGCTAGGGCTTGGGTAATCGGACGATTCGCTTTAAACGCTATCTTTTCTCCGACGCTCAGGGTCGGCGGTTGGAATGGTCGAAGGAGACCGAAGGCTTTCCAGAGTCGCTGGTTCCTTCCTCCTTCCCTCGGGCTGTAGATCGATGTTTGTTAACGCGCCGGTACATTGGCATGAAGGAATGTTTCTGAGACCTCAGCACTTCCAGATCTCCGAACGAAACATTCACGACCAGATCCGCGACAACGTCCAATGGAATCGCCACTTCAGTTGGGGCTTGCGACGCTTCCGACTCGACCCGGCAGCGCTCGCCAACAACCGGATTGTCGTGTCGGACCTGGCCCTGCGAATGCGCGACGGGACCTTGATCGCCTATCCCGAATCGGGCAGCCTGCCCGAACTGGACCTGCGGCAAGCGATGCTTGGCAAACAGACGCTGACCCTGTTTGCAGCGATTCCGAAACAGGAAGCTGCCGCCGCCGCAACGTCGCGATATCGCGTTGAATCGCTCGATTTGGAGGATGCGAATTCGGGACAGAATCCGCGCCCGATCCAGTTGCGCCGGTTGAACGTACGGTTGTTGTCCGACGCCGATGATCATGCCGGTTATGCGACGATGCCGTTGGCGCGCATCCGCCGTGCCGATCACGCCGAAGGAGCTCCCGAGCTGGACCGCACCTACATCCCGCCGCTGTTGGCGGTCGATGCCTGGGCGACGCTGGAGCAAGAGATCGTGCGGCCGGTATTCGATCGGATCGGCAAAAAGTTGGACCTGGTCTCCAACCAAGTTGTCTCCCGCGGGATCACGTTCGATTCGACATCGCAAGGGGATCGAATGATCCTGGAACAGATGCGAGTGATGAACGAAGCGTATGCCGAACTGAGCGTGCAGGCCTTCACGCCCGGGATCCATCCCCTGGAGATTTTCCGCGAATTGCTCAGCTTTGTCGGGCGGATGGCTGTCTTTACCGCCGGTCGCCGGGTCCCCGATCTGCCGAAGTACGATCACGACGACTTGGGATTGTGCTTCTGGACAGCACGGCGGTTGGTCGACAGCGTCTTGGATGCGGTGATCGAAGCCGAATACAGCGAGCGCGCCTTTGTCGGTGCCGGGCAACGCGTCCAGGTCGCGTTGGAACCGGCTTGGTTGGAACCGGGGCAACGCTTGTTCGTCGCCGTCGCGTCGTCGCTGCCTACCGAACAGACCCGTCTGTTGGTCGAAAAGCGGTTGGATATGAAGATTGGAGCGGGCAGCACCGTCGATGAATTGTATCGACTGGGGCGAGCCGGGCTGCAGTTCAGCCATCACACCGATCCGCCACGCTGCCTGCCAATGCGTCCCGGACGCGTTTTCTTCAGCATCGATCCGAAGACGTCGGCCGACCAATGGTCCGCTGTCGAACGGAGTCTCTCGTTGGCCGTTCGCTTCAACGAAAATCTAATCGCTGGAGACGTGCAAAACCGCCAAGCGATCGATGTGATTATCGATGGACGTCCGGCGAGGCTGGAATTTGTGCTGTATGTCGTCCCGCCGTCGGCGGTTTAACGAGAGCTCGGATGCCGCGCCGGCGGAGCAAGTCTGTGCGTGGCGACAGCCGCCAAAACTGCGATGATCGCACCGGTTGTGCCGCCCGCTAGCATTCCCTTGGTGTGTGCGGTTCTGCGTGCCGATAAGTCCAATTGGACAAACAGACGAGGCTCAGGGATCCGAGCTTCCGAGGTTTTGGTGCGCCGGGCGACATGAGGTTGTCTGCGGATCACACGGAGGAACTGATATATGGCCCAGCCAGCCGCAGCCCCAGAAGAGGCACCGCGGAGTATTCGACGCGACGTTGCAGCGATAGCTATCGCTGCGCTCACGACGATCCTGGCCGTGTCGTTGTTCACGTTCGACCCCGCCGATCCGGTCGAACCGCCTGTCTGGCCTCTCTGTTCGCTTTACACCCCCGATGCGTTGGTCTTCCCCGAAAACGGACGGATCACCAACGCTTGTGGTTATTGGGGGGCGATCCTCGCCGGATCGCTGCTGACCGGTGCGGGGATCGGTGCCTGTTTGATCGTCTCAGTACTCGGCGGGACCGCGATCAGCGTGCTGTGGAAAGGGGGCGTTTCGGCCCCGATGATGCGTTCGCTGGGCTGGACTCTGGTTCTGTTGTCCCTGACGACCGGGGCATCGCTGTCGGAAATGGACCTCGCCAACATGCCTCTCGTTGGCGCCGGTGGCTATCTGGGTGCGATGACCAGCACTTGGTTGCGGATGCACTTTGCTTCGGCGGGTGCTTGGATTCTGACCTTCACCTGCCTGATGTTCGGGATGCTGATGGCAACCGATTACATCTTGGTCTATGCGACCAGCAAAGTGGCCAGCACCAGCGCCAAGACATCCGTTGCGGGGTTGCGTCAGGTGGGCAAGATCTTGCCGAAGAAGTCGCTGCATGCCGGGCACACCCAATCGGACCTCGACGATTCGAGCTATCTGGATGGGGACGATGCCGACGAACCGCAACCCGAACCAAGCGTGCGAATTCGCGGCCGCAAGCCGGAGACGCTGAAGGCGGCAGCCGACGTCGATGCGGAGCACGAGACGTCCGCGGGGACCGAAGACGAAGGTGCAGCGGCGGAGAGCGAGGTTTCCGAAGAGGCTGTGGAAGCGGCGGAAGAGCCAGCCGCGGAACCGCAGACTCGCGAATTGGTCGTCGAAGACGAGAACGTCACGCTACGGTTGGATCCGCCGCATGAAGAGGAGCCCGAGCAGCACGAACTGAAGGTCAAGACGAAGCAGAACCGCAAGCCCAACACCGAGTCGTTGAACGATTCGATGCGCGAGCAATTGCCCGAAGGGGCCGACGATTACCTGTTGCCCGCGGTGACGTTGTTGGATGAATCGGATGACATCTGTTACGACGATCAACTTGTCGAAGTCCGCCGCAAGGCCCGACTGTTGGAACAAGCCTTTGCCGACTTCAACCTGAACGTACGCGTCAAGGAGATCGAGACCGGTCCGGTGATCGCGCAATACGAAGTCGAACTGGAGAAGGGGCTGCGACTGAATAAGATCACCGGCTTGGCGGACGATCTGGCGATCGCGCTGCGTGTTCCCACGGTCCGAATCGTGGCACCGATCCCAGGCAAAAACACCGTCGGTGTCGAGGTTCCCAACGATACGCGGCAGACGGTGCGGTTGCGCGAAGTGATCGAAGAGTGCAGTGGTTCGGCGAACAAGATGAACATTCCGGTCTTCTTGGGCAAAGACGTCTCCGGCAACCCGTTGACCGTCGATCTGGCCAAGATGCCTCACCTGTTGATCGCCGGTCGAACTGGTACGGGTAAAAGTGTTTGTTTGAACTCGATCATCACATCGATCCTGATGACTCGCCGTCCCGATGAGGTGCGGATGTTGATGATCGATCCGAAGATGGTCGAATTGTCGGGATATGGCCGCTTGCCGCACCTGATGCACCCCGTTGTGACCGACATGAAAAAGGCGGAGGCGATTCTCGCCTGGGCTGTCGACAAGATGGAGGAACGGTATTCGTTGTTGGCCAAGGTCGGAGTCCGGCATATCAACGGATACAACCAGTTGGGACGCGAGGAATTGGAGCGACGATTCCAGCCCGAGAACGAAGAAGAGGCGGCGAACATCCCCGATCACCTGCCCTTTATCGTGATCGTCGCGGACGAAATGGCCGACTTGATGATGACCAGCGGCAAAGATGCCGAAACGCACATCATTCGACTGGCTCAGAAAAGCCGTGCTGTCGGTATCCACTTGATCCTCGCGACGCAAAAGCCGACCGTCGACGTAATCACCGGTCTGATCAAGAGTAACCTGCCGGCAAGGCTCTCGTTCCAGGTGGCTAGCAGCAGCGATAGCCGCGTTGTTCTCGATGCCAACGGTGCCGACAAACTGTTGGGCAACGGCGACATGTTGTTCCTGTGGCCCGGTACCAGCACGATGATCCGCGGTCAGGGAACCTACTTGAGCGATGAAGAGATCGATCGCGTCGTCGACCAGTGCAGCATGACCGAGCAGAACTTTGTCGGCGAGTTGATGAACCTGAAGGTCAAAGACGAAGAGGGGGCCGCTGGCGGCGACGAACCGACCGCCGCGCTGCGACGCCGCGACGATCTGTACGAAAGTGCGATCGAGGTCGTGCTCAACGAAGGGCGAGGCAGTCTGTCGCTACTGCAACGCGCCCTGGGGATCGGTTACGGCCGCGCTGCCCGGATGATCGACTTCATGGCCGAAGACGGAATCGTCGGCCAATACAACGGGGCTCAAGCTCGCGAAGTCATCATTACGGCGTCCCAGTGGGAAGCGATGAAAAACGGTGCGGAACAGCCCGTCGAACCGGCTAAGCCGGCGAAAAGCAAACCGAAACGACCGCGGATCGCCGCGCCGGAACCCGAATGGGACGACGACGAGGAAGCCGAACTGGAGGAAGAGGACGTGATGGAGTACGACGAACAGCCCGAAGAGAGCTGGGAAACCTAACAGCCAGTTAACGGCTGTCCGCGCCGAGTCTCCGACATTTGCACGTCCCGCTGGTGAAAACCATCAGCCGGGAGGATCGAGTGGCAACGGACAAAGCTTGGCGAACAGATCGCGATGAACGCGTTGATGCTGCTCGCACTGGGCCAGCAACGTCGCCGCATCGGGGCACCCCAGCAGATAGACCAATTTGTCCAAGACCTCTTTTTCGGTCGGCAGATCGTGTCGTTGGGGAGTGTTCAACAGTCGCAGCGCCGATTCGACTCGCCGTAAGTACGCGTAACCATCTTCCAATTGGTCGGCGGTTTCACCGTCCAATATTCCCGCCCGACGCAAGCTTTCGATCGCGCCAAGCGTTCCCGAAACGAGCACTTCGGGATGGGCTGCGGTGTGTTCCAATTGTAACATTTGGACGATCAGTTCGACGTCCATCGTGCCACCGGCGGAGCGTTTCAGGTTGTGGGGGGAAGCGTCTTGTTGGCTGGCGATCCGCAGATCCCAGACTTGCCGATGCAGATCGGGAATCTCGCTCCCTTGCTTGACGACTTCGCGGATCGATTGCATCGCCAGATTCTGCGCGGCGGTCGAACCATAGATCGGCCGCGCCTTGCAAATCGACAACCGCTCCCAAAGCGTTCCCGATCCCCCTTCGAAGTAGTGCACCAATTGAGCAAAAGGAACGGCCAGGATGCTGCTGCCACCGCTGGGGCGCAGCTTGGTATCGACGCGATACAGCCGACCCTGAGGCGAAACGGCGTTCGCCAATTGCGTTGCACGCTGGCATAACTGGTTGAAGAAGTGGTTGTTGGTCGTCCCTTCGCTGCGTCCGCCCCGTCGCGGTTTGGTGTGCCCTTCGCTTTCATAGAGAAACATCAGGTCCAAATCGCTGTGGTAATTCGGCTCGCGGCCTCCCAATTTCCCAACCGCCAGGATCACCAATTCGCACGGTCGACCATCGCGCGTTTGCGGATCGCCGAAACGCTGCGCCAAGATTTCGTATTGTTCATCGACGATCCGCTGGATGCAGATCTCGGCGCAATCGGCCAATGTTTGGTGGGTCGATTGAATATCGTCTTTTCCCAACACGTCGCGGACACCGACGCGAAGATGGACCGAATTGCGGAAGCTGAAAAGTATTCGCGGTACATCTTCCGCACCGCGGCACAACTCGGTCGCCAACGAATCGAGTTCGTCGTGCGAGGGCAAGCGATTCAGAATCAACGAATCCATCAATTCGTCGATCATGCCCGGATTGCTGGTCAAAATTCCGATCAGATAGGGACCGACCGCCGACAACCGAACGACCATGTCGAGCGTTGCCGGCGCAAAACTGGCCAGTTCCCATAGCGCGCTCTTGCCACCTAACGAGTCGCTGAACCGAACCATGTTCTCTAGCGCCAGCGAAGGGTCGGGCGTTTTGGCGACCGACGCCAGCAAGCGAGGCGCGATCGCGGCGAGAAAGTGGCGGCAGCGACGCGTCGACAGGAACGGGATCTTTTCGTTTGCCAGCTCCATCAGCAACTGGTACGCCTGCTTCGGATCGGCAAAATCGAACGGCTGCAACGCTTCGATGATCTGTTGATCGCTGGGATCAGGGTCCAACACCAATTCGGTTTCGATCGGCACCTGTTCGTCGTCGCCAAAGGCATCGTGCAACAGATGGTCGAGAATTCGGCGGTTGACCGATTGCATCTCGGCCAGCTTGCTGCCAAAGGCGGCGACCGACTTGTTCCCGTCGGCATCACGATAACCCATCCGCCAACAGAACCGCGTCAGTTCGCGGGGATCGTCGGGAATCGTGTGCGTTTCCAGATCGAACATAATCTGCAGATGATGTTCTACACTGCGCAGGAACTTGTAGTTTTCCGAAAGCACCGTCGCTTCTTGAGGCGTCAAGCAACCGACCTGTTGCAACGCCTCGATCGCGTGCAACGTGTTGCCGGTGCGAAGCGGTTCGAGATCGCTGCCGTTGAGCAGTTGCAGGAATTGGATCGAGAATTCGATATCGCGAATTCCACCATGGCCGGTTTTTACGTTCCGCGCTTCGTCGCCAGCTCGCTTGGCCCGTTTTTCGATCCGCCGCTTGATGTGCCGAATCCCCGCGATATCGGCTCGGCTGAGAAAGGTCCGGTAGATCCAAGGCTTCAGCGCCGTCAGAAACTCCGTCCCTAGATCGAGATCGCCCGCGATCGGCCTCGCTTTGATCAGCGCTTGGCGATCCCAGGTTCTGCCGCTGGTGCCGTAATATCGAACGGCCGAAGCCAGATCGGAAACCGGCGGTCCGTTTTCTCCAAAGGGACGAATCCGAAGATCGACCCGATAGGCGGCGCCAAGTTCCGTCGGTTCGCCAAGCAACCGGATGATCATCCGCGTCAAGCGATCGAAATATTCGGTCGCAGGTATCGACCGCGTCCCGTTGGTCTTTTCCGCTTCATCGCACAAGAACATCAGATCGATGTCGCTGCTGTAGTTCAGTTCGGAACCGCCCAATTTGCCGAGGGCCAACACGACCAAACGGGCTCGCGTTCCATCGTGCCGCACCGGAAATCCGCGAACATCTTCCAACAACCGCTGCGCCGCAATGACCGCACCTTGCGTGATCGCATCGGCGAGAAAAGATATCTGTTGCGTGACCCGTTCAAGCGGCGCTTCGCGGATGAAGTCGCCATACGCGATCCGCAGCGTTTCACGCTGCTTGTAAAGTCGCAATACCCGCATCACCGCCTCTTCATCGCGAGCGGACCGGAGATCGTGCAACAGATCGTCGATCAGAACTTGGTAAGCGACCGGTTGGCCATCGGTAATCCGCACCTGATCGAAAGAATCGGGGGCGCGGACCAATTGGTCGGCCAGATATTGGCTGGTCGAAAAGATCCGCAGTAGGGTTGGGAAAGCGTTGGGGTCGCGTTCGAAGAGCGCCACCAAAGACTGGGGGCTTCGCGATGCGGCGATGAAGCGATCCAGATTTGCCAGCGCACTGTCGCGGTCGCTGGCATCGGGAAGATGGCTAGCCAATTGGCTGCACAGAAAACCGAACATCTCGTCATTCAAACCGCCGCGGCGAATCGAAGCGAGCGATTGCAGACCCTGCTGAGGATCCTCTACCCCCAGCGACTGCAGCCACTGGGCGGCTGCATCGGGATCTGTCAGCTGGTCGTTCTCGTTGGTTAAAGACATGGCAGGAGAGGCCTCGGCGAGCGGTTGCGGTTTACCGGTATTCCCGGCCTCTCGATTCTATCAGTCCCACCCCGCGATACCACACCGGACTGCCGCCACTTTACGCGGCGGCCTACGCTTGACAAAACTGGGGTCCAAGGGGGGACGATCGCTCCGTCCCGATCAATCGGATGCCTTCTTGGGCTTCGCAGTCGATTTCGCCGAGGCGGATTTGTCGCTCGATTTCGATTCCGACTTGGGCTTGCTGCTCTTCTTGTCCGCCGCGGCTCCCTTCTTGTAGGACTCGCTGCGGTAATCGGTCTGATAGAAACCAGAGCCTTTGAACACGACGGCGGCACCGGTGCCAAACAACCGTCGCAACTTCAACTTCTTGCACTCGGGGCACTTCTTCAAATGCGGATCATTGATCCCTTGAAAATGCTCAAACTCGTGACCACACGCATCGCATTCGTAATCGTAGGTTGGCATTCATTGGTTCCTGAAAATAGTTGATAGACAAAGTCACCGATCCGCCGCAGGTCTCATAACCTGATCCGGCGGAGCGATTCGAACGGCCACACAATCGCTCTCGGGCGATCGAGGCAAACCCGCCGCTAATTGCCCGTGCTGACGACAACCTGGCTGGGCCGGACGACGCGATCGTGCAGCTGGAAGCCGCGCGTCGCTTCGATCATCACGCTGCCAGCGGGATATTCGTCGCTGGGCATTTGCGAGATCGCTTCATGAACATGGGGGTCGAACGTTTCGCCCAACGCTGGGATCGGAGTGCAATGGAATTTCCCCAACGTGTCGACAAATTGCTTCGCAACCATCTGCACACCTTCGGTCAACCCTTCGGTCGATTGCGAGGTTTCAGCCGCTTCGATCGCGCGTCGCAGGTTATCGAATACGCCCAACAGGTCGTGCATCAAAGGGAGCGATGCGAAACGAATTTGTTCATCCGCTTCGCGACGAATCCGTTTGCGAACGTTCTCCAGTTCGGCATGCAATTTCAAAATTTGATCGTTCGCTTGAGCCAGTTGGACTTCCAACGATGGCTCGCTGCTGTCGCCACCGATTTCACCCGCGACCGCTTCCAACGCGTCGTCGTTGACGCCCGCTTCGGACGTTGCGTCGAATCCGACATCGTCGTTTGGGGTTTCGGTGTTGTCGATGTTTTCGTTCGATTCTTGATTATTCATAGTGGGCGAGCATCCTGTCTAATGTATTGAGTGCAACGTAAATCTGAGGCACCAAATCCATCGCACGCTACCGTTCCGACACCGCGATTGCGCGACGTGGGAACGCCATTGGCCGGTCGAGCGTGTTCCGGTTAAGCGTCCGATTCCTCGGGTTCAAAAAATGTCTTGATCTTGTCCAAAAACGATTTGCGTTCGGGCATCACATGCTCCTCGTCGAGTTCGGCGAGCTGGCGGAGCAATTTTTCCTGATGCTCGTTCACTTTCTTGGGGACTTCGATGAAGGTTTGCACCAACAGATCACCTCGGCGACCGCCGCGAGGATCGGGCATTCCGCGACCTCGCAACCGATAAACCTCACCGCTGCGCGTTCCCTTTTGAATCGTCAGCGTTTCGCGTCCGTCGAGCGTTGGCACGTCCAGCTCTGCCCCCAGGACGGCCTGCGAATACCCGATCGGCAACTGAAGGATCAGATTCGAACCGTCGCGTTGGAAGAGCGAATGCTCGACAACGCTGACAAAGCAATAGGCATCGCCGGCTGGTCCGCCATCGGGGCTCGCTTCCCCTTCGCCCGTGATTCGCACCCGCATTCCGTCGTCGACACCCGCTGGGATATCGACGTCCAGACTGACCTGACGTTCTTCGAGCCCTTGCCCGCGGCAACTCTGGCATGGATCGCGGATCACTTTACCCGCTCCGCCGCAATGCGGACACGAAGTCTGCACACGCAGAATGCCGGCCGATTGGATCACTTGGCCGACACCGCCACAAGCGACGCAGGGTTGCGGTTCACTTCCCTTGGCCGCGCCCGATCCGTCGCATCCGGTGCAAGCCACGCGACGGCGGAACTTCACCTCTTTGCGAACTCCGCTAGCCGCCTCTTCCAGAGTCAGCGTGACATCGCAACGGACGTCGCCGCCACGTCGGACGCGTTTGCGACGACCGCCACGGCCGCCACCAAACATATCGCCAAACGATCCGCCGAACATATCGCCGAAGGCTTCGAAGATATCCTCGACGTCATTGAATTGTGGACCGCCACCGCCCAAACCAGCGTGGCCGTATTGATCGTAACGAGCCCGTTTGGTTTGGTCGCTCAAGACCTCGTAGGCTTCGCTGACCTCTTTGAATAGTTCGACGGCGTTTTCGTCGTTACGATTCGTATCGGGATGGTATTTGATCGCCAACCGCCGGTAAGCCTTGTCGATCTCTACTTTGCCAGCTTCTTTGCTGACACTCAATACTTCGTAATAGTCGCGTTTTCCGGCCATCCGATGATCCCGTCGTCTCTGCTGCAATAAACAGGGCCACTACCGATAGAGTGCGGAAGTGGCCCTGTGCTGTCGCTAAATCGGTCGAATCCGTCGCTCGTTACGAGACGACGCCTTCTACCGTACGCTTGTCCTTGTCCTCTTGGTCGAAGTTGGTGACCAATGCTTCGGTCGTCAACAACAGACCCGCGATGCTAGCCGCGTTGGCGAGCGCCGTGCGAGTCACCTTGACAGGATCGATCACACCGTAAGTGAACATGTCGCCATATTCGCCGGTGTAAGCGTTGTAGCCGTGGTTCTCTTTCATTTGTTCCACGGTGTCGACGACAACGCTGCCGTCGATTCCGCCGTTGTCGGCGATCTGACGCATTGGAGCATCCAACGCGTGCAAGACGATGTCGACGCCGATCTTTTCGTCGGCCTTCGCACCCTTCTTGCAATCTTCGACCGCTTGCTTGCAGCGAACCAAAGCAACGCCACCGCCGGGCAGGATGCCTTCTTCGACAGCCGCGCGGGTCGCGTGCAACGCATCTTCGACGCGAGCCTTCTTTTGCTTCATGTCCGCTTCGGTTTCAGCACCGACGCTGACGATCGCAACGCCACCAGCCAACTTGGCCAATCGCTCTTGGAACTTCTCTTTATCGTATTCGCTGTCGGTCTGTTCAATCTGAGCACGGATCTGCGAAACACGCTTGTCGATGTCGGCACGCTTGCCGCCACCTTCGACGATGGTTGTCGCGTTCTTGTCGACAGTGACCTTCTTGGCGCGGCCCAGGTGTTCCAGCGTGATGTTTTCCAGCTGGATGCCCAGGTCTTCGCTGATCAGCGTACCGCCGGTCAGAACCGCGATGTCGCCCAACATGGCTTTGCGGCGATCGCCGAACCCAGGTGCCTTCACAGCACAAACGTTCAACGTGCCACGCAGCTTGTTGACAACCAACAGAGTCAGTGCTTCGGCATCGACATCTTCGGCGATGATCATCAAAGGTTGACCGCTTTGCGCCGACTTTTCCAGGATTGGAACCAGGTCGCGAATGTTGCTGATCTTCTTTTCGTACAACAGCACCAACGCGTTTTCCAGGTTGGCTTCCATCGTGCCCGGATCGGTGATGAAGTAAGGCGAAACGAAGCCCTTGTCGAACTGCATGCCGTCGACGTAGGAGACTTCGGTTTCCCGAGTCTTGCCTTCTTCGACAGTGATCACGCCGTCTTTGCCAACACGCTCCAACGCGTCAGCCAACAGGCCGCCGATTTCGTTGTCGTTGTTCGCACTGATCGCGCCGACGCTGGCAACTTGATCCTTGCTGCTGACGGGACGACCCATTTCGTGCAGCTTGGCCGAAGCCGCTTCGACGGCGCGCTCGATACCGCGACGAATCGCAGTCGGGTTGCTGCCGGCAACGATGTTGCGAAGACCTTCCTTGAAGATCGCTCGCGCCAACACGGTCGCCGTGGTGGTTCCGTCGCCCGCCAAGTCGCTGGTCTTTTGAGCGACTTCGACGACCAACTTGCAGCCCATGTTTTCGAAACGATCTTCGAGATCGACTTCTTTGGCAACCGTTACACCATCTTTGGTAACGGTCGGCCCGCCAAACGATTTGTCGATGATTACGTTGCGGCCGGTCGGGCCCATCGTGATCGCGACAGCTTGGGCCAATTTATCAACACCTGCGAGCATGCGCGCTCGGGCGTGATCATCAAAAAGCAATTGCTTTGCCACGGTATTGTGTCCTTAAGCGTTGCGGTGAATGTTCGTTTTATTGGAGACGGGCAGTTATGTTCCTGCCCGAGGTTCCGAATCGCAGACGACCGGTCTGCGACAGCGGTTTCAACCGACAGACTCAACAGCCTGCCGGGGCATTGGAATCGGTTCAGACAACCTTCGCCAAGATGTCGCTTTCGCGAAGAATCTTCAGCTCTTGGCCATCGACTTCGATCTCGCTGCCGCCGTAACGACCGTAGATCACGACGTCGCCGATCGCAACGGTCAACTCACCGCGGCTGCCGCTGTCCAACAACTTGCCAGGACCCACTGCGACGACGGTTCCACGCTGTGGTTTTTCTTGAGCCGAATCGGGGAGCACGATTCCACCAGCGGTGGTCTCTTCTGCCGATGCAGGTTGAACGACGATGCGGTCATCCAAAGGACGAATGTTGATCTTTGCCATCTGTATAGCTTCCTAACTGATATGTTTTATTGAGTTTT
This sequence comes from Rosistilla ulvae, assembly GCF_007741475.1. Lineage (NCBI taxonomy): Bacteria > Pseudomonadati > Planctomycetota > Planctomycetia > Pirellulales > Pirellulaceae > Rosistilla > Rosistilla ulvae. Next base: position 4,529,727 of record NZ_CP036261.1, on the reverse strand, counting down.
TGTTTTTGAGATTGAACGAGCCGTCCGGGGATACTGCAGATGCGTAGTCCCCGGACTTCCGGAAAAGGGCCGGCTTACATCATGCCTGGCATGCCACCCATTCCGCCCATGCCTGGCATTCCGCCCATGCCACCCATTCCTGGCATTCCGCCCATGCCACCCATTCCATGGTCGTGGTGATGGTCGTCACCCGCTTCTTCCTCGACAGGAATTTCGGTGATCAACGATTCGGTCGTCAGCAGCAGCGAAGCAACGCTCGCCGCGTTGGACAGCGAAGTACGCACGACCTTGGCGGGATCGATGATTCCGGCCTTGATCATGTCGACATACTTGTCCGAATTGGCATCGTAGCCTTCGTTCTTGTCCTTCAGGTTGCGAACGCGATTGACAACCACGCCACCTTCGAGACCCGCGTTGCCAGCGATCGCACGCAGAGGCTTGTCCAAGACGTTGCGGATGATCCGAACGCCCAGTTTTTCGTCTCCTTCGGTCGACTCTTCCAACTTCAGAAGGTGCTTTTCGCACCGGATCAGCGCGACGCCACCGCCGGGCACGATTCCTTCTTCCAAAGCCGCTTGCGTTGCCGCGCGGGCATCGTCGATCAGCGCTTTGCGTTCTTTCATTTCAGTTTCGGTTGCTGCACCGACGCTGATTTGTGCAACGCCACCGGCCAGTTTGGCCAAGCGTTCTTGCAGCTTTTCGCGATCGTAATCGCTGTCGGTCAGCGAGATTTCGTTGCGGATTTGAGCAACGCGAGCGGCGATCTTATCCTTGCCGCCAGCACCGCCAACCATCGTGCAATCTTCGCTGGTGATCTTAACCTTCTTAACGGTTCCCAGATCGTCCAGTTTGACGTTTTCCAGATCGATGCCCAGATCCTTGAAGATCGGTTGAGCGCCGGTCAGAACGGCGATGTCGCCGAGGATCGCCTTGCGACGGTCGCCATAGCCAGGAGCCTTGACGGCACAGACGTTTAAGATGCCACGCATCTTGTTAACGACCAAAGTCGCCAACGCTTCGCCTTCGACGTCTTCAGCGATGATCAGCAAAGGCTTCTTCGATTTGCTGACTGCTTCCAACAACGGAATCATCTTCTTGTTGCCGCTGATCTTCTCTTCGAAGATCAAGACCAAGCAGTTTTCCAGTTCAACAGTGACTTCGTCTTGGTTGGTGACAAAGTGTGGCGACAGGAAACCGCGGTCGAACTGCATCCCTTCGACAACGTCGACGGTCGTCTCGTTGGATCGACCTTCTTCGACGGTGATCACGCCATCTTTGCCAACTTTGGCAAATGCGTCGGCCAAAACGCGGCCGATTTCGGGATCGTTGTTACCAGCGATCGTCGCAACTTGGCGGATCTCCGCCTTGCTCTTTTCGCTGATTGGGGTCGACAGCTTCTGGATTGCAGCGGTGACCATGTCGACCGCCTTGGCGATCCCACGGCTGAGCGCCATCGGGTCGGCTCCGGACGCTTCCATCTTCAGCCCTTCGCGGAAGATTGCTTCGGCCAACACGGTCGCCGTGGTGGTTCCGTCGCCAGCGACGTCGTTGGTTTTGCTGGCCGCCTCTTTGATCAACTGGGCACCCAGGTTTTCGTTGGCGTCGTCCAGATCGATGTCCTCAGCAACGGTTACACCGTCCTTGGTCACCTTGGGCGAACCCCAACCTTTGTCCAACACTGCGTTGCGACCACGAGGGCCCAACGTACTGCGAACCGCACGCGCCAATTTTGCGGCTCCCGCCAAGAGCGGTTGTCTCGCATCGTCATCAAACACGATCTGTTTTGCCACGTCGTGTCTCTCCTGTGAACGTCATTGTGTCCGAGTCGCCAAGCCGTCAGGCCCAACCGACCCATAAAAAATGTGAACGGTGATATCGCTGCAGTGCCAGGCTGCCATTCGTCGCACGCGGCTCATGGGAGTCCGGTCGCGCAGAGTGGCAGCCCGCCACTGAAGCTCCCCTTAAGAGCAAGATGTGTGCCAAACCGCTTTGATTAATTGCAAAACGCTATCATGCAAGGCTTTACGCAATATCGCTCCACATCCAACCACCCCCCTCCGAGACCGTGGTGCCAGTTTGGCAGATCGGCAGCGAGCGGCGGATCGCTCCGTCCCCGCTACGTTATTGCCCGCTGTGGATCCCCCACGGCAGCGCCGATGCGCTTGAGCCCCCCCATTGTCTTTCCCTGGCGGACAATTCCGCTACATTACAGCGGCGACCGGCTGATTCCGCACCGAATGGGATCGTCGATTTTGGCGTATATATAGGTATATGGTCGCGATAGACTCTCTCTTCCCATTGTGGCAGGCACCGATGAACGATAATCCGTCTGAAGATCAACCCGCACCTGTTGAAGGTGGTCAAAACCTGCGGGCCCGAATTCCAGATCACGTTGGCGAAGGGGTCTTTTCGACCGGCGCGATCGTTGTCACCGGCCCGACCGAGTTTGTCCTCGATTTCGTGCAGAACATCTCCCGTCCCCACCGTGTGGCCACCCGCGTTGTGCTGCCCCATCCGGTTCTGCCCCAGTTTCTCGATGCGCTCCGCAAAAACCTGGAGATCTACACCAACCGCTTTGGTGCACCGGCCGATCCCCCCAAACCCCCTGCCGATGCTCGCCGACCGACGCCACAAGAGATCTACGACGATCTGAAAATGAACGACGCGCTTCTCAGCGGCGCGTATGCCAACGGCGTGATGATCGGCCACGGCGCGGCGGAGTTCAGCCTCGATTTCATCACCAGCTTCTTCCCTCAGTCGGCCGTCAGTGCACGCGTTTACATGGCGGCCGGGCAGATCCCGCGGCTGATCGAATCGCTCGACAACGCGATGAAGCAACTGAAAATGCGGACCGGCCAACTTCCGCCGCCAAAGCAGAACCCGCCATCGACACAATCCCCCGGCGACGATCTGTTGCCCCCCAACGAAAACCGCCCCGATCCCGACGAACCTTCGTAACAGAGCAGCCGATCGATGAGTGATACTCCACCGCCGCAGACCGCTTTCTCGCGGATCGTGTTGGCCAGCGGATCGCCGCGGCGCCGCGAACTGATGGAACAAGCGGGATATTCGTTTGACGTGATCCCCGCCGATCCGTCGGTCGAATGTGGCGTCTGCAGTTCCGAGACGCCACCGGAACTTGTCGCGCGGCACGCGTTTCGCAAAGCGGAAGATGTCAGCCGGCAGGTCGATGCAGGGATGGTGATCGCCGCCGATACCGTTGCGGCTTGCCGAGGCCAAATTTTGGGCAAACCCGAAGATCGCGACCATGCCCGGCAGATGCTGAAGATGCTGGCAGGAACCCAGCACGCCGTCTTCACCGGCGTTTGTTTGTGGTCGCTGCCGGACCAGAGGGCCAGCCTGGACGTTTGCTGCACGCAATTGCAGATGGAAGCGATCGACGACGCCACGATCGAGGCGTATCTCGACAGCGACCGTTGGGTCGGCAAAGCGGGTGCGTTTGGCTACCAAGATGGCAACGACTGGCTGCAAATCCTTTCGGGCAGCCCATCGAACGTCGTCGGTTTGCCGATGGAGCGGTTGCAGGAGATGTTGGCCAGCTTTGCCGAAACAGCGCAAGCGATCGATGTCTCCGCTCGCCAAGCCCCTCTTGTCGACATCGAGCGTCCCTCATCGTGAGCGAAATCCCAACAATACTAGCACGAAGCGCAAGCGAGTGAATCCCGGCACGCTCACTCGCTTGCGCTTCGTGCTGGTATCGGTGTGAATTCACTCGCTTGCGCTTCGTGCTGGTATTGCTCGTATCTCGCGCGGCGACCTCGATGCTGCGGCGGGTGGGTAAGGGCTTCATTCGCGGGCGCTGGAGCGATATATTTAGAGGCTTGTCACAATTGCTCCCAGGCTGGGAACCTATCGATCGCTCCGCGGGTTGCGTAAGAAACACCAACACGAAGCGCAAGCGAACCAAATACCAGCACGAAGCGCAAGCGAGTGAATGAATACCAACACGACGCGCGAGCGAGTGGATTCTTCACGCTCACTGGTTTGCGCTTCGTGCTCGTAACATTGTTTTCACTCGTTTGCGTTTCGTGCTCGTAACGCGTGCTCGTTAGAATTCCCCAGCCGCTCCCGCAACCGCCAGGGCATCTCCGTTTTTGATTCCGGGACATGGATAACGTCCGCGGCGCCACGTTGCGTCGGATCGTCTGCCGCATCGGCGAACGACCTGTCGCGACCAGCGTCCCGTCAAAACCGAAGTCGCACTGCCAAAACAGAAAGGCGTCTGTTCGATGGCTTATAACAAACGCGGACGCGCTGCTCGCGGTTCGGTCTCCCCCAGTGCCACGTCGATGCTGAAGCAAATTCTGAGCGAAGCTTCCGGCGGACTCGGTTCCCCCACCAAAACGCAATGGTCGCAGGACGATCCCCCGTCGACCAACCCGCTGGTGCAGCGGGGTGTTGAGCGCGTTCGCACTTGGTACGAAGCCTGCCTCGATATTCTCGATTCGTTTCCCGACAGCATCACCGATTCGGATAGCTACGAATCGCCGCACGCCTTTTTTGTGTCGGCCGTCTATTCCGACGGCACCGTCACCGGGCAATACCGCAAAGGGCCCGAGCGGCACGATGTGATGTTGGCCATCCCCGATGGCAGCGGTCGGAAAAAAATCGCTTGCAGCTGCAACGTCTCGCTGGGCAAAAGCTACTGCGAACACACCTTCCACTTTGTCGACTACGTCTACGAACAATTGCGAGACACCCGCAGTTGGTTGAACCGACAGGTCGCCCAAGGGCTGTTTACCGCGGGGAGCTTCGATCCCAGGAGCTTTGATTTCAGCAGCCGAGCGCGGATCGAACGCATTCTCGAAGACCTGCCGATCGCCCCGCCCGACTTGGATCTCGAAGACGCGCAACTGCCACCGTCGCGATCGGTGTCGCAGGATCGCATCGCTTGGAATCTCTCGACGCGGGGAACCGATCACGAGATCTTGGCGATCCATCAGCAGGCGAAGAAACGTGGCAACGGCTGGACCAAGGGACGCCGCGTATCGGTCTCGACGCTCAACGTTCTCGAGGTCACGCTCAGCGAAGCCGACCGCCGTGTGCAGTCGCTGGTGCAAATCGATTCGAGTTATTATCGCGTCAGCACGAAACTGGACACGATCGCGGTACTTCGCGAATTGGTCGGCCAGCCGAACGTGCTGTTCAACATGCACCCCGCCGAGGTCGTCCGATTCGACCCCACGTTCCAGTTCTGCCGCGACGAACAGCAGTGTTGGTTGGAGTTGGTCGGCAGCAAACCGCACAACAACATGTTCTTGTATAACGAGGACTGCATGGTCCACATCCGCAACGACTTGGCCAGTATTCGCATCTGCGACCTGCATCCGAGCCAGATGAAGACGGTTGTCGCGGTCCTCAAGCTGCCGCGGATCCCCGTCGAGTTTGAACAGGATCTGTTGAAACGCGTCGCCGATCTACAGCGCGTGATCAACGTGAAAGTCCCCGAATCGGTCGCCGGCCAGATCATCCCCGACGCGTGTCGCCCCGTCGTCTTGTTGCGTTCGCACAGCACCGGATCGCTCGACTTCGGCGTCCGCGTTCGCGACGCGATGGATGTCCTGCATCGCCCCGGCACCGGTTTGATGCTGAGAGCGGGAAAGCACGAAGGCCGCCCCGTGCAATTCCAACGCGATGCCGACGAAGAGATCCGCGCGTCGGATGCTCTGCTGGGCAAATTGGGGCAGAAACCGGGAGAGTTTGACGGCGGCATCAGCGACTTTGAAGCGGCGATCGGGCTGGTCGGATCCCTGCAAGATCTCGAATCGACGGGGATCGAGGTGCTGTGGGACAAAACGTCCGAAAAACCGCTGCGTGTTCTGGGATCGGTCACGACCAGCAACGTCAGCGTCGGTATCAACCGCAAGCACGATTGGTTTCAACTGTCTGGCAACTGCGATCTTGGCGAGGAATCGGTCCCGTTGGCCGAACTGCTCAACGCGCTCCAGAACCCTGGGGAGGAGAGCGTTCGCGGCGACTTTGTCCGGATCGGCGACAAGGGCTGGACGAAGATCGAAAAGGGCTTGCGAGCTAAATTGACGGGACTCCGCGATTCGGTCACGCAGGATCGCAAGGGGCTGAAGTTCGACGCCACGTCCGCCTCGGCGGTGCGTGATTTCTTGAGCAACGACGTCCAAGTCGAAGCGACGCGTGCCTGGCATCAGTGCCTGACGCGATTGGAGCGAGCCGAAAAACTCGAGCCCGTCCTGCCGGCCGGACTCAACGCGACGCTCCGCGATTACCAGACCGATGGGTTTCGCTGGCTGCGACGACTGGCCGAGTGGGGCGTCGGCGGGATCCTCGCCGACGACATGGGATTGGGCAAGACGCTGCAGACCTTGGCGGTGATCTTGGATCGCAGCAGCGAGGGGCCGACGCTGGTGATCGCGCCCACATCGGTCGGGTTCAACTGGGTTCGCGAAGCCGAACGCTTTGCGCCCGACTTGAGCGTCCATCTTTACCGCGATACCGACCGCAGCGAGTTCTTGTCGACTGTGGGTCCCGGCAGTTTAGTCGTCTGCAGCTACGGTCTGGCGCTGCGAGATGCGGATGCATTAGCGGATGTGAAGTGGTCGACGCTGGTCCTGGACGAAGCTCAAGCGATCAAGAACAGCCGCAGCAAAACATCGGCTGCGATCGCATCGATCCCCGCGCAGTGGAAGGTCGCGTTGACGGGCACGCCGGTCGAAAACCATCTGGGCGAACTGTGGAGTTTATTCCACGTGATCTCGCCGGGCGTCTTTGGCGGTTGGGATCAATTCCGCAAACGGTTCGCTGGCCCGATCGAAAAAGACAACGACGAATCGCGACGCTTGGCGTTGCGGGACCGCTTGCAACCGTTTGTGCTCCGCCGCACCAAGACCGAGGTCCTCAAAGACCTGCCGCCACGTTCGGACATGAACCTGTATGTCGAACTGACGGCGACCGAACGGATGATGTACGACAAGGTGCGAGCGTCGGCGCTGGGCGAGATCGACCAGATCGCTAATATTGGCGATGTCAAAGACCAACGCTTCAAGATCCTGGCACTGCTGACGCGGTTGCGGCAGATCGCGTGCAGCCCACGGATGGTCGATGAATCCTTCTCGCAGCGGTCGTCCAAATTGCAGTTGTTGCAAGAGACGGTGGCGGAGCTGAAAGAGGAGGGGCATCGCGTGCTGATCTTCAGCCAATTCGTAAAGCACCTGACGCTGATCCGCGAGATGTTCGACAGCGAGGGAATTCGTTATGAATACCTCGACGGTCAGACTCCCGCCGACCAACGGCAAGCCGGCGTCGATCGCTTCCAAAACGGTGACGCCACCGCATTTCTGATCTCTCTGAAAGCTGGCGGCACGGGGCTGAATCTGACCGCCGCCGACTACGTGATCCACATGGATCCCTGGTGGAATCCGGCGGTCGAAGACCAGGCGACCGATCGGGCGCACCGGATTGGTCAAGAAAACCCCGTGATGGTCTACCGATTGATTTCACAGGGGACGATCGAAGAAGAGATTCTGAAGTTGCACGATGCGAAGCGCGATCTGGTTTCGGGAGTCATGGAAGGAACTCACGCGGCGGCCAAGTTGTCGACAACCGACCTGATCGATTTGGTCCGCGGGAGCTGACGCCGATGAACCGCCAAGAAATGTTATCGCAGATCCCCGAACTGCTCTCCTTTGCCGCATCGCCTCGCGTCGTTCGAATCCCGCCGGAGATGAACGTCCCGATGACCGATCGCGCCGCGCGATTGCTCGACACGCCGCCGCTGCGACGATTGAGCCAGGTGAGTCAATTGGGATTGGTCGGCTTGGTCTATCCCGGGGCGACTCATTCGCGGATGGAACATTCGTTAGGCGTCTACCGCAACGCGTTGATGTTTCTGCAACGCTTGGTCACAACAAAACGTTTTGCCGAAGTCGTCGACCCACGCGGTGCGGAGCGTTTTCTACTGGCGTCGCTGTTGCACGATGTCGGTCACTGGCCGTTCTGCCACCCGATCGAAGACATGCGTTTGCCGGGCGTGCCGCGCCACGAACAGCGAGCTCGGCGGATCATCGGCGACGCGGAGATCGCCGATCGGATTCGGAACGATTGGCAAATCGAACCGGACGAAGTCTGCGATTTGTTGGACGGCAAAGATCTCTCCGACGAGAACCAAGCGCTCAGCAGCCTGTTGAGCGGGCCGATCGATGTCGACAAGATGGACTACTTGATTCGCGACAGCCTGCACGCCGGCGTTCCCTACGGCCGCAACTTTGACACCGGGCGGTTGATCGGTTCGTTAGCCATCCATCCGTCGCGGCCTCGTTTGGCGATCACCGACAAAGGCCGCACGGCCGCGGAGATGATGGTCTTTTCGCGTTACATCATGTTCAGCGAGGTCTACTGGCATCCGACGGTTCGCAGCGCCACGGCGATGCTGCAACGAGCGATCTACCAGCTGCACGAACGGTTGGATATGGACAGCATGTGCGAATTGACCGACGCCCCGTGGATCGAACGGTTGTTGATGGCCAGCGCCGGAACCGATGTCCAATGGTTGACTCAAGGATTGTTTGGCCCCAAACGGCGATTGTTCAAAGAGATCGGACAGTTCAGCGTGTTGGATTCGCCGCAGATTCATGCGTCGCTTGCGGGCAGACCCTATCCGTGGCTGGTCCGTTGCAGCGAATCGTTCGCCCGATTGGCGAGCGCAGCGACCGGCCGACGCGTCGGGCCCACGCACGTCTTGATCGACGCTCCGCCGCAGAAGTTGGAGGTCGATATCAACGTCGATGTCGTCGACGAGCAGGGCGTTGTTCGCACGCTGGGTGATGTATCGCCCGTCGCGGCGGTGTTGGCACGCCAGCAGTTCGATAACTTCGTCAAACGGGTCCGGATCTTCGTCTGCCCCGAACTTCGCGACAGCATCACCCCGCAGCAAGCGCGCGAGATCCTGGAAGCTGCGGTGGAACAGACGCCCGACGCGACGTAGATCGTCGGCATCGGGGGCTCGCGTCGATCGTCATGCTACATCGTGATCGGTGCGATGTTGCCGATGAAGCTCTGGTTGGTTTGCAGCTTGGAAATCGCTTCTTCCATCGCGTAGTACTGCTTGTACAGCCGCGCCTCTTCCGATTCGAGCCGCACGTTATACGATGCGATACGATCGTTGTTGGTTTCGATCCGCTGCTGCAGCGAATTGTTTTTGTTCAATAGCACGCTGTTGCCGACACCGGCCAGCTTGTCGACTGTCTCTTTGATCCGAGCCGCCACGCCGGTCGTTTCGGTCGTGAAAAATTCTTTGACCGAATCGGGATCGGTCTCCAGCTTTGCCGTCAACTTGCTGGTATCGAAGGTCATCTTGCCCGAATCGGACAATCGGACACCGATCTCGCCGAGCGATTTGATGTCGCCGGCGGCGTTGATCCGTCCGGTGAACAGGTTTCCCAGCTGGGACTGCATCCGCAATACTTCGCCGCTGCCAAACAGCAGGCCGACCGATTGCGTCGCTTCGTCGAACGCTGTCAACGCATCCATCCGATCGACCAAGCGGTTGTAGGCCGAAACGAAGTTCGTAACGCTGCTGACGACAGCGCTGTTGTTCTTCGTGACGTCGACATCGACCGCCGAATCAGTGACCTTCTTGGCGGTTAAGGAGAGCCCGCTGATCGCGTCGCTGAAGACGTTGTCGCTGCTGTGGAAGAGCGTCGCAGTTCCCGATTCGCCGACTTCGATAACGGCATCCTGAGCCGACGCTGTCTGCCGCAGTCCGATATCGAATCCCGTGGTCGAGACGGCCAGGCGGCCGTCGGTGCCTCCGCGTTTGCTGAGGATTTCCAAGCGTCCACCAGCGGCCGAAGCCGATGCGTACTGCCCAGCGTCCTGGATCTTCGCCGCGATCGTGGCGACGGTATCCGATGCATTGACGTTCACGGAAATGCCCTGCGAACCAACGATCGCGCTGGTCACCTTGCCATCGATTACGCGCGACTCGGCCGTTCCGGCGATACCCAAACTGGCAGCCGATGTGCGACCGTTGCGATCGGTGATCTTTAAGGTCCCCTCGCCGTCGCTGGTATCGACGATCTGGATTCCGTTGCCGTCGGCATTCAGGCTCGCTTCGACACCGATGCTGAGACTGTTGATCTGGTCGATCAAAGCGCCGACGGTTTGCGATTCCAAAGCGCCAAGGCTGACGATCGACGCTTGCCCCGTCGAGTCCTGGATCGTAAACGAACCGGTCCCCACGCCGTTGCCTTGGTTCAGTTCCGACAACGCGGTGTTCCGCGAAACGTATTGAGCCCGCAGGTTGTTGCCGTTGGCATACGTATCGGTCGTGTCGATCTCCAGGCCCAACTTCGCCGCAGTCTCGTCGAGGCTGGAGACCTTTAAGTTGCTGGTCGTCCCGCCGGTCAGATCGCGGATCGCGATCCCGGTCCCTTGGTCGTTGTAGTCGGCTTCGATGTCGAGTCCGCTTTCGTTGATCGCGGTGATCACATCGGCAACGCTGTTGGCTGCCGACAGATCGACGTCGGCGGTCGAACCGTCGTGAGCCGTGATCGATATCGTTCCCAGCGTTCCCAGGCCGGCTCCGCCAGCCAACGTACTCAGGCTGACCGATTGCAGACCCGATTGCAGCGCGATCCCGGTCGTCGAATCGGCTTCGCCTTCGAAGACGAGTCCCAGGTCCGACGCGGCCGTGCTCCCTTCGGCATCGGCGATCGTCAGCGTTCCGGTCCCTTCGCTGAGGTCGGTCAACTCGATCGCGTCTCCGGAAGCCGACAGGCTCGTCTGCAGCTTGGGATCGGCTTCGTTCAGCACGCGCAACAAGTCTTCGATCGTTGGATTGGATTGCGGATCGATCGCCGCGCCCCCGTCGACGACTGCGAAATCGGCGGTCGATACGGCTGCCGATCCATCGCCTCCGGCGGTTGCGGTGAAGAGCGCCGACAATTCTTCGTTGCCAGCCAACGCATCGGCGATGTTTGTCGCGGTGGTGTTCCCCTCGTCGATATGGAAAACCAGTTGTTTGCCGTAAGTTCCCTCCAACAGTTCGACCGTCTCGCTTCCCGCGGCGACGCCGACATCGTTGACAAACAGAACTTCCAAGCCGTCGTAATCGCCTCCTGCCGCGACCGTTTCGATCGTCAGACGGGCGTTGGGATCGGCGGCAGTCGTTGTTCCCGACGCGTTCGTTGCTTCGCGGGAGAAGTCGCCAAAATCGATCGACAATTCGGTCCCGTCGCGGAGCGTGATTGCGATGTCATCTTCACCGGCAAAGCCGACGCCGCGGCCGTCTCGTAGACTCGACAACGAAGTCGCTGCGGAGAGCGAATAGATATCGCGTCCACTGGCCGAATCGCTTGCGGTATTGATCCCGCGCAGGCCTAGATCGGACGCTGTCGAACCGCCGCCAACTTCGCTGACACTCAAATTTGATAGCGTCTTGCCCGTCTTATCGGTCAACACGATCTTGTCGCCCGAAGTCGATGCACGGACATCGATGTCGGTCGATTCGTTGATGCTCGCCAAGACGTCGTCGATCGTCGTGGCGCCGCTGAGGTCGATCATCGCGGAATTGCCGCTGCGATCGGTGATTCGGATCTGGCCGCGCTCCACACCGCGGCCTCCATTAAGATCTTCCAGAGCGGCGCTGCTGTCGATGAAACCGCCGGTTTCGATCTTCAGTTGTCCGCTGTAGCCGAGCGATTCGGTGCTGCTGCCCAGATCGCGGGAACCGAAGCTGTTGGTCTGCGCTAATTGGACCACGCGGACCTGTTGATTCTGCAGATTGACCGAATCGGCGGTCTGAGTGACCGACAGGGCTTCGCTGTTCGAAGAGGCGACCGATGTCGTCTCGTAGAGCGTTTCGCGGCCAAACGCGGCGCTGGCCAGATCGAGTCCGACAGCCAATGCTGTCAATTCGGTGATCGCGACCTGTTCCTGCTGTAGCGCCGCGGTACGAGACGACAGCAAATCGCGGGGCCGCGCCGAAATTCCCATCAATTGTTCGACGGTATCCTGGATCGGAATCCCGGTGATCAAACCGACAGATGATTGAATAGTTCCCATGGTATAACCGTTTGGGCAGCAGAGATCGAAGGGCTTTAAATTGGGCTGCGGATCGAAGGGGTGACAACCCGCATAACCGTTACTATCGGCCTAAGCAAAACGGCGGCTCGAATGAATCGAACCGCCGTGTCGAGATTTAATAGGTGTTCCTGGTGGGGATTAACCCAGCAGCGAAAGCACGTTTTGTGGGTTTTGGTTTGCCAGCGACAAGACCGAAGTACCCGATTGAACCAGAATCTGAGCACGCGTCAGGCGAGCCGATTCGGCAGCGAAGTCGGCATCGCGGATGCTCGATTCCGCTTCCTGCAGGTTCGCTACGGTGTCGTTCAAGCTGACCAAGTTGCTTTCGATCGTCGTTCGTTGGAACGCACCCAATCGACCGCGAAGCCCGGTTACTTGATCGATCGCTTCGTCGACGATCGCTGCCGCCGCGGTGGGATCGGTTCCCAGAGCAGCACGACCACCTTCGCCCAATTCGAACAACTTGCCGCTAACTCCACCCAATTGAGCGGTGTTCACGCTGCCGATGCCGATGCGAGCCTGTTGGTTCGCAACAACTTGGCTACCCAGTTGGAACAGGGCTCCACCACCGTTGATGTCGAATTCGATCGAACCGACGTAGTCCGCTTCGACCGACATGTTCAGGTCGAGCGTTCCGGTGTTGATCGTCAGCTTGTTGCCGTCGCCGCTAGCATCGACGCCGTTGACCTTCGCCTTGACGTCGGTACCCGTCGCCCGATCTCCTTCGTTGACTGCGGCACCAAAGGTTCCGTTTTCACCCTCTTCGATGACCTTCAGATCGACAAACGATTTCGATCCGTATTCGCTGGAATTCAATTCCAGCGTGGTTCCGTTTGCAACCGCTGTGACGCCCGTCGCTTCGGAGACCAGGTTGATCTGCGAGATCAATTGCTCCAGCGTGGTGCCGGCACTGATGTTGAAGACTTCCGAACCCGTGGCACCGGCCAATTCGAAGACCACGTCGGCGGTGATACCACCATCGTCGGCATCTTCGATTTCGGTTGTTGCGATCGAATCGTCGGCGATGTGCAGGATGCCGTCGCCATCGTTGGTCGTCAATTCAGCCGAATAACCGGTCAGATCGTTTTCGATCGCCGCGATGATGTCGGCCAGATCGGTGTCGGAGTCGTCGTCGACGGTGATCGTGATGTTGTTGTTTTCATCGACGCTCGCCGTAACCGCTCCGCCCGTGTCGCCACTGCTGTCGATCGTGATCGTGCCGTTGAACTCTTGTCCTTGTGGCGTGGTGATCGTGATCTCATCGGTTGCCGTCGAACCGGTACCACCGCTGAATGCTTGGTCGGTGAGGTCGTCGCTTCCGTCGGTGGCGAAGACGTTGTCGGCGTTAATCGTCACAGCGAACAGATCGCTGAAGGTGTCGGTGCCGTCCAACAGCGTGGTCGAAGAATCCAAAGCGGCTTGGATCACCGACAGGTTGTGCGCGGTGGTGTTGTCGACGGTGATCGACAACTTGCCATCGGCGAACGAGACTTCCGCCGCGGCGTTGGATCCGCCGGTGAACGTCAGTGCCGCGCCATCGTCATCGGTGACTCCCGATGATGCGAATACGTCGGTTCCAGCACTTCCCAATTGGATCTTGAAGTCGTCTTTGAAATCGTCGTTCGCTTCCAAAGCCGCTTTGATGTCGGTCAACGTTTGATCCGAGAGGTCATTGACGGTGATCGTCAACGCATCGCCGGTTCGGCTGACCAAAGCCGCTGCGTTGGTACCCGCGGTTCCGGCACTGAGCGAGACTCCTGCGGTATCGTCCGTACCATCGGATCGGAAGAGGACTTCTTCGTTTCCTTCAGCAACGTTGAATTCGAAATCGGCATCGCCAGCCAAAGCAGTTTGGATATCTTCCAAAGTCACACCGGTCGTATCGTCGACGGTGATCGTCACGACACCCGCCGCTTCGGCGACCGAAGCGGCACCACTGGCGGGAGTACCGCTGACGATATTAACTGTCAGTGCATTACCAGCGGTTCCGTCGAATGCTCCGCCAGCTTTTGCCGAAACGGTGAACGCACCCGTCACGCCGTTGACGTCGAACCCACCCGATTCGGCTTGAGCGGTCGCGGTGTTGCCAGCTGCAAATTGAACCGTTGCGGCGTCGCCTACTGCACCGTCCAGGGCACCTCCCTCTTTCGCCGAGATGGTAAAACTGCCACCGCCAGCAAGTACCTTCACCGCGGAGGTGGATTGCGTTAGTGCGGTCGTCTCGCCACTGGCGATATCGACGGACAGTTCGTTTCCTGCAATGCCATCGAGGCTGCTGCCATCGAGGACGTCGACGGTGAAGTCTGCACCGCCAGCGGTCGTCAAGGGGTCGGTCTTCGCTTCATCCGCCGCACCGGTCGAATTCGTCAGGGTGATCTTGCCCGTGCCGGCACCCGAAGCCGGAACGTTTTCGATCGCCACCGAAGCCTTTGTCGCTGCTTCTTGAACCGAGACATCGACTTGGATCTTGCCAAGGTTGCCCAAGTTGGCTTGGTCGATCTGAATGTTTTCGATCTTGTCGAAGTTCGATGTGCCGCTGGTCAGGAAGTCCAAGCTTCCATCCAACAGCTTGCGACCTTGGAATGTTGTCGTTTGCGAAATTCGGTTGATCGCTTCCAACGAGCTGTCGACCTGCAATTGGTTCGCCGCGATTTCGTCGGGGCTCAAAGCTCCACTATTCGCCGCTTCAACAACCAGGCCGCGAACGTCGTTCAACAGCGTGCTCACCTGTCCCAGGGCGCTGTCGGCGGTCGCGATGATTTGGTTGGCGCGCTCGGTGTTGCTGACCGCTTTGTTCAAACTGGTGATTTCGCTTCGCAGCGCTTCGCTAGCGATCAAACCCGCCGGATCGTCCGATCCCGAATTGATGCGAAGACCGGTGCTCAAACGAGTCAGTGCTTCTTGTAAATCGCCGTTGGATGATTGCAATCGGTTTTGTGCAACGAGCGATGGAACGTTAGTATTAATCCGGGTCATATTTTTTTTCCCTCTATGCGGTTCAACGTGGACCTGTACTTGGACCCGCTCAAATCAAGCGGGCTACCCTTTGTGGCGCGGAACCACAACAAAGCTGAAACGTGGACCGGGCGTCTGACCGCGACGGCGTTCTGCGGGTTGCTCGTGAGATTCGACTTCGCGACTCTACGGCGTCCTTCACCAACAACACGTTCACTCGACGCATCGTTGGCTGCCAGCGATCGGGAGAGGTAGCACTACAGATGCTACTGACCCCCTGTCTCCGACGAAGTATAGATCGGGAATGTTTGTTAGCATTGTGAAAACAAGGTTGGCTTTTCCTTCGTTTAATACTTCCCCCCCGCTACCTTCACTACAACCGCTACAATCGATTTACAGGCGTAGCGACCTTGACGATTGCATCGGTTTTACCGTCGCAAACTTTTCCCGAACTATTGACGTATGCGACTCTTTCAACTCTCAAATCGAGGGATTCAGCCCTCCCTCGGACCTCTACAGGACCCGGTAGATGTAGCCGCTTGGTGAGGATGATGGGCCGTCTTGCATTGCAGAATCGGATCGTTGGTCGGCTCCCAGGCGAGAGAGAGCGACACCACGAAGGATGACTCTCTGAGGGAATGTATGAAACCCAGTTTGCCTACACTGGATGCATCGGCTAGCAGGGTGTTCCGGGTTTTCCAAAACGATAGAAAACCATAATCTTTTTCATCGATCGGGGTCTGTTAACCAACCCGCTGCCGAATCGTAGCTTGCAAAAGAGCAAAGGCTTCCCGTTCGGCATCCCCTGCCGTCTTATCGACCAAGACCTGCAGGCGTTCCAGATCAGCCAACAGTTCCGCCGCGGGCAACAGATGAGTCCGCGTCGCCAGGATCGCCGCTTCGACGACAGCGTGTTTGGCTCGATTGAGTCCAAAGAATGGCGGGCCGGTTCCTTCGGCTCGGATAGCGCAATCCGCCGTGGGACGCTGCGGATCGTCGATCCACCGCACGACTTCGACCGCCAACCAACGACTCGCCTTTTCCAACACAAACCATCCACCGTCGAGCGGCCTGACCGCCGGCGGCGGTTCGATCCGCCCGATCGCAGCTTGTGCGATCATCAACACATCGTCGGTCACATGGACCACAGCCCGCGAGGTCGCGCGAAGATTGCCGTAAGTCGTCGACGTCTTAAACGGCCGCAATTGGATTTGCGTGATCCCCGCGTCGACGATCGGTCCCATCGGCGCGACGTTTAATTCCCCGCTGGCACTGACCGATGTGACAAGACTCTCCAAGATCATCGGTTCGCCCCCGTCGGTTCGGCGGGAGTCACGAGTTCCAAAAAGTTCTTAAGCATCTCATCACCATGTTCGGTCAGGATCGATTCGGGATGAAATTGAACTCCGAAGATCGGAAACTCCCGATGACGCAGTCCCATCACCAATCGATCTCCCGAATCGCCAACCTCCCGATCGGTCCACGCGGTGACTTCTAGTACGTTGGGAATCTGCGCCGCATCGGCGACCAACGAATGATACCGAGCCGCGGGAAAGGGATTGGGCAAGCCGCGAAAAAGTCCGTCGCCACAATGTTCGATCGAACTGGGAACGCCATGCATCGGCTCGCTGCGAACGATCCGCCCGCCAAACGCTTGCGCGATGATCTGGTGCCCCAGACAAACGCCAAGGATCGGCAACCGCCCCGCAAATCGGCGAGTGATCTCCAGACAAGCCCCCGCTTGATCGGGAGCCTGTGGCCCGGGAGACAAGACGATCGCCGCCGGCGCCATCGATTCGACATCGTCGCCGTCGATCTTGTCGCTGCGAACGACCAATGTCTGATGCCCCTGACGCCGCACGTAGCGAGCCAGGTTGTGGACGAAGCTGTCGTAGTTGTCGAGCACCAGTAACATCGCCGCGATTCTAACGCTTTGCATCCTTCCCAGCCAGGATATCCCCCGCCGCCGCTGGCACAATTCCTTCTCCTGCCAACTGCTCGCTTCCCCTACAGCTTGGTTCGTCAGCGACCAATCAGGCGATTTTGCTGCCGCTGCGATCGCTATCGGCGGTTCGGGCACGACGCTTGCAGAGCACAAGGAATCGCGAGGGCATCGGTTCCTGGCGAAAAACGCTTCTATCAACCACAGGATTCCAATGCTCCACAGCCCTGCTGCGACGCCATCCGCCGACGGACTGATCGAGATCGGCGTGATCATCGCCGGGCCGTTGGACGATGTCGACCGGCAGAGCGCATCGCGGGCAATCGAACAGACGCGTCGCGATCTCAGCGAGATGATGCCGGAGTTTCGCTTCCGTATGCTGCAGAGTCGCCGTCCGGAACTGGCCAGTGAAGGGAGGACACAGCCGAGCGTTTTGCTTCAGCAAGCCGCCGAAGAACGAGACGCCCGGCACTGGGACTTTGTCATCGTCTGCACCGCGTCGGATCTCGTCGGCAATTACGCACCCTTCTGCTTCGCCGCCCTCTCGCGACCGCTGGACGCCGCGGTGATCTCCCTCTCCTTGATCGATCCCCCAGCGATCCACGACAACGCGGAAACGAAAGCTCGGATCCGCGCGATCGCTCATCGAACCAGCCGCTTGATGCTGCACGCGATCGGCCATTTGAATGGGCTCAGCGGTCAGGAATCGCCGCAGAATCTGATGTTTCGTCCCGCCACGGCGGAAGAGATCGATGCGATGCAAGAGCTCGCTCCGCCGCAGATCGACGCGATGCACGACGCGATGGCCGAGATCGCCGACCAGCGGCTCGAAGAGAGCACCAGTCGCCCGGCCAGCCGAATCGCGTTTTTGGTCCGCGCCGCGTGGATCAACCGACGCGAGATCGCTCAAGCGGTGATCGGAGCTCGGCCGTGGCAGTTCCCACGCCATTTGAGTCGCCTGACGATCGCTGCGGTCTCGACAGTTGCGATCCTCCTGATGACCGCCGAAGCATGGGATCTTGGGCTCTCGCAAACCGCGGGCGAAGTCGCGACGCTCGCCTTGGCCAGCCTGATTCTTACCACGATCTACGTCGTCTTCCGCCAACAATTACTGGTCCGTCGCGGACGCCAGCACACCGAACAAACCGTCGTCACGTCGACCTCGGCGCTAGCGATCGTGCTGTTGGGAATGTCCGTCACCTGGATCGTGCTGATGGTGATCGGCGTCAGTTTTTCCTGGCTCCTCTTCGATGGTGATCTGATCGCCGCATGGGCCGGTTCCAACGAAATACGAGCTGGCGAAATCGGCCTGGCAACGTTTGTCCGCATGTCGGGCTTTAGCGCTTCGCTGGGGCTGTTGATCGGAGCGTTGGGAGCCAGCTTTGAATCGCAGCATTACTTCCGCCACATCATCTTTGTCGACGAAGAGATTTGATCGGCGGATCGAAAAACCATGCAAT
The DNA here is from genome assembly GCF_007741475.1 of Rosistilla ulvae. Taxonomy (NCBI): domain Bacteria; kingdom Pseudomonadati; phylum Planctomycetota; class Planctomycetia; order Pirellulales; family Pirellulaceae; genus Rosistilla; species Rosistilla ulvae. Next base: position 4,511,292 of record NZ_CP036261.1, on the reverse strand, counting down.
CGATCGGACCGAGCAGCTCTGCAGCCAACACGATCACAGCGTGTAACAGTCTGCGGCCGCGAACCAAATCGGTTGGCATGCTGATTGCATTGCAAGCCCGCAAACTCGAAGCACACTCCAACCCGACAGGATTCTTCCGATGCAATTTCATCCATGGCAATCCGTAGCCATCGCCCCACTTTTGCTCTGCCTTTGCGGTTGCGACGGCAACGTTGAAACGACCGACGACGCGACGCGGATCGAAGCGGAGATTCCCAAGCTGGAGATCGGTGACCAGCCTCTCGACCTTCAACCCTCGACCGACGGCGACGTCGATATCGACACGCCTCTCCCCGGCGATTCGTGATCTTTCCAGCACGCCTCAAATTCCGATCGACTTGTTCATTTCAGCCGACCTGGATCAACGCTCCCCATGCCCCAATCGACGCTCCAACCCGCCGGCCAAGCTGCCGAGGCGATCGCTTTGTTGTTCTATTGGATGAGTGCCGGGGCGGTTCTAATTTGGATCATCGTCGTTGGCCTGGCTGTCTACGCGATCTACCAACCCGGCCAACATAATCCTCAGACGATCAAGCGTTGGGTGATCGGTGGCGGAGCGGTCTTCCCGACGATTGTCCTGACCGGATTGCTGTGTGCGTCTCTCCCGATGATGCCCGAACTGCAGCGTCCGGCTCCCGAGGGTAGCTTGGAAGTCCACGTCAGCGGCGTCCGTTGGTGGTGGCGGATTACTTACCGCGTCGGCGATGAACACCTCGTCGAGACGGCAAACGAAATCCGGCTTCCCGTCGGCCGCCCCGTCGAATTCAAACTCGACAGCGAGGACGTCATCCATTCGTTTTGGATCCCGGCGTTGGGAGGCAAAGTCGACATGATGCCCGGCCGCCAAACGCGGTTGAAACTGCATCCGACGCGCGTCGGAACCTTTCGCGGCGTCTGTGCCGAGTTCTGTGGTGCGGCGCACGCTCAGATGAACTTCGACGTCGTCGTGATGCCAGCCGATGAGTTCGACGCCTGGCTTAAGCAACTCACGCGACCGACGGCTTCCTCGCAAGAACCCGATGCGGTCGCTGGCGAAAATCACTTCTTTGCCGTTGGCTGTCACGCCTGCCATGCGATTCGTGGCACTCAGGCCAGTGGGAGCATGGGGCCCGACTTGACTCACTTTGGATCGCGTCCCAGCATCGCCGCGGGGCTGCTGCCGAACAATCGCGACAATCTCGTCCGCTGGATCACCGAGACCGACCTCGTGAAACCGGGCGTCGACATGCCGGCGTTCCACGCGATGGATCGACAGCAAGCCGCCGAGATCGCCACGTTTCTGGAAGGGCTGAAATGAGTGACCATCCCGACGGCAACAAGCCCGAATCGCACCCGACGTCCGATCCGACGACAGCTCCCGCGGCGGAACTGACCGATCAAGAGAAGCGGCTGTTGGAACCGTGGAAGACGCCGACGGGATGGCGGTATTGGTCGGCGGTGAACAACTCCGAAATCGGCCTCTGGTACACCGTCACCGCGTTTGCATTTTTTCTGTTTGGCGGCGTGCTGGCGTTGATCATGCGAGCCCAGTTGGCGATCCCCGAAAACGATTGGCTGACTCCCGATCAATACAACCAAGTCTTCACGATGCACGGCAGCGTGATGATGTTCCTATTTGCCGTGCCGATTCTCGAAGCGATCTCGATCCTGTTGCTGCCACAGATGATGGGAGCCCGCGACCTTCCCTTTCCACGTCTGTCGGCTTACGGATATTGGTGCTTCTTGATCGGCGGGATCTTCGTCTGCGGTTCGCTCTTCTTCGGCGTCGCCCCTCGCGGCGGCTGGTTCATGTATCCGCCGATGACCACCGAATATCAGACCGATGTCGGCCCCGACATCTGGCTGCTGGGACTCTCCTTCATCGAAATCGCATCGATCGCCGCCGCCGTCGAACTGATCGTCGGCGTGCTGAAGTGCCGGCCGCCGGGGATGCGATTGAACCTGATCCCGCTGTACGCTTGGTACATCCTGGTCGTTGCCGCGATGATCCTGTTCGCTTTTCCACCGTTGATCGCCGGCGATCTGTTGATGGAACTGGAACGTTCGCTCGACTGGCCCTTCTTCGACGCATCGCGCGGCGGCGATCCGATGTTGTGGCAGCACTTGTTTTGGATTTTCGGACACCCCGAAGTCTATATCGTCTTCCTGCCGTCGATCGCGCTGCTGGCGATGATCGTCCCCACGTTCGCCCGCACGCCGATGGTCGGTTATTCGTGGATCGTCCTGGCCGCCGTCGGAACGGGCTTCCTGAGCTTTGGCCTGTGGGTCCACCACATGTTCACCACCGGGCTGCCGGGGCTGACGATCGGGATTTTTTCGGCAGCTTCCGAAGCCGTCGCGATCCCGACCGGGGTGCAGATCTTCTGCTTTATCGCCACGCTGTTGATCGGCCGCGTCCGCGCTTCGGTCTGTTTATGGTTCGCGTTGGCCGGCCTGGCGACCTTCATCATCGGCGGCCTGACCGGAGTGATGATCGCGATCGCGCCGTTCGATTTCCAAGCTCACGACACCTACTTCATCGTCGGCCACTTGCACTACGTCTTGGTCGGCGGCACGATCTTCCCGATCATGGCTGGCGTCTACTACTATTACCCGCTAGTGATGGGGAAACAGTTGTCCGAGCGATTGGGCAAACTTGCCTTCTGGTTGACCCTGATCGGGTTCAATGTCAGCTTCTTCCCGATGCATCTGACCGGTTTGCTCGGGATGCCACGCCGCGTCTACACCTACCCGGCCGAGATGGGCTTCGACACGCTGAACCTCGTCTCCTCGATCGGCGCGTTTGTGTTAGCCGCTGGCTTTGCGGTCTTCCTGTGGGATGTTGTTCGTCCGAAGCGAAAGCAGGCGCATGCGGCGAGGAACTGTTGGAACGCGGGGACGCTGGAATGGCTGGCCGATGTCCCCGACCAACCGTGGGGAATCCGATCGATCCCGATCATCGAGAGTCGTTATCCGCTGTGGGATCAAGCGAACTTTGTCCGCGACGTCGACGAAGGGAATTTCTATCTTCCCGATGCCGAAGAAGGGCTCCGCGAAACGCTGGTCACATCGACGATGGACGCCCATCCGCAACAGTGTCTACGCGTCCCGGGGCCGTCGTTTATCCCGATGTTTGCCGCGATCTTCACCGGCGGCCTGTTCATCCTTTCGACGTTCCACTGGTACACCGCCGCCGGGATCAGCGGCCTGTTGGCGTTGGTCTGCATAATCATTTGGCTGTGGACCGGCACCGCACCGATCCCCGAGAAACCATGCAAAGACGTCGGCCGCGGGCTGCGTCTGCCGCTCTACGTCTCCGGTCCTCAAGCGGTCGGTTGGTGGGCGATGTTCATCACGATGCTTGGCGACATGACAGCCTTTATGGCGTTGGTCTTCGGATACTTTTTTTACTGGACGGTACACGAACAGTTTCCGCCAGCCGACCAGCCCGGCCCGGGGATCTTCTATCCGCTTGGCGCTTTGGCTGCCGTGGGCGTCGCTTGGGCATGCACTCTGGCCGCACGCCGGTGGAACCGCCGCGATCGCCCCGCCCTGTTTTATTCAGCCATCGGCATCGGGGCGTTGGCGACGATTCATGCTGGCGTCACCATCGCCGCCGCTCCGATCGCCAACAAGATGGATCCGACCAGCCACGTCTATCCGGCGATGGTCTGCGTGTTGGTGCTTTGGATGACGCTTCATTTGGCCGTCGGTTTGCTGATGCTGATTTACTGCGCCGCACGACGCATGGCGGGCAGGATGGACGCGGTCCACGACGCCGACATCATGAACGTCTCGCTCTACTGGCACTTCATGGCGCTGACCGCGGCGATCACCGTCGCCGTGATCGCAGGCTTTCCTTTTGTTGCATGAGGTGACCGATGACGGATGCAACCGACACGACAACGCCGACAGTGAGCTACCGAGCGCTGCGGAATCACATCCTCTGGTTGCTGATCCCGCCGACGACCTGGGCGATCCATTTTCTAGCCAGCTATCTCACGATCGCGATCGTTTGCGCCAAATCGGAGACCGGCGATGCGATGCCGATCCGAATCGCGATCGCGGTTTATACGCTTGTTGCGTTGGGGGTGATCGCGTTGGTTGGCTGGCACAGTCACAGGCAGCATCGCCACGGCGACGCATCGCCACCGCACGACGGCAACACGTCGGACGACCAGTTGCGATTCATCGGTTATGCGACGCTTCTGTTGGCTGCACTCAGCAGCGTCGCCACGCTCTTCACCGCGTTGGTTGTCCTCTTTATCGGGAGCTGTGACTGATGCGACCGATGCTTTGGAATTTGGGATGGTTGGTTTTGGCAATCGCCTGGCTTGGGCCACTGCCGGAAATGGCCAGCCATTCCTTTGCGGCTCACATGACGCTGCACATGGCGGTCGTTGCCGTCGCGGCGCCGATGTTGTCGATCGCCGCGGCGGGTCGTCGTTGGGATCCGGTGCTTCGATTTCCGAAGCTGTTCGCCCCCGTCCCGGCATCGGTTGGCGAGCTGTTGATCGTCTGGGCCTGGCATGCCCCTGGGCTGCATCACTGGGCCCGCCACGATGCGGTCGGGTTTGTTGTCGAACAGTCGATGTTCCTGGCCGCTGGCGTTTGGGTTTGGCTGTCCGCTTTCGGTGGTTCGCAGCCGCGAGACCGCGGCCGCAGCGCCGCCGGGGTGATCGGGCTGTTGTTGACTTCGATGCACATGACGCTGCTGGGCGCGTTGTTAGTCATGTCGCCACGGTTGCTCTATTCCCATCATCCCGGAGGCTCAGGGCTGACGCCGATCATGGACCAACATCTCGGCGGCGCGGTGATGCTGGTCGTCGGCGGGCTGGCGTTTTTGACCGGCGGATTGTGGCTGACGCGCGATCTCGTCGATTCGATCCGGATGCCGATCGGGGCGGCGAAGAGATCATCCTTTGGAAAGGCGAACACACGATGAAACGACGACTGAAAGAGCTTTGCATCCTGCTGGCCGGGCTCGGCGGAATCGGCTTGTTTGTCCTCGTCTCGGGGATCGCACCGATCAACGCCAGCGGCGGGCATTGGCCGATCACGCGTTGGTTCTTGGACTACGCAAGCGATCGGTCGGTCGACTTCCACAGCTCCGGTATCGAGCCGCCACCGCTGGATCAGCCTGGCATGATTCGTTTGGGCGCGGCAACCTACGATTCCAACTGCCGCTGGTGTCACGGACGTCCAGGCAGCCCGGCTCCCGTTGTCGCCGGGCACATGACTCCCTCGCCTCCTTACCTGCCCGGCACGCCGCTCGATAAAGAACCTCGCGAATTGTTCTACATCGTCAAGCATGGGATTAAGTTTGCCGGGATGCCCGCCTGGCCAACTCAGGCTCGCGACGATGATGTTTGGCCGGTCGTAGCGTTCCTACAACAGTTGTCACAGCTGGACGCGGAAGACTACTATCGCCAAGTGCGAGTCGAAACGGAATCCGATTCAGCGATCGAGCGACTTGCGGCGCAGGCATGCGCCGCATGCCACGGAACCGCAACGTCACCCGCTGCCGGACCGCGAGTTCCTTTGCTCGCATCGCAGTCGAAAGCGTATCTCGAACAGTCGCTGCAGGCCTTCAAAACGGGAGCGCGACACAGCGGGATCATGCAACCGATCGCCGCCCGGCTGACCGATCCGCAGATCGCAAAACTCGCAGCCCACTACGCCGGGCAAACGCAAGTCGAACAGGAGTCTACGCCGGCGGCAGCTTCGGATTCAGAACCGACGGCTTCCGACGAACAGATAGAACTCGGCAAGTCGCTGGCCCATCGAGGGGACCGACAAAAGAAGATCGCCGCCTGCGTCGCCTGCCACGGTCCGGGAACGATCGAGCGCAGCCCGGACTATCCGAAACTGGCCGGGCAACCCGCTTGGTACTTAAAGGAGCAGTTGGACTTGTTGCAACGGCGGGCTCGCGGCGGAACGGCGCGCGTCGATCGCATGCATTCGATCGCCGATAAACTGTCGACGCAGGAGATCGAAGCGTTGGCCAACTACTACGCCCAATTGCCGCTCGAAAACTAGCGGGATAAGTTTGCTGAGCGAACGCAGCCGAATTAGCGGCACGCCAATTGCGATTCGTGTTTCGTCGACGGAACCGATGTTCCGCCGCTCCCGCAAACGCCTCCATGGGGTCGGATCGAACAACCTGGTTCATCTGCGACCATGCGATTGCTCGGGAGCCGAACGAGCACCGCAATTCTCTGGTCGATACCCAAATCCATGCCTCGCCATTTTTCATTCTGGCTACTGATCGGATTGATCGGCCTCTTCGGCTTGCTGTTCTTCCACGTCATCAAACCGTTTGTGCTGGCGATTTTTATCGCGGTCGTGCTGACAGTCCTTTTTTCGCCGCTGCACCAATCGCTGACACAGATCATGTCGGGGCACGATCGCATCGCCGCCGGGGTCACAACCGGGCTGGTGATGATCGTCGTCTTGTTGCCGATCAGCGTGACGCTATTGATGGCGGGAAACCAAGTGACACAGATCGGCCGCGACGCTGTCGGTTGGTTCGACGGGCGTTCGGGCGATGCGTTGGACGAGACGATCGAGAAGCTGGAAAAGTCGACGGTCGGTTCGGCGATGAATCGAGTCTACCGGAAGCTCGATCCGCCGCAGCGGCAGCAGATTCAGGAATCGGTTTCGCGGATCTCCGATGGATTTACCGCCGAACTGTACGACAAAACCCGCGGATTGATTTCCAACATCGTCACCTTCGGCATCGGCCTGTGCATCATGGCGTTGTCGTTCTACTACTTCCTCGCCGACCGCGAACTCTTTACTCGTGAAGTCCATCGGATGATGCCTTTGGAGAACGAGGAGGAGCAGCGGTTGTTCGATAAATTCCAAAGAGTCTGCCGCGGCGTCGTCTTGGGAACCGTTGTCGCCGGCGTCGTCCAAGCCGCTTTGACCGGGTTGGCGTTGGCGGTCCTCGGCGTCCCCAATGTTTGGCTGTTGATGGTCGTCACGATGTTCTGTTCGTTCATCCCTTTTATCGGTGCGGCCGCAGTCTGGGGATCGGTTGCCACGTGGTTGATGATCGAAGGGGATTTCGTATCCGCGATCGGGTTGGCGATCTACGGAGCCGCTCTGGTGTCAACGTCCGACAATCTCGTCCGCGCCTACGTGATCGGAAACCAAGCCAAGTTGCATCCGCTGGTCGCCCTGGTGACAGTGCTTGGTGCGTTGAAGCTGATGGGGCTGTGGGGCATCTTCGTCGGTCCGATGATCGCTGCCTTCTTCTACGCGCTGTTGAACATCGCCCGCGATCGAGTCGTCCGGCAACAACAACAGCAGCAAGATGGCGACGACCTCGCCACGACCCGAATCTCCGCATAGCAGGCGTTTGAGCATTCGTTGATGCGATCGCATTGGCATGCCAATTGCGTCGGAGGTTGCAGAGAGCAAGAGTCATCCCTCATCCATCCTTCGAGCGACTGGAGTCCCATAATGTCCGAAGATCGTCCCGCAGTTATCGTCACCGGAAGTTCGGGTTTGCTGGGACGACCGGTCTGCACGCAACTGGCCGACCTCGGCTATGAAGTCTATGGATTCGATCGGGTCGGCCTGCCCGAACCGCCCAAGCGGCACCCTTGGATTCACGATATCGAATGCGATATCAGCAGTTATGAAAACGTTCGCGGTGCTGTCGATGACGTCCGCCGCCGCTGCGACGGGCGGCTGGCCTCGGTGGTGCACATGGCCGCCTTCTACGATTTTTCGGGCGAACCGAGTCCGCTGTACGAAGAGATCACCGTCAACGGGACCGATCGGCTGCTCAATGCACTCAGCGACTTCGAATTGGAACAGTTTGTTTTTACAAGCACGATGTTGGTGCATCAGCCCTGCTCGCCGGGCGAACGGATCGCCGAAGATGATCCGCTGCAGGCGAAGTGGCCGTATCCGGAGAGCAAGATTGCGACGGAGCGTTTGATTCGCGAGGGGCATCCCGGCGTCAGATCGGTGGTGCTTCGAATCGCCGGCGTCTATACAGATTACGGACGCCAACCGACGATCGTCCAACAGATCAAACGGATCTATGAACGCGACTTTCAAAGTCACTTCTTCCCAGGGGATACCGCGGCGGGGCAAGCTGCGGTTCACTGCGACGACGCGATCGCCGCGATCGTTGCCACCGTCCAGCGGCGATCCCGTATCGAACCAAAAACGGCGATCTTGATCGGCGAGCCCGAACCGCCGTCTTACGAAACCCTCCAAGACGCGATCGGTCAGCGGCTGCACGGCAAAGACTGGCCGACGCTCTACGTGCCACCGTCGCTCGCCAAGGTGGGAGCCTCCGTGACCGACACGCTCTCCGGCGGCGATGCGTTTATCAAACCATTCATGGTCGACATGGCCGACGACCACTACGCCCTGGACATCGCGCGAGCCAAAGAACTGCTCGATTGGGAACCCCGGCATCGCTTGATCGACTGCGTGCCCAAGATGATCGATGCCCTGAAGGATGATCCCGACCAATGGTATCAACAGAACGGACTGAAGTAGTTTGCTTCGGCAATGATCTCGCGAACCTGAAGCCCGGACGAACCGCACATTAAGCCAGACGTGCCTTTTTAGAAGAGTCATCGATGTTTTTGAAAGCCACCATCCCCTGCCACGATCTCGATCGGCCCGTGCCGCCGTACAAGCACAATCCGTCGGCCTGGTCCCAACGGATCCCGATCTGTTTGCTGGCTTTTGTCGCCGCGGGGATCTCGGTCCATCTGTCGCTGTTTCAGTGGGGGCTCATCGAATCGGTCTGGGATCCGTTTTTTGGCGACGGATCGAACAACGTCTTGAAGTCGGACACAGCCTTGCAAATGTACCGGATGTTGGGAATTCACGATGCCGCCTTGGGAGTGCTCGCCTACCTGGGCGATGCGGTTCTGGGGCTAGCCGGTTCGCCACGCCGTTGGCAGTATCGCCCCTGGTTGGTGGTCCTCTTTGGAATCGATGTGATTCCACTGGGAATCGTCAGTGTCATTCTGGTGGCGGTTCAAGGACTGGTTGTTGGATCGTGGTGCTTTCTCTGTTTGATGACCGCTCTGATCTCTTTGATCCTGGTCTACTGGGCGTGGGACGAAGTGCGAGTTGCGTTGACTTATCTGTGGATCGTTTGGAAACAGAATTGCGACCGCCGGCTACTGTGGGATGCCTTTTGGGGCAATCGCAGCGAACCGTTGGATCGCGCTGCCGAAAGCCTTTTAGCCCGAGAGGTGAAGTGATGTGGGGACGAGTCGTCGAAATCATGACCGCGGCCTGGATGGTATTCAGCCCATACATATTCGCGGGCGATCACAGCGAAACGCTGTTGATTCTGAATTCTTTAAACGCCTTGATGATCGCGTCGCTAGCAGCCCTCTCCTACTGGCCGCCCACACGCTACGCGCACGTGGGAATCCTGATCGTCGCCACCGGGATGTTGATCTGGGGCCGATTCGCCGAACTTCCTCCGCCCCCCTTTCAACAGAACTACATCGTTGTCGGATTGTTTCTGATGATGATCGCGATCATTCCCAACGAAGCATCCGATCCACCGCGGGTGTGGCAAAAAGAGGTCGACCACGCCTAGAAGCGGACATTAAGCCGCTTTTATGAATGTAGTGCCGATACAACAAGAGGTGTGCTGGACGCTTCGAAGGCCGGAGGCCGACACAAGAACTGCCGGAGACGCAAGCCTCCGGTCCCGAGAAGGCCCCAAAGCCGAAAGGCCGGAGGCCGGCACATGCCCGCGATGAATGTGTGTCGGCCTGTGGTGCGGAGACCGCGAAAGGACCACTTTAACTAAGCATCCGCTTCTTAATATCACGGCGATTCCAACCCACCACGACGGTGAGGCAGAATCTTCAAACGCCCTTCGGTTCCATTTCCGATACCGCGATCAAGGAGAAGGGTGGAGAGAGCGATGATAGAATCGTGTTCAGCGTTGGGGAGCGGACCTTGCGACGACGCGAGCGGCGTCTGTTGAGCTCGCCGCGAAATGGAAGCGAACTTCTCGATCGCTCCACTAAGGTGCCGACGTTTCACCCGACGCCTTGGCAATCAAGAAGGCTTCGATCGACTCGTAGGGATTCTCCGCTTTGATGTCGGGGGCGGTGACGATGCATTGCAGCCCAAGTGGCTCCATCGCTTTCTGCATCGCCAATCCCAATCGCACGTGATGCACCCAAACCGACGATTCGGTCTCGAGAGTCACCGGAACGTTGGGGCGGCTGTAGAACATGTAAACCGCAGCGGTGTCATCTTCGGATAGGTGCGAAATCGGCGAGGCCTCTTTCATCAACGCGCGGATCTCGGGCTTGTCGAATTCCGATTCGTCTTCGATTCCCACGAAGGCGGGTAGGGCAGGACCCGGCTGAAGATCGGGGAGACCAAACCACTCGCGAAACAGGTGGATATCGTACGCGGGTTGGCCGTTCATCGCTCCGGCCGCCACAATGCGCGTCGATTGCCGCGCGACGGGATCGTCGCTGCTGGGGTCGGCTAGGTCGTCGTGGAAGGCGAGCCATAAACTGATTCCCGCGCCAGCCGAACCGCCGAAACAAACAACGCGCTGCGGATCGATGTTCCATTGGTCGGCCCGATGCCGCAGCGTTTGTAGGCCGCGAGCGGCGTCGTGCATCATGATCGGATAGGGGCCCGAATCGGACAGCCGGTAATTCATCGCGGCAACGGCAACACCGGCATCGAGAAACTTGTCGATCGTGTCGGGGCGAATCAGCGATTTGTCGCCGCCGCGAAAACCACCGCCATGGATGAAAATCACCAGCGGCGTCGGCTGTTTGGCATCGGGGATCGGCCAAAGATCAAACCGCTGCAACGGATGATCGCCATACGCGACATCGGGAACCGGCGCGACGACTTTGGGGGCGCGATTGCGACGCGTCTGCGGCGTCCGGTTCTTCGCGTTGGCAGCTTGGTAGTCGCGAGCCTCCTGCCAGCCCAATTCGCCATCTTTGTTCGCGTCAGCTTTGGGAAAACGCTTCAACAGTTGCTTCAGTCGCTCTTTTCCCTCCGGTCCCGAGCGCTGCTTCTGCAGGTGGGCCGCCAGTTCGCGGGCCGACAGGATGCCATCCTTATTGGTATCGCTTTCGGGGAATCGTTTCAGCAAAGCCGCCCGTCGATCGGCAGCCTCTCCCGCTGGCCTTTCTGACTCCTGACAGAATCCAGCCGACGCGATCAATGAAGAACAAAGCAGTAGGGCGAAGTTGTATTTCATATTCCTATCAACACTCAAAGAAAGCGAATGTTCCGGTGGAAAACCGATTGTAGCACCTCCATTGTCGTGCGATCGAAACGACGCCCAGTCCGGTAGTCACTGCAGCGGCGCACCATTTCTGCAGCGCGATCGCCGTTACGCATGCAAGAGCCAGATAGTTGACAAAGTCAACCGTCATGTAATAATGTTGACAGTGTCAACTATCCGTGGAGTCCAAGATGACTGAACCCTCGCTCAGCGATACCCTGCACCGCTTGATGCACGCCTACAAACGGCAGCTCCGCGCGGGCATCGAAACGCAGCAAATTTCGCTTCCGATCACCCAACTCCGCGTCCTGAAATGTATCGGCCGGATTCCCGAGTGTACGGCGAGTTCGATTGCCCAGCGAATGAACCAGGACAAAGGGCAACTCGCTCGCCTCCTCAACGAACTGACCGACGCCGCACTCATCGACAAGATGGCGAATCCGCAAGATCGCCGCAGCCACTTCCTGGTTCTAACATCCGCTGGGAAACAGATCCTTGCGAAACTCGAAGTGGTGGAGAAACAGGCGGCGGCGCAAATGACCCACGGTCTAAGTAGCAAAGAAATCAAAACCTTCATCCGCATTGCCGCCGCGATGATGGAGAATTCCGATGACGGCGGCACTTCCAAGAGAGGAACTCAACGCGATGGCTAAACCTACTCCAATCGAACTCGAAGTGATCCGAACAACTTCGCTCACCGAACATATGTTGCGGGTCACGCTCGGCGGCGACGCGCTTGCATCCTTTCCGGAGGATCAGGAGAGCGCCTATATCAAACTGATCTTTCCTCAGGGTGAGGGCCAACGCCCCATTCTGAGAACCTACACGATCCGGCACCAACGCCCGACGGAAATCGATGTCGACTTCGCCCTCCACGACGCAAAGGGGCCCGCCTTAACATGGGCGGCCAACGCGCAACCAGGCGACCGTATTCTGGTTGGTGGACCGGGTCCGAAGAAGTTGATCCAGCATCAGGCCGACTGGTTTCTGTTAGCAGGCGACATGTCGGCTCTTCCCGCAATCAGCGTCAACCTGAGCAAGCTGCCCGCCGACGCGGTCGGATATGCTGTGATCGAGGTGCTCAGCGAATCCGACATCCAATCGCTAGACCATCCCGAAAAGATGGACTGCGATGGGAGATCAACCCGCATCCCGATCCCAACGGAGAGTTCCTGCCGTCGAAAGTCGAAACGTTGCCATGGCTGGAAGGTACCCCCGCGGTTTGGGCCGCTTGCGAATTCAATAGCATGCGGAACCTGAGGCGGCTATTGAAACAGCGAGCCGACCTACCGAACTCCCATCTCTATCTGTCGAGTTACTGGAAGATCGGCCAAACCGAAGACGAACACAAAGTCGCCAAACGCAACGACAGCGAACAGGGTGCAGCTGCGGTTTCCTAGATCCCGTTGAAGGCTTAGCGGGTACGAATCGCCCCGCTTCCCACAACCACAGCTCGACGGGCCGTCGCGCATCAGCGGCGGCCCGTCGGTGAATTCGCCTGACGGCGCGACGTCAACTCAGGCGAAATCGCCGCCGGCTTGCAGCAGGGGCATCGGCCGGGTTCGGCGAATCGTGATCGCGGGCCAGGTGGCGGTCAGGAGGCCCAACACCTGGACGATCAACACACCGATGACGATCGGAAGCCAGGGGATGACCATCGGTGGATGCAGCCCGCCGAAGAAGCTGACGTATTGCGCCAATGCGGCGCCGCACCATCCGCTGAGGATGCCGAACCCGATGCTCAAGACGCCCGCGACCAAGGCGATCATCAACCCTTCGACAAGGATCGCGCGGGCCAGTTCGCTGCTGGTGAAGCCGATCGAACGCAGGACGCCAAACTCCCATCGCCGCGCTCGGACCGAAGCCAGGATCACGTTCAAGACGCCGATGCAAGCGATCAACAACGTGACCAGTGGCAGCACGCTGATCATCCACAACCAGCGTCGAGCACCGTTGAGCAGTCGGGCACGGATGCTGTCGATAGATACAACGCGCGCACTGATTTCTTCGTCTCCGGTTCGGTCGATGGCAAGCGCGTCGACCATTCCCGAGATCGCCCGTTCGATCGCTTCTACATCCGCTTCGCCACGAGCGTAAGAAAACCAGACGTGCGAAGCGACCGGCAAGTCAAAGTCGTCGGCGACTGAATCGTAGTCGGCAAAAATGAGCGCCGCGGCGCGATGGGTTCGCGGTCTCAAGCCGGTCAGTTTGGTTTGCCAATGCCAGCCGGGTAACCGCACGGCACCGGCGATCGTATAGACCGCGGTCGCGCCGGCATTGCGAGGCGGATCGACCGCCAAAGTCTCGCCGACCTTCAAACCGGTTTCTTTAAGGAAGTGGTCGGGGACGATACATGCGTGCCCCTGCTTCATCCTCGCCACGGCCTGCTCTGGATTGCCAGCGACCCAATCGAGTTGCAAAAGCGGGTTTTCGCCGGCAAACGCTCCTTCGGGATCCAAGCCAACGATGATCACATTGTCCTGTCGAATCACCGACGGTCGGTCGGCGCTGCCGGTGAGGTCGTCGACCAGCCGCGGTTGCTCGACGACCAGCGGCAAGCAACGGTTGGCGTCGACATTGGACAAAGCGGCGATTTTATCGACCTGATCGACCGGCAAACCCGGCTTGATCACCGCGATCGCGTCGGGAGTCCAGTCGCCGGGGACAAAGGCTTCCAGCATTGTAAAGCCCCAGACCTGAATCCCGACAAACAAGCCTAAGCCAAACGCCATCGAGACCGATGCGCCGACGGTCCGCCAAATATTGTTGGTGATCTGGCTGGCCAGCAGCTTGGTATCGATAGCGAAGATCCGAGCCAGCAGCGGCCCGAGCAAGCGGTCGACAAAGACGACGATCGACGGCGCGAGGACCACAAACCCGATCGCGATGCTGGCGAAACTTGCTGCCATCGCCAGCCAGATCCTGCTCTCGCCCGGCGGAAAGACAAACGCCACCAATGGGCCGATCGCCAACAGGATCGATCCGATCACAAGACTCGGCCACGTCACCGACGACGCGTCGGTCGACGATTGCCGCGGCGCCATCGCGTCGACCGGTTTCACGCGCGTCGCGTTATAGGCCGGAATGATCGACGCCAACAACGCCCCGCCGATCGCTGCGATCGCCGCGAGAGTTAGACTGCTGGTCCCAAACCCAACGCCGTGATACAGCAAACTGCTGAACAGGCTTTCGACGACCTTCAACAGCCCCCACCCCAAAGCGATGCCAACGACCAGCCCGATGCTGCCCAACACAAGGCCTTCGATCACGATCAGCAGACCGACCTGTCCGCGCGTCAGCACGACAGCTCGCAAGATCGCGTACTGGCGAATCCGTTCGGTCACTCCCATGCTCAGCGAGCAAAAGATGACCAGCATCGCAACCAACATCGCGACACCGGTCGCCGCGTACGATTGCATGCGGACGTTTTGAGCGGCCGAAGCTTGGTCCAGAGCCTCTTCGATCTCGAACGCTTGCTGGAACTGCAGCGGGACCAAATGGTCGCTCAACCGCGGCCCCCAGCTGAAGCGGAACTTCGTGATGTCCGCCTCCGGATCGACGGCGACGCCCAACAAGCTGATTTGAAACGGCTCGCCGGTGACGCGTTCCACAAGGGGAACCGAGAGGAATGCTTGCCCCGAGCTGGGCGTTAACATCGGGATGCCCGTCGAGCCAGCTCCGAAGAGCGTCGGCGCGTTGACGATCCCACCGACGCGAACCGGTAGCGTCGTTTCGCCCGCTTGGTTTGGTCGCGGCAGTTCCAGCGTCAGTCGATCGTCGACGGCAATCCCATGCCGCTTTGCGACATCGGCGCGAACAACGATGCTGGGCAGTTCACCGCTCGCATCCTCTGCCGTCGAATCGATCCATTCGCCTTGCAGCATCTCGAACGGCGGCTCGGGAGCATCGGTGGCGAGAAACATCAGCGACGGCAAAGGGCTGTTCGATCCCGAACCCGAACCGCCGCCACCGCCCGGTTGATCGCCGGGGAGCGGCTGGTCTTTCAGTTCCAGCACTGAGATCCGTCCGGCCCACATCGCATCGACAGCAAGGACGGCAGGGTCATCCAACAGCGGAGCGATCGATTCGGGAGGCACGAAATCGGTCGGTTCACCACTGATCGGCGCGATCGCCAGCTCGTAGCGACCGAGCGCTAGGTTGGCGTATTCATCATAGGTTTTGTGAAGTGCTTCGTAGCTGCTGGTGACCCAGATCACCATGCTGACCGCCGCAGCGGTTGCGATCGTGGTTAGGATCGTCCGGGCTTTGCGCTCGCGCAAGAAGGCGATGGCGAGTTGTAGGATCTTGTTCATGCAACCGTCTCCGCGCCGAGTGCCTCTTGGTACTGTTGAGCGACGGTTTGCGGATCGCGGCGGCCATCGGTCTGCAGCTCGGCGAGGTTGGTTCCATCTTTGAGGACGCAGATCCGATCGGCCCACATCGCGACGTGCGGTTCGTGGGTGACCATCACGATCGAGCGGCCTTGGTTGTCGACCAAGTCGCGCAGCAATTCACAAATCTGAGTACCGGTGACCGAATCGAGGCTGCCGGTCGGTTCGTCCGCCAACAGGATCGTTGGATTGCAGATCAGCGCCCGAGCGATCGCGATCCGTTGCTGTTCGCCCCCGGAGAGCGCTCCCGGTTTATGGTGCCGTCGTGCGGTCATTCCAAAGCGTTCGAAGAGTTCATCGACGGTGGCGTCGAGCTGTTTTCCCAAGCTCTTGGGAGCTGGCAATCGAATGTTGTCCTCGGCCGAGAGGCTAGGGATCAAGTTGTATGCCTGAAAGACGATCCCGAGGTTGTCGCGGCGGAACCGGGTCAGCGGACCATCGGCCAGCTGGGACAAGTCCTGCCCGGCGACCAGCACGCGCCCCGCATCGACGTCGATCAAACCAGCCATTGCATGCAGCAGAGTGCTTTTGCCCGATCCGCTTGCTCCCATGATCGCGACGAATTCACCTGGCTCAACGGAAAGACTGACACCGTCCAACGCATGAACGACGGTCCCTCCTTGTGGATACTTCTTGACAACTTGCTGGACGTCTAACGGAATGGCTTGGGAGGAGGATTTCGTTTGAAGCACGTATTTTCTTAGGGGCTAAATGGGGAGAGGGAACAGCGTGAAGCGAAGGTTGAATCGCCATGTTGGAGTCGAGCCTTCAGGCGATCTCCGCGCAAATTGGTTTGTCGTGTTGGAGTGGAGCCTTCAGGCGATCTCCGCGCAACTTGGATTGTTGTGTTGAAGTCGAGCCTTCAGGCGACCTCCCCGACGGAAGATCCGCCACGGGCGGCGGAAATTACGTCGTGGCACACGGTCGGGCAACCGGCAGGTTAAAAGCGATTTTCCACCCCCGGACAGTCGCCAGCGTTGGGGATGGATGACAAAACGGAATGCCGCCAACGGGACGGCATTACCGTGCAGACGCCAAGTAGCAAAAGGCAGGCCACCAATGGAATTTTGTCCGCCTGGTTCGACTTTCCGCCGCGGTGGCCGCAAAAAGCGATCAGCCATCGGCGTTGGGCACGCGATGTGCAAGACGAGCTTGGCCTGGTGCTTCTGCCCCCACCTGAAATGATCCCATCTGCAAACGATTGCCCCCTATGACGAATCTCCGTTTCCTCTTCAAACTCGTCTCGTCCCAACTGCGTCGCCATCCGGGGCGAGCCGTCATCACGACGCTCGGCGTGATCGCTTCGACATGTGCCGTCGTGTGGGTCGCAAGTGGTTACGACGCGTTGGTCAGCCAGTTTGATGAGAATGCCGGAAAGTACCTTGGTCGCTACGACGTGTTGGTGATGTCCAAACCGGCTGGGCCTCCCGGCGCATCGACGCCAGCGGTTCCGGCGGCACTGATCGAAGAACTGGAACAGGACGCGGGCGTCTTGGAGGTCAACCCGACCAGCAACTATCGCGTCACGGCGACGCGTGTCGCGAAGGCTTCGGACGACGAAGTGGATACGTCGCCGTTGGGGCTGTTGATCGGCAGTCGCCCGCCGGTTAATGGAGCCCCGCCGATCGGCCCCAAACTGGTCAGCACTCCGGCGGCCGAAGCACCTTATGAAATGGTCGACGGCACTTGGCTCGACAGCGATGGCGATGCCAACGACGTTGTGGTTGCCGAACAGGTTGCCAAAGAGTTAAAAGTTGCGGTGGGAGACGAGATCCTGGTCACCAGCTTTGGCAACCAAGTCAAGCTGGACGTCATCGGGATCGTTGAACAAGTCGACTTGGCACCTTCACTGAATACACCGGGCGGACGCGGCAAGCGTGGCGGGGCTAGCCGTGGCGAAAAGGGGGAAGGAGGTCAGGAGCGTGGCGGTGATGCATCGGCAAAACTGGCAGGTGGCAAAGCGAACGGACCGGCGGGCCCTGGCGGACGAGGCGGGAAAGCAAAGCCCCAAGCGGAAGGATCGCAAATCCAGCTGCCGACCGGCTTCGGATCCGGAATTGCAACCGATGCTCTTTATGTTCGCCCGGCGATTGCCGCCAAGGTCAACGGTTATGAAACGAAACCGGAAGTGCTTCAAGTCGCACTGCGCGATACCGTCACAGTCGCCCAGTTTCGCGAAGCTTGGCAGGCGCGATTTGCCTCCAACAAGCCGGCAATGCAACTTATCGACTTCGAAGCGGTCCGCGGGGGGATGGAATCGAGTCGCAGCGTCTCGGGACAGCAATCGCAAGCTTGGGCCGCGACCGGGATGGCTTCACTGGCCGCGATCTTCATCATCTTTTCGACACTAAGTATGGGCGTGAGCGAGCGGGCCCGAGAGTTTGCGATGCTGCGTGCCGTCGCGTTAACGCGGTCTCAAATCGCTGGGATCATCGCGATCGAAAGCGTTGTCCTGGCGATGATCGGTTGGGGCGGAGGTTTGTTGGCGGGGTGGCTGATGGTGTTGGTTGGCAGCCGCCTGCTGCCCGGCCTGTTCAGCTCCGGTGCCGTGTTGGGTTGGGGCTGCGTCTTATTGACGGGAGTGACCGTGTTGGTCGGAGCACTCGGAGCCGCGATCGTGCCAGCTTGGCGTGCGTTGCGAATTCAACCGCTGGACGCGATGTCGCCGCGCACCGCGTCACCTCGATTCCATTGGTGGATCGCGTTGGGAGTCCTCGGTTTGGTGATGGTCACCGCGACTCCGATCACCGTCTTCGCGATGCCTTTGTCGGATGAGGCACGGAAATGGTGTTACTCGTTTGTCACCTACCCTCTGCTGTTGATCGGCATGATCCTGTTGGCCCCAGCGATCGTTGTCTTGTGCGAACGGATCTTTGCACCGCTGGTCACGCGTCTGTTGCGATTGGACCAACGGATGATGAAGCCCCAATTGGCCAGCAACCTGTGGCGCAGCGTTGGTGCGACGTTGGCGCTGTCGGTCGGATTGGGGCTGTTCGCGTCGACTCAGACTTGGGGCTATTCGATGCTGGTCCCGTTCACGCCGGGCGATTGGATGCCCGACGCGTTGGTTGCGTTTCATCCGGTAGGGCTGTCCGAGCAAGAGGAATCGCGGGTCGCGGAGGTCGACGGCGTGAAAGCGGACGACGTGATGCCGCTGGCGATCGAACAGGCGAAGTTCGATTGGGGCGACGTGGGACCACCGAAGCGGCTGCGCATGGGAGGGGACAACGGGATCGTCTTTGGACTCGATCCTCGAGCAGCCTTTGGAGGTGAACATCCGATCGCCGATGTCCAGTTTGTGGCAGGGGACCGCGATTCGGCGATCGAACTGCTGGCAGATGGCAAGCACTGTGTGATCCCGGAAGACTTTGCGATGGCTTCGGGGCTGGGGATCGGCGATACCGTGACTCTGATTCCACCCGCCGCCGAAAAGGAGCGTGTCCGGTACGAGATCGCCGGGATCGTGTCGCTGCCCGGATGGCAATGGATGACCAAGTTCTCGGGCGTCCGTCGACATTTTGTCCGCACCGGCACCCTCTTGTTTACCGACCGAGCCGCCGTGAAAACCGACTTTCACCTGCCGAGGACCGAATTCTTCTGGGTGAATTTTGAACCGGGGCAGGACTTAGAAACGATGGAAACGCGATTCCAAGCGATCGCGGAGGAACAGGCGGGCGAGACATTTCAAGCGACCGGCGTGGGAGAAGTGAAAGCGTACCGGCCGTTCGCTCGGATGACGGCAACGGAAACAGTCCGCACGGCGATCAGGAAACATGCCGACGGGATGATCTGGGGAATGAGCTACATGCCGTTGATCACCCTGGTGGTGATGTCGCTGGCCGTTGCCAATACGATCATCGCGTCGGTTCGATCGCGAACGTGGGAGTTTGGCGTGATGCGTTCGATCGGCGTGACACGCGATCAATTGATTCGGCTGGTCTTTGCCGAAACGCTGCTGATCGCCCTGGCCGCCTGCTTGCTCAGTCTGACCTTCGGATTGATCGCCGGTTGGTGTGGCGTGGGAATGGCACAGTTTGGCGGCTGGTTCGCCGGGCCCCCTTCCTTCCGCATCCCCTGGAGCCAACTCGGATTCGGCTTCGGCTTGACCTTGATCCTCTGCCTGCTGGCCGGCCTGTGGCCCGCAATGCGAACCGGCCGCGCCGAACCGTTGGCCCTGCTGCAAGCGGGAAGGGCGACGCAGTAGGCGGACGTCAGCGATAAACGTCGACTTACGGCAATCCATGTGAAACTAACCGCATGTCCGCGTAGAAAAGCAGAGAATCAACCAATGCCCGAGTTGAGACAGTCGTTAAGTAGATTCCTAGTTCAGCCCGGATTTGGTTGTAAAAATCGGCTCCCCGTTCGAGATCGTGTTCGGCACCCTTGGTGATCCGAATCTTCATTGCAAGCGGACGGCGAGGCGTTTCTTTGCATCGGCCCAGTCGCTAAGCGATTCCGTGCCGTCTTGCAGCCCCGCGACACGTTCGGCGACGATGTCACGGTGCCATGTCGGTGGCGCGGCGTTGTCTGGGCCTTGTGAAAGCCGTTTCCAGAGCATTTCCATCGCGATGATTTGCTGATCGCGGGAAAGCCCGTCAATAATGGTTTCAAGGTTCATGGCGTTCCTCCAGGAGGATTGTATCAGCAGGTTGAACAACCTTCCATTCCAAGCCTCGCTGGCCACGCAATTGCCGGACGACGCTCGACCAGCCACGTTCAGTCATGCCGCGTTCAGTCATGCCGCGTTCCCCAAATAGCGTCAACTTGCCCGAGTCAGTCGATAGCGGCGTTTTCTTCGAATCGCTGCGTGGCCCGGACGAAATCGTCGTTGCACGGCTTCTGATGCTCACACTTGCTTAAAGCGATACGGATGTTCGGGCAATTGGATCGTGGGGGTTGCCTCTTTTAATGCGTCATAGAGCGCTCGGCGACTGTAGTGGTAGTTCGGAGTGAGTTGGATCGTTTCCCCCGACTTCATATACATCACGGTCGTGGTGTAGTTGGTGTGATTTCGATATGTTTGGCGGATCCCTTCAATCTCACTCACCGGAACCGAAAACGAATTGGTCTTCGAAATCGGGTCGTCGATCGTGAATCGATTCGTGTCGACCGACAGTCGGAATCTGCCATTATTCAGCCAAAAGTAGATGGCTAAAAGCAATAAACAAACTTCGACCACGGGGACCGCGATGTTGATCCAATAAAACAGCTGAGCCCTTGCTTCGCCCGGTTCGATCCATTTGTGAGCGGCAGCATACATTGCGAACAGGACCACCATATTGAACAACAAAACCAATGCGGTATGTCGCTGTTTCCGCTCGTAATGATAGAGCAGGGTCGGATTGGGATCGGGGGGATGCGATTCGATCTCTTTCATTGGAGCTCAAACTTCCTATCGGTTTGCTTGCGTTCCACCGTGGCCTTTGCTCAGCACCAGCCGTCCGCACTACGTCTTGTTTACGCGTCGCTAGAGCCGCGTCGACTAACTCTCTGCAAGCTCTTTTGCCTCATCAAGCAGTTCCAAAAATTCCGCTTTCGACATGCCTCCCTGTTTCCACTGAAGCACATTCCCCGTTGAGTCGGTCACTACAGTAAGCGGCGTTGCCCCCACCTGATATCGAGCGACCGTTGCACTCGATCGAGGATCGTAAATGTCGATCGCCACAGGGACCAGCGACTCATTGACCAACGCCGACACCTGATCGTCCGCCCAGACGGTCCGTTTCATGATCCGACACGGAACGCACCACTGGCTCGTGAAAAAGAGGACCATCGGTTTGCCTTCGGCGACCGCTTGATGTTGCGCCGTATCAAAATCGTCGGCCCAAGCGACGCGGTTTGTCGGAACGTAGAAACAGTACCAAGCGTAGCCGAGTGAAATGACGAGAAACGCGAGCCAGAAGCACCGCCAAAAGTGGAAGAACCTTTTTCTGGAGGCGTTTGTCGGAGCAGCGGTTAGAGACGAAGCGTTACTCACGGAATCATCAGGGGTCATCGGGTGCGATTGTAGGAAAGTTGTGCGACGCGACACGCACCAGCCTGTGCTGGCGGCGACGTCCAGCAGATCTGGGACAGTCCTAAGGCACAAAACGGAACCGATGAGGGCGCTATTTTTTTGAAAACCTTGCCCGAGCTGCCGAACGCGAGAGCTGTGGGCGGGGCGATCGGTATCGCCAGCCGCCACGAAATGAGCCACTTCAGTCCTGCCGATATCGATCGGCACTCATCGCGACAGGGGAAGTGGCGTGGCGATTTACTGGCAACGCAAGTTGCTGCTAAATGAGTAGAGTCAGAACGAATCAGCTGGCGACGAGACCGTCCCAGACTTTGCGATTCTCGTGCATCGCAGCAACGATGTCGTTGGGAACTTTCCCATCTTCCAGCAGGGTCCAGCCCGTGAACTTCGCCTGCTTTAACATTGCGAAGAGCTGTTCCCAAGGGTAGATGTCGGATCGCAGATCGTGGATGTGGACGACGTTGATCTTTTCTTTGACCAGGTCGAAGTTGTGCTGCAGGCCTTGGCCGGAATGATCGGAGTTGTTGCAGTTCCAGCAGACAACCGCGTTGGGGTGATCGGCGACCTCGATCATCCGATGGATGTTGGGCAGCTCCGCAGAGCCGTCGCGTCCGTGCACCTCCAACCGAATCACGACGCCATGTTCGGCCCCAAATTTTGCGACCTCACGCAACGACATTCCGATCTGATTCAACGTCTTTTCGATGGGAACATTTTTCGGAATCCCATTGGGACGCACTTTGACTCCGC
This sequence comes from Rosistilla ulvae, assembly GCF_007741475.1. Classification (NCBI taxonomy): domain Bacteria; kingdom Pseudomonadati; phylum Planctomycetota; class Planctomycetia; order Pirellulales; family Pirellulaceae; genus Rosistilla; species Rosistilla ulvae. The sequence continues at coordinate 4,488,854 of NZ_CP036261.1, read as the reverse complement.
TGCCGCCAACGTCGGCGCACAACTTGATGAACTGTTTCGTTTCATCGATGTTCTTTTTCACGATCGCTGGATCGGGGGAGTGGTATTCGCAAGCGCTTCCCAGTCCGACCAATTCGACGTCCGAATCGGCGAAGCGTTTGGCGACTTCGCTGCGCTGCCCCGCGTCCAGCGAGATCTCGACGCCATGCTTGTGCGTGCTGCGCAATTCGATGCCGCGAAATCCGGTCTCCTCGCAATTGCGAATCAACGTCGGAACGTCCCAGTCGCGTCCCCAGTTGTAGGTCACCAGGCCAAGTTTCATTCCGTCGGCCTTCTCGCCCGCTGTGGCAAGTCGCGGCTGCGATGCAAGCAAGCCTGCGGAGGCAATCGTCGTTGTGGCTAAAAAATTTCTTCTTTTCATCATTTTGTCGCTCTTGTGGAGAGATGGGGTGACGTTGCCAACATCGTTTGATGTGGGCATCCAGAGGAACAACCGCCGCCATCGTGAAGCAGCAGTTGTCGCAGTGATCGTTTCACCGATCGGAAGGAATCCATAGGTGGGGATGCTCATCTTAGCACGAATCAACACGTTGTGGTTGAGTGTCGTGCTCGGGCAAACAGGGCTATTCAGTGTTTCAATTCGAGGTATTAGCCGGCACGCGTCCGTGCTGCGTTGTTGAAGAGAACCGGAGGCTATCGCGCGGCGAATGCTACCTCAAAACGGAACCAATGATTTGACTGGCGCGTTGACGACGGTGTCCGTAGTCCGCGGGCTGGACTACCAAGCGGTCCAGCCGCCATCGACCGTGAGGTTTTGGCCGGTGATGTAGCTGCCTGCATCGCTCGCCAACAGCAGCAAGGCCCCTTTGACTTCGTGGGGCAAGCCCATCCGATTCATCGGCGACTTGGTCTTCAGACGCTCGACCATTTCCGGCGGCGCCTTTTGCGTTGGGAAGGGACCGGGACTGAGACAATTAACACGAACACCGTCGCGAGCCCAATAAACGGCAAGGTGCCGCGTCAATTGGATGATGCCTCCCTTGAGCGTATGGTACGACGCGGGACTGGCGGGGCAGATCCCTTCGTAAGTATCGGGGTAGGAACCGACGAGACCATACATCGACCCGATATTGACGATGCTGCCGGAGGCACCACGCCCGACCAAATGGTCTCGCAGCAATCGCGACAGCAAAAAGTAGCCGGTGACATTCCGCATCACGCGATTGAACTGTTCGGCCGTGACGTCGGTCAAATCGTGGCTGTCCGCCGCATTGCCGTTGTTGATCAGGATATCGACGCCACCAGCCAATGAGACCGCGTCGGCAAACCCTCGTTCGATCGAATCGTCATCCAGCTGATCCATCACGACGCAGTGATGTTGCGTGCCGTCGGCGCATGGCAGCGACGCAGCGGCGGCGGCACCGTTGTCTCGATCGCGGCTCGCGACGATCACTGAAGCCCCCGCTTCGGCAAGCGCTCGCGCCATCGCGCTGCCAAGCCAACCGGTCGCTCCGCTGATCAACGCGACTCGGCCGGAGAGATCAAAAAGATTTTGAATCGTTGGATCGTTCATTAGATGTTTACCGGCTGTACCGTTTCCCAGCTGCCTGTTTTGCGTGATTTCGAAATCGCCAGTGTCGACATCAGCGTGCTGATACCATCGTCCAACGAGCACAACGGATCGGCCCGACCGTCGAGCAGGTCCAAGAACGCCTCGGCTTGCCGTATGTAATAGTCATCCCGCTCATGCACAAACGATTCCATCTCGGTCCAATCGCCGCCGATCTCCCGTGCTGCGAGCCAACGTTGGCCTTTCAGTTCCCAGCGAACGGCTCCTTCGGTGCACAACACCGTGATCACAAACTCATTGACATATTGATGCTGGTTGACGCTGATGCTGGACATCACGCTGCCATGCCGGGAGATCAGGTTCAGAGTGTCTTCCACCTCTACGCCATCGAGCACTTCGTGCGATGCATCGACGACAACCTTCGTGGCAGGGCCAGCAAACCATTCGACGGCGTTCAATTGATGGGGCAAGCTGTCTTGGATCAATCCGCCACCCTGCGCCGGATCGGCATAGTAGATGTCTCGATAGGCGGGCCGGTAGAACGGAAAGTTTTGACCGGAAGTGACTTGGATTTGCACGATCCGACCGAACTGCCCCGATTGAACCGCGGCCCGCATGTTCTGCAAAGCGGGTAGGGCGCGGTAGACGAACCCGACGCCAACGCGCAGATTTTTCTGGCGGACCGTTTCGAGCAACTCGGCGATGCCGTCAGGTTTCAAGCTGAGCGGTTTTTCGATCAACAGATCGAGACCGCGATCGGCCAATCCGCGGGCCATCGGGATGTGCATCGGAGCGGGCGACGCAATCACGGCTGCCGAGAACGGTTCGTTCTCCAACGCTTGCTCCCACGACGGGTAACCGTTGACCCCATAACGCTCGGACACCTCCCGACGTCGGTCGTCCATCGGTTCGCAGAAGGCCATTTTACAGCGGCCCGTCGATTGGAAACAACGCAGGTGGCGTTCTCCGATGGAGCCGGCACCGATCACAAGAATGCTTGAGTTTTCTGTCATAATCGCAGATTGTACTCGATCGTTTCACCACGCACGGGGCGGCAGCCCCTATAAATAAACCGATTTGAAAAAGAGAGCGAGACGCCCCGCTTCGGCTCGTTCAAACAACTCTTTGACGCTCGTCGAGGACCGCCCGTTGGATGGTTCGACGCGCTGTCGACCGACCTGCGGCGACAACAGAACGCGGCCGAAGGTGTCCCGGTTCTTCGTGTTGCTGTTACCCGCCGTGAATAAGGAAATCCCATGATCACCGACATCCACAGCCATACCTGGCCCTTCCCCGATGCGTTTGACGACGAGTTCATGCGGCAAGCTTCGGCGGCAAAGGCGGGAGCCGTTGTCGATCTGACGATTCGATTGGAAGACTACCGCAACACGGCACCGCAGGGAACGCGGACGGTTGTGTTCGGCGGCAAAGCTCGCTTGAGCGGTCTGTGGGTCGACGACAACTATGTCGCGGAATATGTCGCAAAAGATAGCGAACATCTTCGCGGCTTCCTTTCCATCGACCCAACGCAATCGGACTGGGAACGCGAAATGCGGCACGGTCACGAGGAACTGGGGCTTTGCGGTGTCAAGCTGTTGCCGATGTATGCCGGGTTTGGCGTCGACGACGAGCGTTTGGAACCGCTGTGGAAATATGTCCAACAGAAATCGTTGCCCGTGTTGCTGCATACCGGGACCACGTTTATCCGCCAGGCACCGCTGAAGTACACCCTGCCCCGATTGATCGATCCGGTGGCAACCCGCTATCCGGAGATCCGGTTTGTGTTGGCTCACCTGAGTCATCCCTACGAGGGAGAGTGCGTGGCGACGATTCGCAAACATCCCAACGTCTATTCCGACATCAGTGCGCTGCACTATCGCCCGTGGCAGCTCTACAACAGCCTGATGCTGGTGCAGGAGTATGGCGTTTGGGACAAGCTGCTGTTCGGTTCGGACTACCCCTTCACCACGGTGAACGATTCGATCGCGGGATTGCAGAAGTTGAACACGATGGTTGAAGGGACCAACTTGCCCCGGTTGGACGATCAAAAGATCGAACAACTGATCCATCGAGACGGCTTTGAGATCTTAGGGATCCGTTAAACACAATACCGTTCAACGAAGCGTAGTGGACGAGGTTACGAATCCTTTTGCATCAGACCAAATCGCTGGGACTCGTAACCTCGTCCACTACATCCCGCCGCTAGTTCCTTCGACGGTCCGAGGCTCCTTCGTTGAGCCGTATTGCCATTAAACAAGCCGCTCCCGAAATTTAACTTACGAGCGACAGGTGTCGCTCAGGTCAGATCGTTGAACCGCTGACCGTCTTGGGCAAGCGCAGCGGACCAGCTCTGGAATTCGCTGCTGTTGACCAGCAGTTGCGCTCCCAGGTCCTTCCGCTTTTGCATCTCTGCGGTCGGCAGCGTCGGACCGCCAAACGCTTTGCCATGTTTGCGGCAGGCAGCTGCAACAATCTCCCACGCCTGGTCGAGCGTCATCTCTCCGCTCTGACGCAATCGCAGTCCCAGGTCCCCGGGACCCACGAAGATCATGTCGACCCCTTCGATCGCAGCGATCTCTTCCACATTGCGAACCCCTTCGGGCGTTTCAATCTGCACGCACAAGAAGGTTTCGCGGTTCGCCCAGGCGACATATTCGTCGGCATCGTGGATATAGAAGTCGGCATCCAGGCCAGCGTTGTCGATTCCGCGATCTCCGATCGGCGGGAACTTGACCGCATCGACCAGCATCTTCGCTTTTTCAGCTGTCGAGACGTGAGGGATCAGCAACCCGGCGGCGCCATCTTCGAGATACCGACACAGCCCGGTTTTCTCCAGTGTCGGAGGGCGGATCATCAAGTCGATGTCGTACAGATGGGAAAAGGCGAGGAGCGCTTCGACCTCACGGGTCGTCATCGCCCGATGTTCCAAGTCGATCCAAATGCAATCGTACCCCGCCCGCGCCGCGTGGCAGACATAAGCCGGCACATAGTGGCCGATAACACATGTCTTGATCACTTCGCCTTGGCGTATTTTTGCGAGCGTTTTACTTTTTCTCATCGTCCGTGTCGCTTGTAATGTTTGTTTAGAAAAGAGGTTTAGATTCCGCGTTGCCGAAGACTAACGGCCTTTGCTTTTTGAGGGATACAGCGGTGCACAAAGGAGGCAGGCCGTCGTGCCCACAGTTAAACCTGCCAGTAGAGACGCTGGCGCGATCCACTGGAAGCTGATCGGATCCAATCCCGTGTCGGGATCGGTTCCGAAGATCACTCCTGAAAATGCAATGGTCACTGCAACGCCGACGCTTGCCACCGTGCCGATCCAAACGCCAAGTGCGTTTGAGAAAGGTACAAATAGGGCAAAGAAGAACAGTAACGCAATCGGGACTGACAGCAAGTTGACGGTTTTGTTCGTCACCGCCATGAAGTTTCCGGGAATGTATTCCATGAAGGTGCTGATCAACACGACGGTGGTTCCAATGGCGACCGCCAACGATCGGGCATACAGAAGATGCTTCTTCTCCGTCGCGGGTTTCCGGCCGAAGCGATCCAGGTAATCGGTCATCACGACGGCGGTGATCGAATTGACCCCCGAATCGATACTGGACATCGCTGCGGCAAACAGTCCCGACACGACCAAACCGGTGACGACCGGCGGCAGATGCGAGGCGATGAAGTGTGGAAACAAACCGTCCGCTTGTGCTTTGAGCGACACGTCCTTGGGCATAAATTCAGGATGGGCCTGAAAATATCCAAGCAACGCGATTCCCACGAGTCCCAGTGTGGCTCCGACCACCATGGCAACAATCAATTGGATCGCGATGGCTCGCCGCGCGGCCTTCACATCCTTGGTCGCCATGAACCGTTGCACGGATACTTGATCGCCGGCCGATGTGCAGACCGTCCAAAGAAAGACCGAAAGGGCCGATCCGAACACGGTCACTCGGGTCGCTGGATCGAGACTGAAGATCGGTTGGGAATCCCAAGCATCACCGGGCCATTCCGATGGGAACCATCCGAGTCCGCCCATCTGGTAGGTGACCACGCCAAGTACCAATAACGACCCGCCGTAAAGCAACAGCGTTTGCATCGTGTCGGTGATCACCACCGCTTGCAGTCCGCCCAACGAAGTGTAAGTGACCGCAAAGATTCCGGTGACCAAAACGATCCAAGGGACCATGTCGTCGCCGACCCCGATCATGATCGCGATCGCTTTGGCGGTTAAAAATACGAGTAACGACATCCATACAAGTCGCAGCAACACAAACATCGTTGCGCCAAGCAATCGGATACTGAGCCCCAGTTGGTTCTCGAGCAATTCGTACGCACTGGTCACCCGCTGCCGCATGTAGACGGGCAGCAGAACCAACGCCACAAACAGATAGACAAACGGGTAGGCGAGATAGTTGGTCAGATAGATCGGCCCTTTGCCGAGCACTTCGCCCGGAATCGCCAGATAGCTGATCGTGCTCAACAGCGTCGCAAACAACGAAATCCCGATCAGGATGGGATTCATCTGCCCGGAGCCGACGAAATATTCGCTGGTATCCTCCTGCTTGCGACCGTAATACCAGCCGAGCCCGATCGTGGACGTGGCATAGAGAAACAAAATAATCCAGTCGATGATGGCCATTGTCTGTGGTGGGTTGAGAGAGGCGTGAAGAGATTAGGTGGGGTGAGAGGGGGCGAGGGCCCCGATTCTAGTCGATGCGACACCGATCGTGAAATCGGGCGGATTGATCGCGACGACCCGTTGGCACTGCCGCTATGAAATTTTACGTTGGGCGTTGATACCTAAAGCGCAGAGGGCAGCGACCAGATAGCCGGCTGAAAACAGATAAAACGCTTCGTGCCAGTCGCCATTGTGATCCCACTTCTTCAGCACGATGGGGACCAGTAGCGGCGTGACTGCGGCGCCAAAGTTGCCCCACATGTTTCCCCAACCGAAGACGGCCGCCGTGTTTTTGCCGCCGACATCTTGCATGTAAGCCCAGACCGCGGGAACGCTCATGTCGGTCATAAATGCGACAATCGAAGCGGCGATGACAAACGACCAAGCCGATTCCAAGTGCAGACAAGAAAGGTAGGCGCACAGCGCGACCGTAGAACAACCGGCGATGGGGAGCGAGCGTCCCCATCGCGTCCCAAGCCGTTGCGTACAGATATCGGTCAGCGGACCGCCTAACAGCATGCCGCCGATTCCAGCGAACAAAACGATCGTCGACATCAAGCCGCCGATTGTCGCGTCGACCTGCTTCACATCCTGCAAATAGGTCGGCAGCCAAGTGACCAGGAAAACCCAACCGATGTTGACCCCAAACTGCAAGGCGCACATCATCCACATCGTTCCGCTGCTGACGAGTGTCAGAATCGGCGGAAACGCAGCGCTGGAGCCTCCTTCGTCCGGACTGTCGAAGCGGGTGATCAATTCCCGTTCTTCGGCGTTGCAAGCGGGATGGTCCAACGGCGTTTCGCGAAAGATTCGCCAGAAATAGACCGCCACAAATAGCCCGGCCAATCCGTACAGTGCCAGCACGATTTGCCAGCTCAAATAGTCTTTCAACAGCCAGGCGGTCAGCAGCGGTGCGATCGCGCCACCGAACCGGCCACCAAACGACACGATGCTACTGGCGGTCCCGCGACGTGGAAGTTCGATCCAACGTTTCACCAAACTGCCAGCGGTCGGATAACATCCCGCTTGGGAAAGACCAAACAGCAGCCGCACCACCAACAGCATCGCAAAGCCCGTGGCAAACCCCGTCAAGATCGTGCTGATCGACCAGACCGCGATATAGATCGGCATCATTCGCCGGGCGCCAAAGCGGTCCGACAGCCAACCGGCGGGGACCTGAGCGAGCGCGTAGGAGAAGAAGAAGGCGGACATCACCATCCCAACCTGTTCGTCGGACAGATCGAGCGACTGGCGAAACTCCTTCAGTTTTGCAATCTCCGCGATACAGATCCGGTCCAGATACAACATCACCGCAGCAAGCGTCGTCGCTCCGATCACGTGATAGCGAATGCGTGTGGGGGACTCGCGCTCGGATTCCATCGTCATAGATTCGCGCTCGTGGGAAAGGTCGCTGCGACGGTTGTGAATGGAGCCTGGTTGGAAAAGGAGGGGAGCCAGGTGGCGGTTCCCAAACCAGGAATGCGGCAGGAGGAAACCGACCAATGCGATTGGTCGGCCGAGAGTCGATCCAATGGACCGACCGAGCATTTTTCATTTTTTCATTTGTTACGGTATCGTCTGCCGGCAGCAAACGTTCGTTAAACGATTTCGAAAACCGCTTCGACTTCGACCGCGACACCGGTTGGCAAGGCGGCAAAGCCGAGGGCGCTGCGGGCGTGATACCCATCGCCATCTTTGCCGTACAGTTCGTGAAACAGATCCGACGCACCGTTGATCACCAAGTGCTGATCGGTGAAATCGGGAGCCGAATAAACGCACCCGAGCAGCTTGACGACCTTCAAACCGTCCAGTGTTCCATGCGTGTTGCGGACCGAACGAAGGATCTTTTCAGCGCACTCGCGGGCAGCTTTGTAACCCTCTTCGACCGACAATCCGCCGCCGAGAATTCCCTTGATGTCGCTGACGTGTCCCGAAGTGATCAACTGGTTGCCACTTTTGATGCAGAGATTCAGATAGCCGTTAGGCTGATCGCTGAGGTCGATTCCGAGATCGGTTGCTTTCTGCTGGGCTGACATAGCGGGACTTCTTTCGTGAAGGCTGGATGGAGGGATTGAAATTACGATGCCGCAATTCCGCGGAAGACTTGACCGAAGAGGATACCGCCCCGGCTATCATTTGCCAATCCAAGCACCGCGTCTGCCTTGCGTCGAAACCCATGACAATAGGCCTGCGGAACAAGCCGCACGAACGGCGTCGTGATGGGAAACGCCATTGCGGCACGCCAGGTGTTGGATGATCTTCCCTACGTTTGCCCTTCGCGCTGTCCGCACCCTCTAAATACCTGAAGCGAGTCGGCGTTGTCGTTCCGGTAAACCGATCGTGCGCCGCCTCGGACAACTCCTTCCAGCGGATATCGCCTTCATAATAGAAGACAACGCCAAGCGACAACTCGGGCGTTTCGCGTCCGAGGGCTGGTGACAGATCGAAGCATGCGTTCCCGCGCTGCGGCACCACCAAGCTTTCCAAATTCCCAAATTCAAAACGTCGCCCGGCCACCGAGTTCGTCATCGGATACTGCTGCCCGCAAGTCCACGCCGCAATTACCCGAGTGCGCGTTGTGGAATCCGCGCTACCGTGCAGAAGCCGCCGTATCGAGCGCCGCCAGGAGAGTCTCCGTTTGTGCGTCGGGCGGGGCCGACTGCATCGCTTGCTGCAGATGCGCCCTGGCGGAGTCGACGTTTCCGGCGTCGATCTCTAGGACCGCGAGGTTGTGATGGGCTGCCGATTCACCGAGAGCCTCGGAAAAATGACGCAGCGCCGCCGCAGAATCCCCCTTGCGATAATGGATCATCGCAAGCGTTGATTGAAGGCGGCGGTTACCGGCGTCGTTTTGCAGTCCGCGTGTCGCTTCGGCGATCGCTTGATCGAAACGCCCCGATTCCATCAGCGTCCAGGCAAAGTTGTTGGACAGATCGCTGTCGTCGGGCGAGCGCTGGACGATCCGTTTATAGCGCTGAATCGCTGCATCGTGGTTGCCAAGGTCGGCGTACAGCGGAGCCAATTCGGCATCGAGCGGTTCGCCCGCCGGATCGAGCTGCTCGACGTGTTCGTACAGTTTGACCGCTTCTACGGCGTGGCCTTTGGAGGCGACCGTTTTCGCGGTCTGCATGCAGAGCGATCGTTCGCTAGGCATCGGTTGACGCTTCGTCTTTGCGACATCGGGTGTCGCCGATGCCAGCGGCTTCAAGAAGTCGGAATCGGTGTCACGCTTCTTGCCGATACTGCCGCAACCAATCGCAAGCGGAACCGCGACCACCATCAGCGCCGCGAAAAATCGCCGGGTTCGATTGAATTGCAAACTCATTGAAACATGCCCCCAGTAACGTTCATACCAACGCTTTGCCCGCCAAATCCCGAGGCCTGCGAGATCGGTGCGCCCGTCCCTGCGATCGGGTTGCCGAAACCACCGCCAACGCGTTCGGCGAGTTGACCTTGCATACCGAGAGCCGCGGGGGTGGCGACTTCCACAACGGGAGCTGCAACGCCCAGCGAAGCGAGTTGAGCGATGACCGATTCGACGCGAGCTGCGTCTCGAAGGTCGTTGCCCGATGGTTCCACGATCGAGGGTTGGCTGAATACCAACCCACTGTTCGCGTTGCGTGCCATCCGATCGATCGCTGCGGGAGAGAGCGTGGCGCTGGTTCCGATAAAGTCGGATTGGTAGAAGACCGTCTGGTCCGCGACAGCACTGATGACCTGAGCGGTTTGCCAATCGCACAGCTTCGCTCCTGCCGGTTCGGGAATCGCCCCGGCGGGAATGTCTGCACAACAATCGACTCCCATGAAGCCACCTCGCGACGCACATCCGATCGCAGCGAGCGAAACGAGCGTCAAAGCGCCCGCGGCCAATTCGAAAGACTTGAACTTATTTAACATCGTGGCCTCGCTGATTTGTGTTGCCAAACGCTGAGTTCCCCTCGGCACCGCCTTGCCCAATCGATTCGACAGATCCCAACGGTTCCGTCGGTGCGGTGGAGAAGACTGGCGGCGTCGGCATTCCATTGCGACTTGTGCCAATGGCGGTATGCGGTACAGGTGCCGGGCGAGGGCAACAACGATCCGTTGGACCGACATCTCCCAACATGAACAGTTCGGGACAACAGTGCTCCGCTCGCTTCTGCCTCGCATAATCGGTGCGGACCGACGATCGGTGGTCTCGCGAACGTCGACTCTCCAAACGATTGGCGATGTAAAATTCGATGTCGCTCGGTTCAAAGACATCATCGCCCGGCAGCGGCAACGGTTGGCACGCATCCACCGGGGCGACCAGATGCGGCGTGACAAGAATCACAAGTTCCTGTTCGCCGCTGCTGCTGCGATTCACGCCGCCGGTGGCACCGATGAAGGGCAAGTCGCCCCAGAACGGAACGCGTTCGGTACTGGCTCCGTAATTGGTTTGCAGCAGTCCCGCGACCGCAATCGTTTGTCCGCTGCGCAGCTGGACCGTGGTCGAAAAGTTGCGACTGTTCAAACCGGCGACTTGTGTTCCACCACCACCGCCGCCAATGCTTGTCCCCAGCGACTCGTCGCGCGTGCTGACCTCGGCATTCATCTGCAACCGGATCACGTCGCGATCTTGAATGACGGGAGTGAATTGCAACTGCACGCCAAAGGGAACAAACGATACGCCCTGCAAGTTGTTCCCCGTTCCGCCGCTGCTGATGACCGGAATCGGAAACTGACCACCGGCTTGAAATTCTGCCGGTTGGCCGTTCATGGCAACAAGGTTCGGTTCGGCGAGGGTGCGTGAAAGGTTCATCCGGCGGAGCGCTTCGATGGCCAGTTGCACCTGCCCCATGTCGAGCGATGCCAGAATGTTGCTGCTCGATTGTCCCGCATTGCCCGCGGCCTGAGCAAGATTGCCCGTGAGTGATTGAAAAACCGTCAACCCGCTGTCGTTGTTGACTCCAAAATTCAAGCCGATGCTTCGGGCCGCGGAACGATTCACCTCCGCCACCGTGACCTTGAGCATCACCTGCTGCTCACCGACGACCTTCAATTGGTTGATGATTCCAGCTTGAGCCAACGCGACGGGGTCGAACAAACGCCGCTCGAAGTCGGCATCGCGTTGGGCTTCCAACCGCTCAGCTGCAGTTGCGAAGTTGAGGTTCGTCGTTGTCGACTGCAGCTGAACTTCTTGATCCGCTGGCGGCTGCGAAGCTCGCGTTCCCAACAGGATGTTCAAGATCTGCGACATCTCGTTGGTGTCGGGGACCTGTCCACGAACGATCAAGCGGTCAGCGATCTCGTTGAGTTCGATGTAGCTGTTGGGAAAGGTGGTGTTCAGTTCCTCCTGCAGATCCACAGTGGGACGCGCGAACAACGGATCGGCATACACACGCACCTCATACGCGACCGTGCTCTCACCCGAGGGCGCTGTGGGATCGCGGAACCAAAAGATCAGCGTCGTCGTACCGGGCTGCAGACCGGTGACCGCGACCTCCCTGCCGCTGCGTTGATCGATCGTTTCGGTGCGGATGATCGTTTCCGACGGCGTATAGATTCGCGTCGGCGTGTCGGCCAACTGAAGCACCTTGGGACGTCCCAGCACCAATTTGAGCGGCAGCTCGGGATCGATCGTCGTTGGAATAAAACGATTCTCTTTGTCAATCGCCTGGTCCGTTGGCGCGGGCAGGATCAATTCCGATGGGAAATCGCTCTGAAGCCGAAAGCTCGGATACGGATCCGCTCTGCGACGCTCCCCTGCTGCCGGAAAGGTGCCTCGTTCGCCTGGGATCGGAAATTCCGTACCCGCTGGCGTGTGCAGACGTTCGGCTGCGTTAGCAGGCTGCAGCAGTGGGGCTTGAGCAAGCGACGTGCGATCTGGCGGCGATTGAGCGGATGCCCAAGCAGTCCAGACAAGCCCACACGCGAGGCAGAGAAGCCGCGACCGGGGCGATTGAGTCCCCGTTTTGCGGTACCGAAATGGTTTCATGGTGATTCCGTCAGTCAGACAATGGTGCCGGAGTGCTTCCCATTGGGATTCCGAGCAAGGTGACAACAGCACCTAACAAGGAAGGAAAGATTCGAGCGTTAAATAGTCCGACCAAAGACAAGCCTCTCTTTCGGCACAATCGGTAATGTCACTTGAAGCAATTCAATCCAAACATCCAGCAGAGGCGGCAATGTTTACGCAGGCTACGCAGCCTGCAGCCAAAACATGAGCGAGGTACGCGCATCATCGATCGCCATCCGTTGATGAAGCCGACCAAACGACTGTTAATCGCTGGTCGCATCGGAGCAAGCGATTCAGTGGAGGGTGCGTACCAGCGCTGGCTGAACGGCAGATTCGAACGTCCCGAGTAAGTCCAGATTCCGATTGCGTTGAAGGATTGCTGAACGCGTCGCCGGCGAGAGCTTCCCCAGTTCCGGCCAGGCATCTTGCAATCGCGGAGAGGCGTTGGCGCGGAACGGTCGACTGTCGGGCAGCTGACAGAATCCGATCACATAATATCCCTCTTCCACCGGCATACCATCAAATTCGCCTTCGATGTAGCCGACGATCGCGGCATAGCCAGGCGTTGTCGGAGCGGATGCGTTCTGAAGCGATGGGTCGTCGGGAGCAGCCATCGATGCGCCGAGACGATGTTGAGGATTGTCCAATAACATCCACTGCGAGGACTCAGCATAATAGGAGTGGTCGAGCAGCTGCAGAAAGTCGCCGCCGGTTGCCTGGCCCACGTAGACGATCGGTTGTTTGACAGCGATCGCAGTCGCGCGAATCGCCACGCCATCGCGGCGGATGTCGTAAGCATCGGTGGCAGTGGTGCGAAACGGCATCAAATGGCCGATCATCAGCGGCGAACCGCTGCCGCTGGAACTGACACCCGCGATCCGATCCAGCGGGTTGGCGATCCCGTCGCGCGCCGGTGTGCGGCGGATGCGGGCGAGAAATGCATCGGGTTCTTCTGGCCCCGAACCGCCGCTGACAATCAAGTCATCGCGAACATAGTCGTCCGACTCCACATGGTTCACCCAATGCGAACTGGATTCATCTCGATAGACGCCGCGAACGAAGTCGCCATGCAGTTCGTTGGCGTGGTTCAATTGAGGATCAGGGCGATAGTTGAACTGATGGCGTTCAGGAAACCAATCCTCGACGCGCGAACCATCGCCAAACCGAGGGCGCTGCAGCGCATCTCGTTGGACCAGCGATTGATCTGGGCCAGCCCCTAAGGAAGTCGTATTTGATGTCGGGTCGAGGTCGTCGTCGAAGACGTTGCGGATCACATTTCGCGCGTCCTCGCGGCCAAGCCCTGCTCGATCCCGTGCCCCTTCCAACGCCGCCGTGTTGACTGCCGTCTGCATCATTCGGCGCGACAACACAACAAAACCAAAGTCGAAGGTGAGTGCAAGGACGCCGACTAACGCGAGGATCAACAAGAACATCAGAATCAGGCTTTGGCCACGTCGATCTCGCCGCTTCGTTCTATTCACCAAACACCTCGCGACGATAGATCGCTTGAAACGACATCACTTTGCGATAGGGACGAACGATCCGCGTAAGCGCCTCCAATTCCCCCAATCCATAGGCGCCCGCGTTGGGGGTGGATCCAGGCTGGTGCGATGCAGGAGACCAGCGTGCGGATGGCTCTTCGATCTGATAGCACACGCCGAGGTCGACACCCGGCGCCATGACGGTGTCACCAACGATCACGATGCTGCTGCCTAGCGTTCCGTTCGGATTGTCCACGTCGTCGACCAAGGAGGTTCGATTGATCATCGTCGTCGCTTGCTGCGGGTAGTTGATCCGCAGCGCCACCATTCCCGGTTCGAACGAAGGGAGCGTGGGATCGGTGTCGTAGCAGAGCTTGAAAGGACTCTCCGGCGCGGTATCGCCGTTGCCGTCGTGATCGACGCGAATCTCTTCGACGGGAGCCACCCACTTCACGATCGTTTCGCCTGCGGTGCGAATCGTCGAGGGAACAAAGCCGCCCGGCGGCGGGTTGTCATTGGGAAACGGTGGCGGGGCGGAGATGTCGCGACGACGGTACTGGACGATCGGAATCAGAACCGTGCGTTGACCAGTGCAAGTGTTCCGAACGATCGCTCCAGGGTACCGCAGCACCTGTTGGCCATCGACAAAATCGGTGACCATCACCGAAACCAACAAACGATTCAATAAAGGAAGCGAGTCGGCATACTGTTGCAGGCCACCGTCGAGCCCCTCGTAATCCGTTACGGGGATGATCAGGTATTGCTCGTCGTAAATTCGATTTCTGAAATCGACTTCGCCAGCAATTGGTTCCGGATCGATGCAACTGTCGGCCGCAACCGTATACGTTTCCAGTCGCCCCAGCCCCAGTTCTCGATCTGGCGGCCAGGCCATTCGCGAGATTTCTTGCGCGGTCACGTCGACAGCTTGCTGCAGCACATTCGCCCTGAAGAAGAATAAACCGAAACTGATGGTCGCTCCGATCAACAAGATGATGACCGGGACAAGGATCGCGAACTCCAATAGCGCTTGCCCACGCCGATTTGCCGCCGACAGGCTTCCCTGGCGTGGCCGCATGTCTATTGTTTGGGATCGCTCAGGCGAACGCAGGATCCGACCGTCAATCGTTTCGCCGCATTGGGAATTTCCAACACCGATCGCGCTCGACCAGCTGGCAAGACGATCGACCAAGGAGCCACGTCGCTGCGGTGCTCCAGGATCGTTCCCTCGTCGTCGAGAAAGTAGACATCGATCGGCACGCGCATCCACATCGTATGAATCGATCGACAGGGATCCAGCCAAAGAGCAAAGCCAGGTTCGAAATTTCGGCGCAGCATCAGTCCGCAAAACCGCTGCCACGGCGTCGCCGCGATGGCGACGCGGTCCAGCAGAACTTCGTTGGTCTGAAAGTCGATCAAGTGCATCGTTCATTGTCCTGTGACTCCGCGAAGCGTCTGTCCCATCGCTCCGAAGGCTTGAAAGAGCATGGGGCCGAGCAGGACGACAAAGATGCCCGGCAAAAATCCAACGACCATCGGGACGACCAACAGCGTGGGGACCGCCATCGCTGCCGCGGTCGCTTTTTCTCGTCGACGCGCCCGCATCTCGGTGGCTTGTGTTTTCAGCGTCTGGCCCATCCCAGCCCCTACCTGCTCCGCCTGGACGACGGCCGACAGGAATGTGGAAAACATCGGAATCTCGACGCGTCGCATCAGGTTTCGCAGCGATACGATCCGGGAACGGCCCGCCAAGTTGTCCGCTTGAAACCCGCGCAGTTCTTGGGCCAAAGGCCGGTCGGCGTCGCTGGCAGCAAGGATCTGATCCAACGCCGCATCAAACCCGACTCCCGCTTGAGATAGCGTGTTCAGCAGGTCGAGCATCAACGGCAGGTCTTGCTCGATCTCTTGAACCCGTTTGCGTCGCACCGAACGAACCAACAGCGTGGGAACCAAAGCCAGCACGACCAAGAAAAACCATGGCGCCGCCAACGCGAAAGGGACCATCACGTTGCCTACACCGCCTGGGATTGAGCGGATAAAATCGACAGCCACATCGATCGTACCGACGGTCCGCAGTTGCATCCAAACGAAGCACCCCAGCGCGAAGAGGATGATCGTCGATGCGACAAAGGCGGGAACGGCGATCGCGCTGCGAAACCCTGCGCGGTACAACCAACCCGAAACGCCGTGTAATCGGCGTTCATCCAGACTCGGATCTTGCTTGCCGCGATCGGGGGAACGATCCTCCGCGAGCCGCGCACCAATACGCGACTGGTTGGAAATCCAGTGCCAACTCCACACGCCCAACGCGGGTGTCAACAACAACAGGATCACTAAAACGACAACGTCCATTTCAATCGGGCACCTAGATTTTGGGACGACTGATTCGTGAAACCAAGGCGACGCCGACACCTTGCAGAAAAAGACTCACCGCGACCAACCACGAACCGACCGTGCTATGGATAAAACCGAGGAATCGCGGCGGATCCGCCTGCCACATCATCGCCGCCATCAACCAGACAACGGCCAACACCGTCAGCGTGGTGAGCGTTCCCTGGGTGCCAAGCGTTCGAATTTGCCTTGCGATTGCCAGGCGATCGCGAATCGTGCCGCCGATCGCCGACAACGTCTCGGCCAACGCACCGCCGACTTGCCAGTTCACCGTCAGCGTCATCGAGAACAACCGAAACGTCTCGGTCGGAACGTGTTGTCGCAACAGATCAAAGACATCCGGGGGCGCATCCCCCAATCGCAATCGCGCTACCATCTCGGTTATTTCATCGCGCAACGGACGCGGGGTATATTCGGAAGCCTGCTGGAGTGCCGCTTGCAGCGAAGCACCAGCACTGACACTTGCGACCAAAACATCGATCGCATCGGCCAGTTGCGATTCGATCCGCGCCAATCGCCATTGATAGATCCACGCATCCGCTTCGCTGGCGATGAAGGAGATGATGATTGCGATCCCCACAGCGATGTTCCATGGCCAGTTCCCCAACCACCCCAACGCGATACCGATCGGAATCGCGATGCCCCATGGGATCAAGCGATGACGCCGGGCAAAGGGGGCCTCGGAAACGACGGCCGGCCGGACCACCGCATCGGCAGCACTCAGCCGATGCAAGATCGACTCGCGGCGAGCCGCGTGAACCCAATAGATCGCCAGCCCGGCGATCGCGGCAATCAGACCACTGGCGGGTATCAAAACGCTGGTCATCGGGCCGGGCTCCCGAACCAACCGCGATCGATCTCATGGATCCCGCGCGATGCAAGTTCATCGACAATCCGAGGAACGACTCCGGTCGCTTGAAACGTTCCCGTCAGCCGTCCTTCGCTTCTACCCGTCGGCTGGAAAACGAAAACGTCCTGCAGTTGCGGCGTCTTCCCCTCGATGCCGACGACCTCCGAAATCTGCGCCACACGTCGTCCGCCATCCTCGTAGCGGCGGACATGTACGATGTAGTCGACGGCCGAGACCGCTTGCTCGCGAATCGCTTGCGAAGGAAGCTCCATCCCCGACATCATGACCATCGTCTCCAGCCGAGCGAACGCGTCGCGGGGACTGTTGGCGTGGATCGTCGTTAGGCTGCCATCGTGCCCCGTATTCATGGCTTGCAGCATGTCGAGTGCTTCGCCGGCGCGAACCTCTCCCATCACGATCCGATCCGGTCGCATCCGCAACGCGTTGACAACCAGGTCGCGCTGCGCGATCGTCCCCTTTCCCTCGGTGTTCGGGGCGCGTGTTTCCATCCGGATCACATGGGTTTGCGACAGCATCAACTCCGCCGCATCTTCGATCGTAATGATCCGTTCGTTTTCCGGGATCGCTTCGGCAATCGCTCCCAACAGAGTCGACTTACCGCTGCCGGTACCGCCGGTCACAATCACGCTCTTGCGATGCCGGACAAGCACCTCGAGAAAACGATCCATTGCCGGAGAGAACATTCCCAGTCGCACGAGGTCCTGCCGCGTTAAACGCCGCCGTCCGAACCGGCGGATGGAAAGCGTCGGCCCGTCGATCGTCACCGGTGGCAAGGTGGCGTTCACTCGGCTGCCGTCGGGCAAACGCGCGTCGACCATTGGCGACGACGTATCGACTCGCCGTCCTACACGCGATGCGATCCGACCGATGATGCGGACCAAATGTTCATCGTCACGGAACCGAACATCGGTCTCTTCCAGCACGCCAAAGCGTTCGACGTAAACGGAGTCGAACCGGTTGACCAGGATATCGGTCACTGCGGGATCGGCCATCAATGGGGCTAGCGGGCCGGTGCCGAGCGTTTCCTCCAACAAGTCGCTGGCCAGACGATCGCGTTCGGTTGCGTTCAACGGCCAGTCTTCTCGCGCCAGGACGTCGGCGACAAAAGCTTCGATCAAAGGCCGTAATTCCGCGTCGCTGCGGGTCAACGCACCTTGGCGATTCAGTTCGTCGATCAACCGCTCGTGCAGATCCCCCTTAATCGCTTGATACTCGATGTTGCGATTGACGCGGCGCGGTGTCGCCGCTTTGCTGTCGTTCTGCAGCGATTCTTCGACGTTTCTCCGCAAGCGATCTTTGGGAACCTCGATCGATTTCTGTTGCAAGCGTTCCCGCAATGTCCGCCGGTCGTTCATCGCAACTCGCCTCCCAAACGATCTTCCAACGCGACCGAATCGATCAAATCGCCGCCGGCTTGCTGCGGTGCAGCCACCGTAGCCAACGGCAAACCGCCGGCTGGCGCCACCGCAAATGCTTCCAAGTCGTCGGCAAGCGTTCGGATCGCCGCAGCCGCTTTGTTCCATCGAGTGGCGTTGAGGACAAACGGCCGGCCGGTGTTAGCGGCCAAGATCACGCGTTGATCGTGCGGGATAACATAGTCGGGGTTTCGGCCGAGATAACGACCGACGTCCGACGCACGCGGCCCTCCGGCTCGCGTGGAGTAGCGATTTAGCAGGACCCGTTGGCGATGCTGGGGGAATTCGACTTCGTCAAGCAAACTGAAGAAGCCTCGGACCGTTTGTAGCGTTGGCACCACATTTTCCACCACGATCACCGCCTGGTCGCACAGATCCAAAACCGCCATCACTGTTCGATCGAACAGAGGAAACGTATCGATGATGACAAAATCGTAGCTCCGCCGCGCCATCAGCAGGATCCGCGACAAAAACGAATCATCGATCTCGGAGGCTTCGATCGCATTCTCCGGTGCGGCCAACAGATGGAGTCCCGATTCGTGGACCGTCATCAATTGAGCCAGCAGGCTCTCGTCGAGTCGGTCGCGCTGCTGCCACGCGTCGACCAACGTGGTATCCGGGCTTAGATCCAACTGTGTCGCACAGACTCCCATCTGCAACGAACTGTCGATCAACGCAACGCGGTCGGGATACCGCATCGCGAGGGTGACCGCAACGTTGACCGCCGCTGTGCTCTTGCCAACGCCCCCTTTGTTGCTGATGAAGCTGATCAGTTTGCCATCGGCCCGATGGGACTTGCGACGCGGAGCCAAACGCCGCTGCAGGACCTGTCGAAAATCGCTGCCGGCGACAGGACGCCGCAGAAAATCTTCGACTCCCAGCCGCAACGCCCGCATCATCATGGAGCTTTCGGTCGATGAAGCCGGCAGTCGTTGAACGTCGTAGACCCCAACGATCGTCGCGTCGGGAGCCGCAGCGATCGACTCCTCCACAAGCGTCTTAAGCGTCTCGAAATCCTCGCCGATCTCGAGGATCACGATCGAGGGCTGAAGATCTTTCGCAGCGCCAATCGTTCCGCGAAGGTCGCTCTGAAAATGAAACACCGGGTGCACGTTAGGTGCACTGGCCATCGCATTGCGAAGCTCTTCATCCAACGAACTCTCGGTCCGATGGACCAAAATGCGAGGACTTGTCATTGGCCCCTCCGATACCCACGCACAACGCGGTTGCCACCAACGATCGATTCGGTGATCGCAATCCCGCTCAAAGGATCGGGGTCTGATTCCAGTCCGTCGCTCGTCGCGGTCGCGTCGATTGCAGGCGTCAATGACGCCAGTTCCGATGGATGCGATCGCGCCACGCAAAAGACGGTTTGCTTCTGAGCCAGCGCTCTGGCAACGGCGGAGACCTCGTCCGGACGCGTTGCCAGCACGACGTGTTGATCGCGCCGCTGGACCACGATTGCATCGGTCGCCAAGACGCGATTGACAGCGCGGCTTTGCAGTTCCCCCAGCAACGCCGGCGACAGTTCGACTCCTTGCAAGGTCTGTTGCAGATCGACATTTGCCGACGCTAACAAATCGCAACGATCGCCACGCGATAACTCCTCCACGCCTTGCACATCGGAGAGATCGACGGTCAGCGCCATCCGGTCGGCAGGAATCGCAGCGGTCAGCCCTGGCGGGGTCCCGACGGGAAACAGATCGGCATCGCTAAGCGATGTTCCCGCAGTGAGCCTGCGTGATGCGACCCGCCCCACCCAATTCGACCGCGATCCATCGACAAGGTCGTCGACGGCAATCTGTTGGTACGCTTCGATTTCCTTGATCAAGCTACCCGGTGGCAGAAAGTCCTGTTCGCTGAAGATGTACCCCGGTTCGACCCCGCGACGGAGCACTCTTCCAATCAAGTCTTCGGGCCGCGCGATCCAGCCGTCCTGAATATCGGCCGGTTCAAAATAGTACTGCCTCAGTTCCCCAGTCGTTGGTTCGGCGAGATCGCTCGCTCGAATCGGTTGGAACGCTTCGACCGCCACCGCGGTTGCTGGCATCGGGATCCGGCCTTCCAAGCGATTGATATCGTTGGCCAAAGGAGCCTCCTGGCCGCTACGCGTGACCATGTGGATTTCCAAATCGTCCCCCAAAGCCTGCGTCAGTGGAACCGCTTCGGCCGGATCGATCGCGATCGCCACCTGTTCGTCTTTCGCGTTGTTGACAGTGCGGCCGCGGGTGTCGGTTGCGTCTAGCTGCAAACCACCCTGAGTCGTCATGATGCGGCGGGTTGTCAACGCGATCATTTCAGCATTTTGCGCGAGGATCCGAACGCCGTTGAGTGGAATCGGTTTGCCTCCGCGGGCTTTGATTCCTCCCATCAACAATCCGTATTCCGAACTCGGCGGTTCCGACTTCTTTGGAAGACTGGCTAACAGATCAAACCGGTCTCCCGACTTAAGAAATCGTAGCCCCGGAATCTTTTCGGCCGAGAGGAAAAAGCCCTGCTTCCCCGATGCGATCCCACCGACGATACCACTGCGACTCCCCTCGGGAAGAAAGTCTTTTTCGCTGAAGACAAAATCCGCTCGCTTGTCGCGAGCCATCACGCGACCGATGATTTGATCGACGCGCCGAAACCACTCGGGATGACTTTCGACTTGCTCTTTGGGCAGCCAGAAATAGCTCTCCTCGCCGCGGGACAAATCGTAAACATCCTCGCGCCGGACGACGTCGAACGCACGAAGATCGACAAGAGCTTTGGGGACCGGAACCATGCCTTCACGGGACGGCTTTTGCGCAAGCGGTGCGGCGCGGTCCAGCCATCCGGCCGCGCGCACGATGCCGTAGGTCAACGAGCATCCGGCGATCAGGACCGCGATAACGATCGCGGACTTTGGGAAGGTCGATGCGGGCGGACGATTTCGTGTAGCCATAACAACCAATGACAAGAGATCTGTTTCAAGACGTGGCGTTGGCTCCTTCCAAATTTCGGGTGCATCCAATGCATCCGGCCAAGCAGCCTCAAGGGACTGCTTGGCCAATTGCTACTGCTAACCTCACATCGCGAATCCAACTAAAAAATTCGATGGACGTCGCGTCTGCGAAGAACTACTCGGCGACAAATGCTTCCGCAGCGTTGCTGGCAGCCGTGACGACGTTGTTCTTCATTTCACCCGCGGTTGCGTTTCCGGTGACGCTGTCCCACGAAACACGTCCGTTGCCGATGTTGGCGCCGTTGCCATCATCTGCAAATTCGGCGTATTCACCGGTCACGATCGGTGCGTTGTCTTCGGCGTGAGCGCCGGGCAACATGCCAGCACCGATGGCGTATTGATCGGCAACTTTGTGCCCGAAGATCGATACAGCGACCAATGCGATCAGCGCCACAGCGGCGACGATGATGATATACTCGACCAATCCCTGGCCACGACGGTTCTTACGAGGAGCGATTCGCTTCGACATGTTTGTTTCTCCCTTTGTTGGAAAAACGAGTTGAGAAATTGTAGGTGCCGCCTGACCAGTTCTTCACGCAGCAGCGACCGGAAAACCGCGTGAAGCCGAATCTCGCTGGACAACCTTGCACCGCAACCGACCGCAGTCGGATAGCATGGCACGATCATCGACGAACTCTCGGGAGTGTATCGAGTTGATGAGGAATCAATGCCCTCCTGCAAATGCCCAATCACGCTCTGAGTAAGCATTGCGATATCGGGCCCGCAGCAAATATCAAAAGCGCCCCACCGCGCAGACGAGACCGATCGGGTTTGGTCGGACCGTATGACCGAACACGCCGCGCGCGGCGGGACATAGTGTCATAACACCCATACAAAGCCGTGATGCGCGCAAGGCGAGCCCAGTTAATCCAATTGGGATGGAATCATCGTGGGATCGGCTTCCAAGCATTCACGCTCGCGCGAACCGAGGTCAACACCTCAAGTCACCCGACGAGGATGGGAGCGATCAGGCCGCAGCAGGCGGTCCACGGGGTTGGGCAATTGCGATCGAAGCGTCGATCGGCAATGGGGTCGCAAGTTCGTAGGCTGGCTCGCAGGCATATTCAGGTGCAAGCAGCTGCAGATCGAGCGAAACAGGACCACAGGAATTGGCTAGCGACTGACAGATCACGCAGGTATCGGAATCGTGATCTTGAGCCGGTGCCGAAGAAGGAGAGTCGGCGGAGTTTTCCGTCGATTCGTGGGCGACAACGTGATGATCGCAGCCGTGCGAACAAACCGAACGGGCTTGAACAATCGCCGCGTCCACGACCTTGCAATCGCCGTCGCATGTGGCCACGTGCATCCATGCCGGTGTGTGCCCAAAGGCAATCACGCAGCAGAGCATGCTCGATAAGATAGGCCGGACCGACGAATACATCGTGGACGTTTCGTTTTCTAGAGTGAGGTGAGTTGCAAAATGGTCCGACCAAAGACTGTTGCGTTTCCTACGATGAACCAACGATAGCGGTTCGTCAAGTCGACGAAAAACTTTTCTGGGACGATAGCGGTGGCAAGCAACCGACGTGAACGCTTCGGATCCGCGACTCGCCACCGCAGGCTCGCCGGAAAACATCAAAGTCAAATTGGATGTCGACGGCTTCACCTGCGCACGTTGGAAGACTTCACCAAGTGTGGGGACGGAGACACGTTGTGATGCAAAAAAATCGATGAAGCTGTCATGAAACCGTTGCGGTTCCGAACCGTGTTGCTTGACAAGCCGTATGTTTGGTAAACAATCACAACATCCTTGGTCGGACCGTTGAACAACATTTGCGCGACGTCGTGTCTAGCGTCCGCTGTTTCTTAATCATCGATGGTTTACCAACCTTGGCTTCTCGGCGGATCCTGACGACTTACGCTCTACTCGCGACGATGCTGCTGAGCAATGTCGCAGGTTGGTTGCACGTCGGCTGCTGTCATCCATCGGATCTTGCCTCCGCAGATCCCGCCGCCGCGGCAACGCATGCTTGCGGTTGCCAGCATCATTGCCATTCCGGTCCAACCGACGAAGAAACCGATCGGGATTCCGATTCGGCGCCCGAACACGATTCGGATCAATGCAGTGTCTGCCAGAGTTTTTTCGCATCGCGTTTTGCCGCGATCGCCAATGCCGATACGATCGTTTGGACGACGCTGGCAACCGAACGCCTTCGTTTTCGCCGCGACGTGTTGTCGATCGAATCGCTTTCTTTGAACGGACTTTCTGTCCGAGGACCTCCGAGCGCGTGAACGTGCGCAGCCATTGTTTTGGCTGATGTGCGAATGCTCATGTCGGCTTATTCCAAGCCGACAATCCGCTCTGAATGATCCTCGTACCGAAGGTGCGTACGTCATGTCGTTTGACCTTGTTGCGTCCCAAGAACCCAATCGGCTGTCGCGTTTGCTGACGACCGATTTCTGTCCTTGGGCGAATCGTTATCTGTATTGGTTGAAGGAACCGGTGGGCTGGTTTGTGCTCGCCACCGCGATCAGCGTGATCGTTGGAATCTACCTCGCTCCCATCGGTTGGACTCTCGCCGCGGCGCTCGCTGCAGTGATCGTCGTTGGGATGGCGTGGCCAGCGGTTGCCGTCCGCGCGGTGGAAAGTTCGCTGAAGCCGAGCCAATCGCAAGTTCATGAAGGAGAGCCCTGCGAACTGCAACTCGCCGTGCGGAACCGGTTGCCGATTCCCGTCTGGGGCTTGGCGGTCGAAGGCTTCTTGGATCGGCGATGCGATAATGACGCCGAAGCGGCAGTTCCCACAGTCGCCCTTGCGTTTGTTCGCGGCCTGGCGATCTCGACCTATCGGTTTTCGATCCGCCCGGAACTGCGAGGCCGCTATCCAAACGAAGACGCCCTGCTGACATGTTCCTTTCCCTTCGGGATTTGGACCGCCAAGCGAAAGCTGAAAAACGTGTCGCCGGTAACCGTCTGGCCCAAGGTCTACCCGGTCGCCGGTTGCACGGCGATGACCGGACGCCGCCCGACCGATTCCGGCGACGGGAACCGCAGCGGTCGCAGCGGTGATTTCCTGGGTGTTCGCGAGTACCGTCACGGCGATAGCGCACGACAGGTCAATTGGGTCGCGACGGCGCGGTCGGGAGATCTGATCGTCACCGAACGGAGCGGTCCGCAGTGCCCAAGTGTCGACGTGATCGTCGACGTCGGTCGATCGGGGCGGGAGCCCTTGGCCGATCGGATTCGCGTCGCTGCCAGTCTGCTGGCCAACCTGCACCAATCGGCCGTCCCGTTGCGCGTTCACATCGGCAAGAATTCGGTTCAGGTGCGGCGCGGCTGGGATGGTTTTGTCCAAATCATGGACGCGTTGGCGGAGGTCCCCGCCGAAGGAGAACTCGACGCCTGCATGCCCTATCCATCGCGGAACCGAGCGACGATTGCGATCGCCTCGAGTCGCGATGCGGAGATTACCGTTTGTGTTTCCGATCCGGCGGTCAATCCCCGTTCGGCCGACGGTCACTCGCACCGCATGATTCGTCGCGATCGCGGCTTGGCGAAGCAGTTGCTTTCGTTCTGGACGGAGGTGCGGGATGTCAACTTGGTCGCGTAGACGCACCGAGACGATCGCTTTGGCGGTGTTAGCAATCAGTTCGGTCATTCCTCTGCGTTGCTACGTGGAATCGGCGGCCTGGTTTCCTGCGGAAATGGCAGCGCTCGCGATCGCCTTTCTTGTGGCCGAAGGTGTCCGAGCTTTCGGCGGCAATGAGAAGAATTCGCGACGATGGATCGATTCCGCCACCGTCGCGTTGGGCGTCCTACCGGTGCTCTTCGCAATTGTCGGCCGCATGATCGGTTCGCCGATCGCGTTTGAGATGTCCGGCTTAACAACATTTGGCGCGGTTTCGCTCGCCATGGCGATTGCGGCCCGCACGAATCAAACGCGTTCGCTGTCGCTGATCCTCAGTGGATTCCTGGTCTTGTTCAGCGCATCGATCTCGGATTCCGATTACGCCGTCGCCTTGCCGTTGCTGTGGATGCTCGCCTGTGTTTGGCACTTGATCGCCAACCATTGGGAACGACTCGACCTGGCGATGCCCGATTCGGTTCAGCGAACCTGGTCGCTGCGGCCGAAGATCATGATCGTGACCTTGCTGGTGTTGGCTGTCGGAGCGTATCTGGTCAAGGACAGTAGCGCGGGACTGCAGCGGCTGACGCTCGGCTTGATGCCGACAAGTGGCGGCAGCGAGTGGTCGGACCCTGCGGCCCGTGGCGGCGTGGGAACCGGCGATGCAGCGATCGCTGCCAAAGATCATGCCGAATCGTTTGGTGCCGTCGATTCGGACATCATGCTCGAATCGACCGAATCGTCGCTGTTCGACATGTTCAACGACATGATTGGCGAGCCGAAGGAAAAAAACAAAAAGCAGGAACGGGCCCAGGCGATGGGGCCCGACAACTTCATCCAGTCGCATGAACGCAATGCTAAGAGCGAGCAAGGTGGCGGGACCTTCTCGACCGATCGGCTGCCGCCGAAGAAGCATCACCATTTCAAAGATGCCAAAGACGCCAGCGTGGTCCAATGGGACGGTCCCACCGGCATCCGATTGGCGATGCATCGCTATGACACCTTCGACGGCCGCGATTGGTCTCAGACGGCCGATTTGAAAAACGAAAAGTTGACGCCTGTCGTAATCGACGAGGCGACCTGGTTCTTCGATCCGGTGTTGCGAGGCGTGCTGTCGCGCGATCCCGACGCCGCCTCGGTTGGCTTGCTGAAGGTGATTCGTCTCGATTCGCTGCGTCTCCCCGTTCCCATGCTGACTGCGGGAATCCATATCAAGGAGATCGATCGACAGGACTTCTTCGCCCTCTCGGAGGATGGCTGTTTCTTCATGCCTGGCCGCGAGCGGGTTCCGCCACTGACGGTTGTCCACGTGGCGAGCCTTGGATTGATGGAGGATGAAATCCGAGATGGCCTTGAAGTGCGAGAGCCGCCAGCCGCCGTGGTCCCCGAGATCGACTCGCTTGTGCAACAAATCGTCGGCGACGAAACCGACACGTACGAAAAGTTGCAGTTGATCGTATCGCACCTTCGCAGCGAATTCAGCTACGACCGCGACGGGGAATCGACAGCAACATCGTTATCCGATTTCCTGCAGTCGCGTCGCGGTGGGGACCATCTTTTCGCCACCACCGCAGCGCTGATGGCGCGACAGATCGGCATGCAGACTCGCTTGGTTACGGGCTTCTACGTCCGTCCCGATGCGTTTGACATCTCCGCCGGTCATTCCTCCGTTCTGCCGCAAGATGTCCATGTATGGGCGGAAGTGCAATTGGAGGACGGTCGGTGGTTTGAGATCGAACCGACCCCCGGTTTCCAACAACCTCACTATCATCCTTCATGGCGGCTGGTTGCTCAACGTTTTGCAGCGACCTATTGGACCACCTTCGTCGGCGGGGCGTTGGCGCTGGTGCTCGGGTACCTTTCGCGATCCTATTGGGGCGACTGGCTGTTGACAGTGATCTGGACGTTTGGTCGTTGGCTTCGTCCACGCCATCGAATTCGTTTGGCGATTGGAATCATCGAAGCGCGGGCCCGGTTGGCCGGCAAGCGTCGTCCGGTTGGAAGGTCTCAGCGAGCCTGGCTTGAACAACTGACACGCACCGACGCAACGATCGCCCACGCCACAGAAAAGTTTTTTGATGCCGCCGACCGCTTGTTCTTCGGTCACGGCAACGAACCGACGGACCACGATGCGACCGGGTTGGTCGATCTTCTTCACGTCCGCACTATCACCGCACTATCCAAGGAGGCGACGTCATGAACGCGTCCGCCGATACGATTTCCTCCACGCAACCGGCCAACGCCGATGCGTCCCCCGACGTCTCCCCTCTGCGCGATTACCTGCGCAGCGTTCTGTTGGGCAAAGAAGACCGGATCGATCTAGTCATCGCATGCCTGCTGTCGCGTGGGCACCTGCTGTTAGACGATTTGCCGGGGACGGGAAAGACCACACTTGCCAAAGCGATCGCCGATGGGATTCACGGCCGTTTGTCCCGTGTGCAATGCACACCCGACTTGATGCCTGCTGACATCACCGGCTTCAGTATGTTCAACCAGAAGTCGCGGGAGTTCGAATTCCATCCCGGCCCGGTGTTCGCCGATGTGATGTTGGCCGATGAGTTGAATCGGACGACTCCGCGTACGCAGAGTGCGCTGCTGGAAGCGATGGCGGAGCGGCAAGTCACGATCGACGGAAATCCGCATCCGCTGTCCCCCACCTTTTTTGTGATCGCCACTCAGAATCCGATCGATTCCCACGGTGCCTATCCATTGCCCGAAGCTCAGCTGGATCGGTTTGCGATCAAGCTGCGGATCGGATACCCCGACCGCGAGGCCCAGCGACAGATCCTGCAACGCGAGGTCCGCGATTCCAATGGAGCGAATAACGGCGAGGATCGCAAAGCAAGCTCGCCCCTTTCGCTGAATGACCTGCAACGGTTGCAGCAGAAGGCCCAATCGGTCGCCGTACATCCGCGCGTCGCCGACTACCTGATCGACCTGGTCGAAGCGAGTCGCGCGGACGAATCGGTCGAATTGGGCGTCAGCCCACGCGGCATGATGTGCTGGCAAGCGATCGCTCAAGCGTGGGCGATGTTAAAAGGACGCGACTTTGTCACCCCAACCGATGTCGCCGATGTCGCTCAGCCCGTTCTTTCGGTCCGTTTGCTCACTCGCGGTGAAACCGTCGACAACGCGATCGATCGAATCATGAATTCCGTCCCCGCTCCGGAGTACAAGTGATGCGTTTCCAAACAATTTGCAACGGCATCGTCTTAACGGGACTCCTGTTGTTGGCGGGATGTGGCGACGAACAAACCGCCAAGACGTCGCTCTTTGAACACGATCACGAAGTGGCCGAACATTGGCCCGACGATTTTGCCGACGCTGCGGTCAAGCTGCGCCAGCGGCTCGATGTGTCGACCGACGAAACGGCCGATGCGAAACAGGCGGAGTCTGAAATTGCGGATATCGTCAGCTGGGTTCCTGAGATTGCCGCCGATACGGATCTGCCGGAACAGGACTGGATTCCGTTGGACAATGCAGCGGAATCGCTGATGGCGAATCTTCGATCCAGCGGCAATGAATTGACCGACGCCAATCGCAAGCAAACCGTTGCGTTTTGCGAACTGATCGAAGAAGCGATCGCAAAACTTTCCGCCCCCATCCCATCGCCGCAAGGAGCCTCGCTATGAATTCTCCCTCAGCAATGTTTGTCGGCGGATTGGTTCGTATCGCGCAAGGCTTCATCGCCGTTGCACCGACTTTATTGGTCGGGTTGTTGATCGCGGGAATCCTACGCTACTACCTGGGCCGCGATGGCACGCGGCGGCTGTTTGGCGGCGATTCGCTGCGCTCGCTCCCACAATCGTGGTTGATCGGCATGTTACTGCCGGTCTGTTCGATCGGCGTGCTGCCGATCCTGATTCAGATGCGTCGATCGGGAGTCAAACCGGGAGCGTTGTCGGCGTTCGCTTTGTCCGCTCCGCTGTTCAACCCGCTGTCTTTGTTGTATGGCCTGACGCTCAGTCGTCCGCTGGTGATCATTCTGTTTGCCGTCGGATCTTTGGTCATCGTGACCGCGTTGGGGTTGTTGTGGGATGCCTTGGATCGACGCAAACAAGCGGAGACTGAACCGACGTCTGAAACCGCGGAGCCGAATTTGATTGGCCCGCGCCGTCTGGCAGCGATGGTCGTTCAGATGTCGCGCGATGCCACCGGAATACCGATGGCACTGACGCTGTTGGCACTCTTAGGACTTGGCCTGTTGGCCGTGGTGTTGCCCTACGGTGCGATGCAACACAGTGTCGAACGCGATGATCCCTTGGCACCGTTGACGATGTTGTTTGTCGCCGTTCCCGTTTACGCGACACCGATGTTGGCGATGAGCCAGTTGGGGATGATGTTCCAACACGCCAACTCCCCCGGCGCCGCCTTTACGTTGCTGATACTCGGCACGGGGATGAATCTCGCCACGCCGTATTGGTTTGGCAGACATTTCGGTTGGAAGGCGGCCGCCACGTGGATGACCGGCTTGTTATTGATAGTCCTCGGTATTTCCTACGGCATCAACAAACCGCTCGTGCCGCCGGGAGTCGAACCGGCCGGGCATACCCACGCGTTCGACATCTACGCCAATCCCATTCCTCCCAATGAGGGCAACGTTTGGCAGAAGGCGAACGAAGCGATCGACAAACATCTGGACATTGCAGGCAGCATCGCGGTGGGCTTTGTCGCCCTGCTGGCGCTGGTCGGATTGATATTGCGAAGATTGGGGATCGATGAGGCACGTTTGGTGACGACCGCGCCCGAACCAACGGAAGCGGCTCCGCCTCGAGGATTCGACATCCTGGTGCCACGAAGCGTCATCGGAGCGACGATGCTTGCCGGTTTGGTCGCTCTGAGCGTCGTCGCCTGTTACGCCTATTATCCGTCGCCGGAAGAATGCTTGGAGGAAATCGCGTTGGCTCGCAGCGAGTGTTTATCGGCAGCCAACAGCGGCGATAAGGAGCACGCATTGTTCTGGTTGCCGGTTTGGGAAGAATGGAGCCGGCGGCTAGAGGTGGGAACCTTCCTGCGTCGCGGTGAATTGCGCCGCTACCAAAGCATGCAGGGATACCTGATTCGCAAGAAGTTAGAACTGCTGGAACACGAACTCGAGCACGATCCCTACGAGCCGGAAGAGGTGAAGGCGGTGGTGCGGGGAATTTTTGCAACCAATTCGCGTTGGGTGCAAAGCTTTCGCGATCCATCGTAGGTTTTGCGAGGCGAGAAAAGGTTTAGTGTTTCGGATGATTTCGTCGGATTAAACAGATCGTTTTCGCTTTGCTTCGTTCAACCGCGTGCCCATCGGGCCGCGCGGGCTTTATACACGCGGGGCGATGCCCACGCGGTTAAACGAGGAGAACTCCTTACTTGGTGTTTAAGACGCCGATATCTGCCGGTTTTGCCCACCGCCGCGATCGATGAACTATATTGTTCTGCGGTCGGACCGGAATCCTTCTGTGAACGAAGCTCTGGACCAAATCTATGAAAACGCCTCATACGCGCCTCGGCTTTACCCTCATCGAGCTGCTGGTCGTGATATCGATCATCGGTATCTTGGTCGCCTTGTTGTTGCCAGCGGTGCAGGCTGCGCGAGAAGCGGCGCGACGTACCGATTGTGCGAACCGTGTGCGGCAATTGGCCGTTGCAACGCACATGCACCACGATGTTTTTCGCTACTTTCCGCCGGCACGTTACGAATCGCGTCCCGATGCCGATCCTTCGAATCAATGCGGATTGGAAACGCCAACTTGGCTGGCCCGCGTGATGCCGTTCATTGAACAAGTTTCGCTGGGCGGCCAATGGGACTGTTCCAAACCGTGGCACAAGCACGACGAAAATGTTCGCACGGCGGTTCCCGATATCTTCTTGTGCCCTTCGCGTCGCGCCGGCACGCAACCGATCGGGACGCGGAACTTGCGAACGACTGTCGATGGTGGCGGCGGTCGCTTGCCCTGCGGGTGTCCGATTCCACCACGCACCGACGATGTCGCTGTCAATGTACCCGGCGCGCTTTGCGACTATGCAGGAAACCATGGCGACCTCACTCCCGGCTCCACCGGTGCACCGACCGACTTCTACTACGGCGGCAATGGGACGGGAGTTATCATCAGCGTTCGCCCCAACTGCAAAGACGGCGAAGCGGTCAGTCCATCGGATCGGATCCGCATGGCTTCGGTCACCGACGGGACGTCGAGCACGTTCCTGTTCGGCGAAAAGTTTGTCCCGCTGGCTCAGCTGGAACAGTTCCCGTTTGATTCGCCCGCCTACGATGGAGACCATCTGCCGGCGTCGTGTCGACTGGCCGGTCCGGGCCTGCGGCTGGCCAACGGCCCCAACGATCTCCTGGCCGACATGTTTTCATTTGGCAGCTGGCATCCCGGCGGCGTCCACTTTGCCTTGGTCGACGGGAGCGTTCGATTCTACAGCCCCACAACCGACACCAAAGTCCTCGGATCGTTGGCAAACCGGCACGATGCTCGCGTTGTCGAGTTGATGCCGTGAGAACACCAAGTTCGACAATCCTCTCATTCGCCATCGGATGCCTCCTGCTGGTCGCATCGATAGGCTGTGGTCCCCCGATCGGTCCCACATCGGGCATCGTGCGATTCGACGCCGGCGAGCCTGTTAGGTCGGGGAGTATCGAATTTCGCAGGCTAAGCGACAAAGAACGATTCGCGAGTCGAATCTCCCCCGAGGGCGAATTCCAGCCGGCGAACCAAGCTGGCGAGATCGGTCTTCCACCGGGATCGTACGAAGTCGTCGTCGTTCAAATCGTGCTGACCGAAGACCTCGCAAAATCGGTCCATGCTCACGGCAACACGGTTCCCCGTCGCTACGCCGACTACTACACCAGTGGACTTTCTGTCGAGGTTGCCGAAGCGCAAACCGAACCGATTGAATTGATTCTGGAAACGGACGACGCATCGTAGACGCGTTGCGAACAACGGTGCGGCTCAATTCACAGGCCCGACGCCACACCAAGCCGTCGGTTCGATGACGCCTCAAAAAGTCACGGGGACGCTTGCCACGCACGGTGGCCGGCGACCTGCCGCATGTTGTGCACGCTTTTGATTGATCGGATTCGCGATCTAACGGACCGATTGCGATAGACCAATCGAGCGAAAGGTCTCGGTTTGGTGTTGGCTTGGGACGGGCGTTTCCCATCGCTGCTGGCATTCTCTCGCAGTCCCTCGGTCGCCTTACGGTGCTGGCAGCAAAGGGTGATCCCGGATGTCCATTTCTGTTTTTGCTCAGTGTCTTCGTGAGAGGATTCATCGTGGGACTGAAGCGGGGGCTCTCACGGAGGCACTACGGCACGGAGGTTTGGCAAACTAGCGACAGCCATGATTTCTGTTCTCTGTGCCTTCGTGCCTCCGTGAGACGATCTATCTGGCGAGGAAACGGGTTTCTCTCACGGAGGCACCAAGGCACGGAGTTGTGGTGACGTAGCGCCAGACACGATTTCCTTTCTCAGTGCCATCGTGCCTTTGTGAGAGTTTTCATCAGGCGTTGGGGAGCACGGTGAGGGGCTGCCATTTCGAATGTGTGGCTTCGGCGTTTCCGGCGTGCGCTGGAGGTTTCGATTCCCAATGTTTCCGCGTCGCCGTCGACCGGTTACAATCGGTGATTCGACGTCCCCTCCCGACATGCCTCCCTCCCGCCACATATTTCCATCCCCATGACAGATCAAACGCTCCCTCGTCGTCAATTTCTCGCTCAGCAAGCATCGCTTGCGCTGCTCGGTTTAGGCGCGCTGCCTCTTGCCGCGGCAGCGTCGGAGAGCGAGTTTCCGGTTCGCAAGATCACCAGCGGGCCGAAACATCACTGGTTCGGATACTACGACAAACTGCAGTTCGATTCGAGCGGACGGTACGTGTTGGGAATGCAGGTCGACTTCGAACACCGTTCGCCAACCGCCGACGACACGATCCAAATCGGGATGGTCGATCTGGCCGACGGCGATCGCTGGATCGAACTTGGTGAAACGAAAGCGTGGTCGTGGCAGCAAGGCTGCATGCTGCAGTGGTTGCCTGGATCGGACTCCGAGATCATCTGGAACGATCGCAGCGGCGATCGCTTCGTGTCTCGGATTATGGATGTTCACACGAAGAAAACCCGCACGATTCCCCATCCGGTCTACAGTGTCAGCCCCAACGGCAAGACCGCTGTGACCGCCGACTTCCGCCGCATCAACGATGTCCGTCCCGGATATGGATACGCGGGCCTTGCCGATCCGAACGCCGAAGTTTTGGCTCCCGACGATTCGGGCATCCAACAAGTCGACCTCGTCACCGGCGAAGCGAAAACGATCATTACGCTCGCCAGCATCGCGCGGACCGGCGCGATTCCGAAACCGGAATTTGGCATCAAACACTACTTCAACCATCTGCTGTTTAGTCCCGATGGTTCCCGATTCATCGCGTTGCACCGCTGGCGTTACCCCAATGGCTCTCGGTTGACACGCATGATCACCGCCAACGTCGACGGAAGCGATCTGCGGATCGTCTGTGGCAACGGTTATACGTCTCACTTCATCTGGCGAGACAACACGCACATCCTCGCCCAGTCGCGGCACTTCGATGGGAACGACAATTGGGCGAACTTCCTGTTCGAAGATGTCGATGGCGGAGGCGACGTCCGCGAAGTTGGACGCGGCGTCCTGGATGGCGGCGGGCACCTCAGCTACCTGCCTGGCAACAAGTGGATCCTCAACGACACCTACCCCAAGGGGAAGGCGCGTCTGCAGACGCCCCATCTGTTCGAAATCGCGACGGGACGACGGATCGATCTGGGCGGTTTCCACCTGCCCCCGATCTACAAAGGGGAGTGGCGAGTCGACACGCATCCGCGACTGTCGCGCGATGGCAAACTGGTCTGTATCGATACGCCTGCCGAGGGTGAAGGCCGACAACTGCATCTGATCGATATCAGCAAAGTCGTCGGCTAAAAAATACGTGGCCTGCCGCGCGGCGCCGAAGCACGCTCCAGATCCAATGCTCAAGACTCAGAACTTCTGAGTCTGCATTGGGCAATGCAGGCGTAGCGCTCCTCCCCCTTTCCCAAGCCTGTTGTCGGCAGGCTCAGGGCGATCGGAAAAAGCCTCGGCAGGGTTTGGAAGCGTGCTGAACAATTTGGGGGAGGCGCGAATTTGCGGAGGCAAGTCATGCCGGTCATCTGTTTTAAAGCGAGACCACGGATTTCTTCGACATGCTTTCTTGCTCGGCTTCAACAATGCGAATTGCTTCCGCAGCGTCCCTGAAGGTGATCCGGTCCGATGGAACGCCACGTTGGATGCAATCAACGAAGTGCTTTAGCTCGATTTCGTATCCCAGCCCCTCGGCAAGGGGAATCGTCGTCTTCCCTCCCTCTTCGGTGACAAGTGTCAAAGAAGGTGCATCGCTGAGGCGATAAACGGCCGTGGCATTGTCAAAGTTAACAATGTACTCCATCTCGAATCCGAAGCCTGGCACCATGGACCAGCCACCTTCGGCGGTGACAATGGGAATGTCGTCGTAGTGATAGTTCGTGAGAACATGGTCGCAGTGTGTTGTTGGCTTCGAGTATCCATGCGACGACACTGATTTTGGGGTACCGAAGAGGTAACGGATGAAATCGACGTCGTGAATGTGCAAGTCGAGGAGCGCTCCTCCCGAGGCTTTCCCGTCACTATAAAATGGGCCGCCCGGAAACTGAGTAATTCGGCGAAAAGTGGCCGATAGGACAGCTCCATAGGTCTTTTCTTCGACTACGTTTTTCAGCCAGTCCCACCCGGGCCAAAAACGCATACACATCGCACAGAAAGCAAGCCCCTCGGCTTCATCCGCGGCATCTGCCAATTCCAACGCTTCGGAATACGTACGAGAAAGAGGCTTTTCAATAAACACATGCTTGCCAGCACGAAGTGCCTGTTTTCCAAATTTCAAGTGCGCTGGTGTCGGAAGGCAAATGTCCACCACATCAACATCCGGGGCTGCGATTAGCTCCGATGCATCTGCATACTGTCGCACCGTACTGAAATCAAAGCCACCTTGCTTTTGCCCTTCGATATTGCCTTGGGCACTCGACTTTCCCGAGCGTCTATCGGGATCCATGTCGGCAACGGCAACAACTTCGACGTCTGGGCATTTTCCATACGCCTCCAGGTGAACGGCCCCCATCATTCCGATTCCGACAACACCGACCTTAATCATTTCCTGCGTCTCCAGTGGTTTATTCTATGTAAGTTTATCGCTGCGAAAGGGGCGGTTATGTCACAACTGCTTTCAGCAGGGCGTTAAGCGTTGTCGCCGTCCGCTCTAGCCGCCCTTCTTGAAACGGGAGCATTTCCGCGACCACCGTTCCGTCGTATCCGATTTCTCGCAGCGCTTCGATGGTCTCTTCCAAGGGGACGTCACCTTCATCGAGTTCACAAAACTCGTAGTTTCCAGCGAAGCCGAAGACGTCTCGATATCCCTTGACGTGTACACGTTTGATTCGAGAACCGAGCAATTGAATCCAGTCTGGCGGATGCTGCTGATAACCCAAGAGATTCCCCGCGTCGAAGTAAACGCCCAGCCAGTCGCTGCTAACGCCGTCGATAAAATCACGGAGTTCTAAAGGGGAATAGAGAAAACCATTCCACACATTTTCGATGCACAGTGACACCCGACACTCTTCGGCAATCTTCAAGAGACTTTCCACGGCATACTTCGCGCGATCCATTGCATGGTCATAGCGCACTCGTTCCGCGGGCGATATCGGACTGGTGACGACCCCAGGCACGTACAGTAACGCTTCGCACCCCAGCCATGCAGCTCGCCGAATGGCTTCACTGTGCAAACGAATCGATTCGGATCGAACCGATTCGTCGTTGCTGACCGGATTGAATGCCCAGCTCATGCCGCTAGCCAGTGTGTTCACCCTGATTCCGGAAGCATCGCACTGCTCCCGCATCGATTCGCACTCGCCTTCGGTCAATTGAACATGGATCGCTCCTTCAGGAGCGATCGCCAGTTCCAACGCGTCGAACTGTTGCTCTTTTGCCAATTGCAAGGCGGTGGTCAACGAGCACGTACCCTCTAATCCACCTGGAAGCGACCAATAGCTTATACCTGATAACATTCGTTTTCCTTCTAATTTCCTTCAGCGGAACTCGTGGAGACAGACGCGTCGCGTGCAGTCGAAGAGTTTTGTTTGTGTGGAATAGGTAAGAGTGAGACAGCGGACCCTATGCCCAGATTTACGGCGACGGAGAGGGGGGCGATCCATTGAAAGCTAATAGGGTCTCTTCCATCATCAAGGTAGCCAAAGATGGGGCCCGAAAAGGCGGCGAGTATTGCGACCGTGGTGCCTGCAATGGCCCCCGCCCAGACCCCGATCGTTCTCGAAAATGGAATAAACAGGGCGAAGATAAAGAGACAGAACAGCGTTGGCGCCAGCAAGTTTGCCGTTTTGTTAGTTACGGCAGTTATGTTGCCCGGTACATTGCCGATCTGGGAACTCCCAAGAACCACCGAAACACCAACCGTCAGTGCAATCGTTTGCGCAAGTCGGAGGTGGGATTTTTCGCTTTTGGGATGAAAGCCCAGGCGGCCAAAGAAGTCGGAAATCGTAACCGCGGCAATCGAATTGATGCCCGAGTCCAAGCTGGACATCGCCGCAGCGAACATCGCAGCAACGACCAAGCCAGCGATTCCTGCTGGAAGCTCATTGGCGATAAACCAGGGGAAGATGGAGTCGGCTCCTTCGGTTGTGCTTAAATCAAAGGGAATGCGGTCCTGGAACACGTTGCAATAATGCAAAATCGCGAAACCGGTGATCCCCAAAAGCACGCTGACAACCATCGCTGAAATCGCCTGGAAAAGCGATGCGGTTCGAGCGCTCCGTGCATCCTTGGTCGACATGAAGCGTTGGATTGCAGTCTGATCTCCGCCAGAGGTGCAGATCAAAAACATCCAGGTAGATAGGATAGTCCCCAACACGGTAACACGTGTCGCAGGATCGAAGCTAATAATTGGCTGGCTGTCCCAATGGGGTTGCACCTCGTTTGGTATCCAATCGATGCCTGTTCGTAGAGTAACAAGCGCCAATACGCACAGAATGCCAGCGAGCAAAAAGCAAGCTTGCAAGAAGTCCGTGATGATGACCGCTCGAAAGCCCCCCATCGATGTATAGATGATCGTGGCAACTCCTGTTGCAACGACCAACCCGGGAATCCATTCTTCGCCTATCCCGAGCATGACCGTCATCGCTTTGGCCGACAGATAAATCAGCAGCGACATCCAGACGATTCTTAAGACGATAAACAGGCAGGCGCCCAAAAGACGGACACTGAGCCCCAACTTATTCTCAAGCAATTCATAGGCGCTCGTCGTTCGCTGCCGCATGTAAACGGGCAGCAAGATGTAACCTACGAAGAGGAATGCGAGCGGATATGCGAAGACCCTGGTCAAATAGACGGGGCCCTTGCCGATGACCTCACCGGGCATCGAGAGATAGGAAATCGTACTCAGTAGCGTGACAAACAGCGACACACCCACAAGGAACGGGTTCATGTGCCCTGAACCGACAAAGTACTCCTTGGCCGATTCGTTCTTTCGGCTCATGTACCAGCCGATTGTCATCGTCACGACACCATAGAGCGCGATCACGACGTAGTCGATCGTTGTCAATCCGCTACGAGTTGTCTCCGGTATCGATGCCAGAAACGCGAGGTTCGGGGGACTTGCCGAAATCGACCACCATCCGTACAGCAAACCACATCCCACGACAGCATTCCTCGAAAGTAAGAATCAGCATCAAGCGAAGCTTCATGCGCTAGCGAGCTTCGTTCCAGTCGAATTCCAGTCGAACGATGTCTGGGCTTTTTGCCTGCGAATCGCGCCGGTACGTGATGATGTTTAGCCGACGATCCTTGGCGGAGCCCGTGAAGTAGGGCATTGCATAGTAGCCATCGACAATTTTTGCTTGGTTTCGCGGCCCGAGAACGACTCCTTGCTCGACTTCAAGGCTTTCTTCATCGACACGGAAAAGGCAGAGTTCCATCTTGCCGGTCTTTCGATAGTTTCGCCCCAGCAGATACAGGCCATCACCTTCGCGGAACAGGCGCGGCCGGCCAACGATGCCGCGAATCTGGTCATACTGCTCGGTCAAATTCCTCGATTGACGCACCTCGAAAGTGCGGTCAACACGGTGGAGTCTTGCCTTGTTGTCGTAGCCACGAGTCGCCACGATGAAACCATCTTCGCTCGCAATGAGGCAGCTTTCATTGATCGCAGCCCCACCAAATTCCTCCGTGAGATTGCGCTCGAACTTCCATTCCTTACCGTCGAAAGAAAGTGCAGTAACCGTTCCGTAGATCCGTTTCCCTTGGGCATCGAACCTGGTCTTCGCAGCGGAGAGCTCAGGAAATGTCATCGCGAGGACATAAATGACACCATTGACTTCGACTCCATCAAATACGTAGCCATATTCGACTCCATCAATCGCACCCCAGGGCTGCATCGGGGAATAACTAGCGCCTGAATCGGTCGTGGTCACGAATTGAACGCCTACACGGTGGTTTGCTCGCTTCCCTTGGTCGACAACAACTTTTTGCACGTCGACGAAGTTGCCGAGACTGCCGTCGCTAAAGCGAAGCCATTCACCCATCTGGTAGATTAAGCTTGG
Organism: Rosistilla ulvae; assembly: GCF_007741475.1. Taxonomy (NCBI): domain Bacteria; kingdom Pseudomonadati; phylum Planctomycetota; class Planctomycetia; order Pirellulales; family Pirellulaceae; genus Rosistilla; species Rosistilla ulvae. The sequence continues at coordinate 4,450,321 of NZ_CP036261.1, read as the reverse complement.
GTCGTCACTAACGATCTTGCGCGATTCAATCTCGTTGGTGACGACATTAAAGCGAGCGACTTCCAAGGGGGCACCCGTGTCATTCGCATGGCTTCGCCCTCGCTTGTACGAAATGAGAACATGGTCCTCATCGCCACGAACGATCGCAGGGAAGGCGAGATATGCATTCTCGTTCTTCGCGGTGAATTCATCAGCACCTAGAATGATTTGTTCCGTGAAAACCGTCGGCGTTTTGAACGGTATCTCTTCGCCGCAAACAAACGCAGGCACCGTTAGTGCGGATAAAATCAGGGTAATCGTACAAGCTGTTTTCATAGTTCATTCTCTCGGTGTTGGAAGACTTTGTTGGTTTGCGATTAATCAAGCGCAGTAGCGACTTCACCGCCATTTCGACTCGCCGTTGCCTTGTACAAGCCAAGGTCTACAGTTTCAGATACGAATCTCACAGATCCATCACATTGCACGAAATGGGCTCCGCCGGGGTGTTGGCTGCCAAAACTAACATTGTTGAAGTTGCCTGATACCGCGGGGGTGATTCCGATTCCATCAACAATGTTTTTGCAAGATGTGCACGCAGATCCTCCACAGCCGCGGACCCACATGCGAAAGACCGTCCCTGCGTCGTTCCAGGACAGTTCCCCTAAAGCAAACGTATTGGAGGTTCCGTCGGTAATGTCTCGAAACTTAATCTTGCTGAGGTCGTAAAAGACTCCCTGCCGAGCAAATCCCCCATTGCTCGCAAGTGTTTCGTCGCTTTGATAGGTACCGCCGGTCTGTGCGTTGACTCCTTTAGGTCCCATCACTCCTAGATAGTGAGCTGTGTATAGGTCTGGGTAGCTGAGAGAGCCGCCCGATGTTGTCGCATCGAACTCTCGAGTCGAACTTGGGCACAAGAACGCGTCGACTCGGTTTGCCGAACTGTTGCGTTCGGTAAGGTACGAGCTGCCGGAAAAGTCGATTTGATCATGGACGTTTCCTTGTTCGAGGAATGGAAGCAAGAAAGTGTGCAGCGACAGTTGATTTGATCGGACAGCCAAGTCGTAGCTTCCGTTGCCGCCCGGAGGAAACACACGGAAAACGTCGTGATAGTTGTGTATCGCAAGCCCGAGCTGCTTCAGGTTGTTCGTACACGACATGCGTCTGGCGGCTTCACGAGCTTGCTGAACGGCAGGAAGAAGCAATCCAACCAGAATGCCAATAATGGCAATTACAACCAAGAGCTCGACGAGTGTAAAACCTTTCCTGCCGGAAGCGTTTCTAAATGTGGACATGGTAACTGTTCCTGTTACAAATGCTGAGGGATGGATGAATTGCGCAGTAGCACTCGAAGTGCTCGTGCAATGAATCGGGGAATGCTCGGTGGGGTTTGGCCCAACAGGGGGCGCGCGTTCTATTTCGCTGGTGAGGTGGGGACTACCAGGTTGAGGTCCTGAATTTCTTCTTTGATATCGATTGTTGTTTCCCAGGCTGGAAACAAGAGGCGACCATCCTCGGCTTCGATTCCTGCGTCGTCGGTAAAGGTTTTTCCGTCGAACCCGAGTACCTTCACGATTTGAGGCCCTCCCAGTGCGTTGCGTCCTCTGCTGGTCGACGTATCAAACCTTCCGTCTTTTATTTCCGAAACGCCCTGCGATCCTTTGTTACCCTGGGAACTATCGGGGCTGAAAATGACCCGGCCTCGCGGAATCGGGGCTCCTTCAAATTCGACGGTACCTTGCACGCGATAGGTTGGCGGTCCTGTGGCTTGTCCGGTGCAACCTGTGGAAACGCAGTTAAGACAGGCCAATAACGTCAGTACGACGAAAGAGCTAGTAGAATGATTCGAGTTCAACATGCTAATTTTCCAGATCAGATTCGATGGCAGCGCGGATGACTCGGTCAGCCGAGCGAAGGATATGTAGTTTTGAATGCGATTCTGCTTCATCTTCACGGCGTGCCTTGATGTGTCCGACAATCGCCAAATGATCATCCACTGCCAGCTTTTGATGCGAAACGAGCTCTTCGCCCGAGAGTTCACTGCGGCTCTTCTGGCGGGACAAAATGTAGAAGACGTAGAAGCACTCATTAAGAAGGGCTTTGAGTGCTTCCGACGTTCGATCGTTACGACACGATTCTGAAAGCGCTTCGTGGAATCGTCGATCCAAGATGCCCCATCGCTCCGCCGTAGCCTCGCCAACCGACGCGTTCATTTCGTCACAAATGATCGTGAGCCGGAGAACGTCAGCCTGGCTCGCGTTGGTGGCAGCTGCCCGAGCAATTCCGCCCTCCAGCATCGCTCTGAATTCGTACAGCTGGCGAATCTCTTCTGCCGAGTATCGGCGCAGCCGAACTCCTTCGCCTTTGCGTCCTCCTTGTAATGCCCCCTGCGCGACCAACCTCGTCAAGGTTTCCCGGACGGGAATGCGGCTTACGCCCAGTCGGCTTGCCAAGTTCCGTTCTACCAGGTTGCTGCCGCGCTCGAATTCGCCAGAAAAAATTAGATCGGAAAGCTTCTTGTGAACTTCGTTGTCGCTCATATCAGCCCCTTGTAGGAATGCACTTTTTTCGGGCGATGATTGCCTCACACCTTGCATGGTATCGCGTGGTATACCATGATGCAACAAAGGAATGGCAGATTATGCCAAGATTTTCGTTCGACATAATGAACGTACTGATAATGCAATGAGAACCATGTCCATCGAAGAGAAAAACTACACGTCGTCTGGATCGATCAACTTGGCGGACGTTGACGTCATTGCCGCTGCCGTGACTCCTTGTAAAAGGCCCGGCGAAGTCGAACCGGTGGCAATGCAGCGACTTGCCCAACGCCTTTCGTCTCACGGTTGCAACGGTTTGTTCGTGTTGGGGTCGACAGGAGAGATGGTCCTGGTCGATGACGATGCGCGGAGGGTTGTCGTCGAGGCGGCTCGGCGTGGAACACCGCGCAGCACATCGCTAATGATTGGAATTGGCGGCTACGCGGCGAAGCGATCCATTGAGCTGGCAAAGTGTGCCCATGAAGATGGTGCTGATGTTGCTATTGCAACGGTGCCGTTTTTTCAAAAACTGAGCCAACCGGAGATCCTTGCATACTTTACGGAGATTGCAGACGAATCTCCGCTACCTATTGGGATCTACCATCACCTTCGCTTGCCGAGTTCCATTTCCGTTGAGAGTATGTTTGAGCTCGCCCAGCATGAAAACATTGTTCTCTGCAAGGATACAAGCAACGATTTAGATCGCATGCGATTGCTGTGCGAAGGCTTGCAGGGGCAACTGTTCCGAATCTTGCAGGGGATCGAAAGTTTGGTTCTTGAAAGCATGCAATTGGGCGCCAGCGGTTGTGTGTCTGCGCTGGCGGGGATCGCACCGCAATGGCATCGCGATTTGGTGGATTCGTTTAAAAGTGGCGATCTGGCAACGGCCAACCAGTATCACCAGCAGATCCTCGGTCTCAGCCAATTATTCCAACTACCTCAGCGTATGGAATCTCTGGCGCATCAAATTCATCTCTTAAAGCATGCGTCCAAGGTCATCGAGCTCCTGCCAGATGACTCTGGCTTATCACGTGGTTTCCAGCCCACCGAAGAATACAACCAGGCGATTCGCGAGATCATCGAAGCGAATAGCTTGCCTCATATCTTGGACCGACCATGCAAAGCGAACCTTCTGTGAATTCTGATACCAACAACTTCAAGCAAACCCAACTTGAAACGGATGTTCTCGTCGCTGGAGGTGGCCCCGCGGGGACCGTTGCGGCACTCGCGGCAGCTCGCTGCGGTGTGAAGGTCATCCTTTGTCAGGACCGGCCGATGCTTGGGGGAAATGCCTCCAGCGAAATTCGGATGCATATCGTCGGGGCTGACTGCAGCGGGAAACGGGGGGCGGAATTGCAGACTGAGGCTCGCGAAGGAGGCATCATTGAAGAGATCCGGCTCGAAGCGAGTGTCCGCAATCCGCAGCGATCGTCGTCGGTCTTTGACCTGATCCTCTACGACCTGTGCAGAAACGAACCCGACCTGACACTGCTCCTAAATACGGCAGTCATTGACGCGGATGTTGTCGATGGCGAAATTCGACGAGCAGCCGCCATCCGAACGTCCACCGAACAGCAATTTTCAATTGCCGCGAAGGTGTTTTTGGATTGCACCGGAGATGGACGGTTGGGTGTTGCCGCGGGAGCTTTGTTTCGGGAAGGCCGGGAAGACAAGCAGGAGTTTACTGAGTCGTTGGCTCCTCCGATTGGAGATAACTGTCGACTTGGTTCGACGATCATGTTCCAGGCGCGAAAGCATGATCGGCCCATGCCGTTTGTCGCACCTTCTTGGGCGAGGAATTTTACCGAAGAGGAACTCTCGCTACGTCCCCATGCCGAAAACGTGCTCGATCGCGGCCTGGAGTACGGGTATTGGTGGGTGGAATGGGGCGGGATGCTCGATACGATCCGCGACAATGAACACATACGAGACGAACTGCTGAGTATCGTCCTCGGAGTTTGGGACCACGTTAAGAACGGCGGCGATCACGGTGCCGACAACTGGGCGCTGGAATGGTTTGGCTTTATCCCCGGAAAGCGGGAGAGTCGCCGATTTGTCGGACACTCGACGCTTACGGAAAACGATGTCATGACATCCTCACCTCATAGCGATGCCATTGCCTTTGGAGGCTGGCCAATCGATATGCATCCACCCGAGGGTGTCGATGCCCCGGAGAAACCGCCATGCGTACAGCATCCTGTCCCTAGGCTGTTCGACATTCCTCTGTCGGCTTGCATCAGTCGGAATGTTACAAATCTGATGTTTGCTGGACGCAACATTTCTGCCACGCACGTTGCGTTCGCTTCGACACGCGTGATGGCAACATGTGCCGCCATGGGCCAAGGCGTAGGAACTGCCGCAGCAGTCGCCGTCCAAAACCAAATTAGCCCGGCGAATCTGCTCAGCTCACCTGATCTAATCCGGCGCGTTCAACAACGCATCCTCCGTGACGACGGTTTTCTCATCGGCCAGCAAAATCAAGATCACACCGACATCGCCAAGCAGGCAACAATCCAAGCGACCAGTCACCACATCGATTCTGTTCCGGAGAACGTGTTAAGTGGCCAGACCCGCGCTGTCCATGGTGAGGGTGGAGTGACTCCGGGTCGCGCCTTTCCTGGAACGCATCGTTGGATGAGTGATCCGGATGAACAACTCCCCGCGGCGTTGACGTTGAGATGGGAAAAGGAGCAAACTGCTCGGGCGATTCGCCTCACCTTCGATACGGGGATGCACCGCGTCCTGACATTCAGCTTGGCCGATGCCTACACCGACAAAATGCTCTGGGGAATCCCTCAGCCCGAGACCGTACGCGACTACGATATTGAACTAGGGCACGATTCGGCTTGGCGAAGTCTCATGCATGTTCGTGGGAACTATCAACGCTTGCGGGAGCACGCGTTAGATACTCAACCGTTTGATGCGATTCGGATCACGGTCCGGTCAACCAACGGAATCGACCACGCACGTATCTGTGAGGTCCGCGTCGAGAAGTAGCAGAATCCTTTTGAATCAGGTACGGAATTCGCCCGGAGAGACATCGATTATGTTGAGTATGAAACGAACGCAGTTTGTGCTGGTTGGAATTGCTTTATTACTCTTGCTGAAGGCCTCTGCCAACGCACAGACTCAACCAGCAATCGACCAGGCGAACCAGCGAAAGTGTTTGGCAATTTTGGAATCCGGATTGGAATCCGTGGAATTCTGGCCGTCAATGCATGCTGCCGAAGCGTTGACGATGAGCGGTGAGAGAGAAAAGGTACGGCGGCATCTTGGGCGGTTGGACTGGCAGTCGCTGGATGATCAAAAGAGGTGTGGAGTCTTTCGGGAGCTGGTTAGAAGTGGAGATGCGGCATCCGTTTCGATGCTTTATTACATCTTGGCAAATCCAAAGTCGACCGGTCGTGTCCATGCGGCAGAGAGCATCTTTAAGCTCAATATCGGCAACAATTCAAACGCCTTGGCGGATGCCGCGAAGTCCGACGACGAAGGTCTTGCCTTGTTTTCAGCCGCGGCATTGGCGCGACGGGGGGACTCAAAAGCATTATCAGCCGTGAGAGCGGCTCTATCCGATCCTTCTTCGACAATGCGCCGACGCGCAGCGTGGATCTTGTCGACCGTCGGGGACGCAACCGACCAAGCTCGGCTCCATCAGCTGTTGCCTGGTGCTGTTGAGTCTTTGGAGCGTGTTCAATACCAGCACTCTCTCGCCGCTTTGGGCGACGTGACGCAATTTCGTTCGATCCAAGCGAACCTTATCCACTCCGATCCAAGAGTTCGCGCAAGTGCGGCTGTTTATGCCGGCGAGTGCAACCTAGATTCGACCGCCGAACTTATCCAGCTTCTTGATGATGAGGCCTTGGACGTTCGGATTCGGGCGGCGCACCGTTTGTTGGCCAGCGTGCAAGACAAGCCTCATGAACTATCCGAGAAGGTTAAACGCACTGCGCAACGTGGCGATCATATACGAGGGGTCGCATCGTTCCTTAAGCCCGATCGCAAGTTAACGTACAAGACAGTATCTGACCGTGATCTGCAACTGCACGTGTTCTTACCGGAGAATTGGAATGCCGCGAACAAACGCTCCTGCTTTCTCATCATCCATGGCGGCGGCTGGGCTGGTGGTGTTCCCCAACGGATGTACCCTTTTGCTGACTACTTTGCCAATCAAGGTATGGTCGCCATAAGTCTGCAGTATCGATTGCTCGACAAAAAAAGGAACGTGGACGTATTTGACTGTGTACGTGATGCACGGTCGGCAGTGAGATTCATCCGCACGCATGCTGAAGAACTTGGTGTTGACCCGAATAAAATCATTGTCAGTGGCGCATCCGCGGGCGGGCATCTAGCGGTGGGAACTAGCTTGTTTCGTTCGGTAAACGAGGCAGGCGAGTCCACCGCAGTATCTTGTGAGCCCAACGCTTTGGTACTCCTCTATCCCGTCATCGACACTTCTTCCGAAGGTTATGGCCAGGCGAAGATTGGAGCGCGATGGAAGGAACTCTCTCCAGTCGCCCACGTAAAAGAGAATGTTTCCCCAACGATTGTTTTTCACGGGACGGCGGACACGGTGACGCCGCTGAAGGGGGCTGAACAGTTTACTGCCGCCATGGCTCAGCTCGGCAATGAGTGTTCCCTCGTCCGCAATGATGGAGGAGCCCATGGCTACCTTATTTACGATTTGTTCTGGTATTTCGATGCCCAGATCCAAACAGAGCAATTTTTAAAGAAACACAAGTTGCTTAAGAAGCAGTAGATGAAACCCTTTACGCACTGAAAAGTGGCGGCCATCGGGTACTGTCAATCAATTCGGTGCTCGAACGCCTCGATGCTGATCTCCCCATTCAACTGCATTCGTTCGACAAGCCTGTTATTCCATCGTAGCTGTCAGGTGCGACCTGTTGATGTGGTGACCATTTCCTGGACGCACTTGGGGCGTCGATTGGGCGATTCAGTAGGTTGCCATGACGAACAAGACGACAGCTAAATAGAGAGCCGCCGAAAGTTCACGCATCAATCCAAGTCAGATGCCGTGCAAACATTTTGTGAGCCGTAGTTAGGGTGCTTTCGGTCGTTGCCCGCCTGGGCCTGTCTGGACGGTTTTGCTGCATCATTGGACGGCCAGGGGAAAATGGTTAGAGCGGAACATTTAGGATGTTAAGTTCGGAGGCAGGCAGTTTCTTGAAAAAGAGGATTGGGTAAACGAGTTTTCATCGCCCAAGTTTGGCAGGCAATCCTCCTCCAGCAAGTTAGGACAACGCCTCGCTTCCAGCCGATTGACGATGCCTTCCAACGGGAGCAGCGGCCTGCCAGCAATGAACAGTTTCGAACGACTGCGTTAGAAATAGAGATCTAACGGATGTAACGCCACCAAGAGTCACTCAAGGTCGCTTGAGCGGAGGCGGTGAGCCGAATCCTCGGCATCAGCCTTGCTCAGTGCCAGAGAAACGTTCGCGACCGAGGCGTTTCATCGCATCGGGATTCCATTCAACAATCCGACCTGCGGCGATGTCTTCATCGGCCTCGCTTAGAGCCTCGCCGACCCGACGATCAACCAGCGCCTGAAAGTTGGCGATATCATCCAACCGAACCAGGTAGACAGGGCCGCCGCCGGTATCGCCGTCGATGCGTACAGGCCCCACCGGATGTTTTTCGAGAGCCGTGCGGATTTCTGGAGTCATTTGCGGAGTCATGATCCAAGTATACCGGACGCTTGCCCGCTAGACCAGCAAATCGGTGCTTCGATCCGCTACGTCAGGTATGCCGCCAAAGCCGCCTATGCGATGGTGAAGTGGCAGTGCGGGGCCGTTTTTTGTCGGTGAAGCGGCAAGCTGACGGTGTTCCAAAAACCGCTGATGCTCGACGCCCCTAAGACCTGGGGGCCACGTAACAAGCAGCGGAAATAGCGGTTTGCGTTTCAGCAAGTGTCACGCTCGCACCTCACTTCGCAATCGCGTGCGTTCTCACGCTTGCGGTTGGGATTTGAAGAGCGCGACGATGTCTTCGAGGATCAGGTACAGACAGGGGATCAGGACCAGGACGATCGCCGTCGAGAAGAGGATGCCAAAGCCGAGCGAGATCGCCATCGGGACGATGTATTGAGCTTGCAGTGATTTCTCGAAGATCAACGGCAATAAGCCGCCGAAGGTGGTCAGAGTGGTCAAGAGGATCGGCCGGAAGCGACGCAGGCCCGCTTGCGAGATCGCTTCGAACGCATCGCAGTCCAGTTTGCGGCGGCGGTTGGCGTAGTCGACCATGATCAGCGAATCATTGATCACGACGCCCGACAGCGCAATCACACCCATCAGACTGACGAGCGAGATGTCGTAGCCCAACCAGATGTGTCCCAGCACCGCCCCGACAATTCCAAACGGAATCGCGACGAGCACGATCAGCGGCTGGACGTAGTCGCGGAAGGCGATCGCCAACAGCGAGTAAATGACCGCCAACGCGAGGCCGAAGTAGCCCCATAGCGCCGATGTCGCCCGCCGCATCTCGGCATCGCTCCCTTCGAAACTCCAGGTGATACCTGGATAGTCTCGTCGCAGCTCGGGAAGTGCTTCGGTTTGCATCGCCGTGATGACTTGCGTGATCGCCCGCTTCGGTTCGACGTCCATGCTGACGCTGATCGCGCGACGGCCATCGCGTCGATTGATCCGCGAAAAGGCAACGTCTTTTTTCAACTCGGCAACATCCAGCAGCGGTACTTCGGCCCCGCTGGGCGTTCGAATCACGAGGTCTTCCAAATGGTGAATGTCCTCGCGTTGTTCTTCGGGCAATTTAACGCGCACCTCGACTTCGTTTGTACCTCGCAGCAACCGCAGGGCGAGCGAACCAAAGAAGGCACCGCGGAGCTGTTCGCCCAGCGATTCATCGGTCAGCCCCAGGGCGCGGCCCTCGGGTCGCAAGTGGAAGTCGTATTGTGCTTTGCCGCGGTTATAGTTGTGATTGACATCGCGAACGTATGAATATTGTTCGACCTTATTCACAAACGCAGCGGACGCCTTTTCAAGCACCTCGATATCGGTGTGACTGAGCGCGATACTGATATCCCGCCGATGGCCGCCGGGCCCTCGTTCAGCTTCGAACGTCACTTGATCGACTCCCGGCAAATCACCGATCGAATCTCGCCACAGTTCGATGACTTCATTGGCCGTCATGTCGCGTTCGTCGGGCGGCCGCATCACGATCTCAACATCGATAAAGTCTTGGCCGCGAACGTTGGTTTTGATCCCCTCGGCCACTTCGTAAAGGTTGTGCTCTTCGAACATTCGTAAGCTGGCTTCGGTGACCACGCGTGCGATCTCCGCCGATTGATCCTGCGTCGTTCCGACGGGCATCCGCACACCGGCTTCGATCTCGTCTGCCGATACTTCGGGCATCAGGATCATGCCCATGTGAGCACTTGTCGCGTAGCCACCGACCAACAGAAACAAACCGACAGCGATGCAAGTCGTAACGTAGCGAAACCGCAGACACAGACGCAGCACCGGACCGTAGAGGATCTCCACCACGCGATTGAAACTGCTACCAAATGCTTGTTGCCCACGATGCAGGAATTGGGTCAACCATAACTTGCGTCGAACCTTTGGCGTGTGCGCCAAGTGAGCGGGCAGGATGAAGAGCGATTCGACAAGCGACAGCGCCAGAACGATGATGACCACCACCGGCAACGGGCTCCAAAACTTCCCCGTCTCGCCGGGAATGAACATCAGTGGCACAAAGGCGACGATGTTGGTCAAGATGCTGAACACAACCGGGGCGGCGACATCACGGGTTCCGTGAATCGCTGCTCGCTCTAAGTCGCGGGCCGTCTGGCGTTCTTCGTAGACGTTTTCACCGACGACCACCGCGTCATCGACAACGATTCCCAGCACCACGAGAAAGCCGAACAGCGAGATCATGTTGATGCTGATGCCAGCCAAAGGCAGGAACAGCAGGCCGCCGATAAACGAGACGACCATCCCCATCATGACCCAGAACGCCAGGCGAAACTCCAGGAACAAAGCGAGGATCACCAGTACGATGACAACCGCCTGCATCGCGTTTTCGGTCACCAGTTCCAAGCGTCGACGAAACTCTTCCGCATTGTTGCGGTCGATCCGCCAATCGACGCCGGGCGGCAGCACGCTTTCAAAGTCGCTCATCGTCTTTTCGACCACGTTGGCGATGTCGATGGGAGATTGAGCGCCAACGCGGAAGATATCGAGCTCCACCGATGGCGTTTGGCTGAATTGCGAGTGAAAGCCGACCTCTTCAAATCCATCGCGAATCACGGCCAGATCGCCCAACATCACCGAGGGCCCCGAGCGTCCCGAGACGATCTCGATATTTGCGAATTCATCCGCCCATTGCTTGCGAGCCTTCACGCGCAGCAGGATTTCCCCGGCGCTGGTTTGCACCGAACCAGCGGCCACATCCTGGCTGGAGGTGCGGATGATCTCTGCCACTTCGGGCAGCGTGAGGCCGTACTCGCGGAGCTGCTGGCGAGGGATTTCGATGTGCGTCACGTACTGTGGAACGCGTCGCAATTCAACTTGCGTAATCTCTTCGGTCGACAGCAGCGTGTCGCGCAGCTGTTCGGCGAGTTTGCGGAGTTCCCAGACGTCGATCGAACCGTAGATCGACACCTGCATGACTTCGCGTTGGTCGGTCTGAAGTCGGACCTCGGGTTGTTCGATCTGATCGGGGAAGGTGCGGATGCGGCTGACAGCTTGGTCGATATCCTGAAACGCTTTCATGCGATTCTGACCGGCGACCAATTCGATCAGCACGGTGCCACGCCCTTCGCGAGCTTCGCTATCGATCCGCTGGATCCCATCGACACCGCGGACCGCCCCTTCGATGGGACGCAAGATTCCCTGCTCCACTTCCGCTGGCGACGCGCCGGGGTAACCGACCTCGATCTCGACGATATCGAGCTGCGATGGCGGGAAGACCTCTTTTTGCATCGAGATCGCCGACCAGATGCCACCGCCCAACAGGATGAACATCAATAGATTGGCGGCGATCGAATTGCGGGCCATCCACGCGATGGGGCCGCTCGTTTCCGAGGTCTGTGCATCGATCGGTTGGTCGTCGTTCGATTCGATCTCGTCGGCAGGCTGGCTCACTCGCTCGCCTCCGCAGATTCGGTGTCGTCGGGTTTGATGTCGACAGTTTTGATGTCGTGGGTTTTGGTGCCGTCGGTCTTGGTGCCGTCGGTCTTGGTGCCGTCGGTCTCAGTGTCGCCGGTCTCAGTGTCGCCGGTCTCAGTGTCGCCGGTCTCAGTGTCGTCGGTCTTGCTGTCGCCGGTTTTGGTGTCGTCGGTTTCCGCATCTTCCGCCTCCGCGGGGGCGTCGACCTTGCGAAGCTTGACGCCGTTGGCGACGGTCGCGAGCGTCGTGGTCACGACTTCATCGCCCGTCTCCAGCCCGCTGCTGATGTAGGCAAATTCTGGATCGCGAAACTCGATCTCCGTATCGCGGATCTCCAGTTCTCCATCTTTCATCACCCAGACCGTGTCGCCATCGTGGACGTATTCACGGTGCAGTCGGACCACGTCGTCGATCTCTTTGCCGGCGATCTCCACTTTTAACAGCGAATCGAGGATCAACGGCGGCACGTCGGACTCCAGTCCCAATGGATCTTCGACAACCACCAAGACGCGTGCCAGTCGAGTCTGTTCATCCAGTGAGCCAATCATCCGCTCGACGCGGCCGACGCGATGCACTTCGTGTCCCCACGCATCGGGATTGTGCAGGATGGCTTCGGAGCCGTGTTGTTTGTCGCTGGAGAATCGCACCCAACGCAGATTTCGAATTGGAACCGCTGCCATCACCCAGTACTGATCGATGCCAACAAGTTGCCCCAATTCATCGCCCGGTTCGACCTGGGAACCAACGTTGACGGAGCGGTCGAGAATCTGAGCGTCGAAGGGAGCCAAGATCTCGGTTCGATCCAAATCGAGGATAGCGCGTTCGACAGCCGCTTTGGCGGCGTTTAACCTCGATAGCAGCGACGCCGATTGGGGTTCTCGCAATACCAGGGCGGCGTTGACCTTGCCAATCGAATCGCCCAACAGGTCTAGCTCTTGCTTGGCCAGTTTCTTGCGTCCGGACTCGATTTCCCAATCGGCTTCCACCTGTTCCAATTCACTTTTGCGAATCGAAACGGTGTTCTCAAAGTCGGCCGGATCGATTTGCATCAGCAGGTCGCCTTCGCGAACCATGCCTCCGGGGGCGAAAGAGGGCGCGAGCTCGAGCACTTGGCCGCGAATTCGCGGACTGAGCACGATGTCCTGCGCGGGGCGAACGGTCCCCAATACCACCAGATTCGGCGAATAGGTGTCGCGTTCGACGATGATGGTTTCGACCAGAGCCGCCGATTTGCGTTTGGCGTTGATCTGCTGTGCTTCGGGTTCCGTCTGGTAAATCCACCACACCCCAGCCGCAGAGCCCGCCAAGATCGCGAGGCACAGGAACATATTGGCAAGGAGACTGATCCAGCTACGGCGTGGTCTGGAATGGCCAGCTTCACTCATTTAAATCGAATTCTTTGGCGGGCTTCACCGTGCCACTTCCGGCTGCGGGCGAAGGCAATTCAGTGGGGGCGGGAGATGCGTCGACTGGCATCCCGGCAGGAGGGGGCAACAATTCGCCCGCGTCGCTATCGTCAAACTCATTCTCTGAGGTTAATCGCGGGGCGTCCAAGAGCAACCCATTGTTTTCAATCGGCCGCGTGTCGAAGGTGCCCGCCAGAGCCAAATACAAACCGATACGGATCTGGATTAGATCCAATCTGGCAGACAGAAGCGATCGTTGCAAGCTTTGGCGAGACTGAGCAGCGCTGAGAACGTCCAAGTAACTGGTATTACCGGTAATAAAGTACTGAAGCAGCTGCTGAGAGGCGAGTTCCGCACTCTCGAGCTGAGCTTCCAGCAATTCGATCCGCTCGATCTGCCGACGCTCCAACGCCAGCGCATCTTCGACTTCCTGCAGCGCGATCAATGTCGTTTGTCGGTATTCGCTGAACCGCTGCCACACGACAGCCTGCGTCCTGGCGACTTCGGCGCGTCGCTGGCCGCCGTCGATGATCGGGCCGATCAATTGTCCGCCGAGCGAAAGGAACCAGTCCCGGAAAAGCGTTTCGGGATTCTGAGCCGAATTGACAATCGAAGCTCCGAGGTTCAACCGCGGGTATTGATCGCTAACGGCGGCAGCCACATCTCGGTCGGCTGCGGCCAAGGCAAAGTAGGCGGCGCGGACATCGGGGCGGCGATTCAGCAGATCCGCGGGCAGACCGGCGAATGGCATCGGCGGGAGTTCGGGCAATTTGTCGCCCGGTTGGTACCTGGCGGTTTGGGGAGGTTGCCCGGTGAGCACCGCCAGCTGGTGTTCGAGCACTTCGATGCCGGCTCGCACGACAACCATCTGCTCCATCGTCGATTGCACTAACTGTTGCTGACGCAAAACGTTGGGGCCGCCTTCGCCGACTTCCGCATACCGCAACTCGACCGCTTTCAAGCCTTCCCGGTTCGTCTCGACTTGTTCTTCGAGAAGTTTTATCTGAGCGTAGGATTCGATCAGCGAGTACCAAGTGCGGGCGACTTCTGCGGAAAGTGACAGTGCAACCGCTTGATAGTCCGAGCGAGTCGCTTCGGTCCGAAAGCGTTCGGCGTCGACGCGCGAACGAATTTGTCCAAACAGATCGACCTGGTAGCTCGCATCCAGCCCCCACGTCATCTGCGATGCATCTCGCCCCGGTCCAAATGTACGCGACGACTCAGAAAATCCGTTCACATCCCAGCACCAATCCGACGCAGCGATCCGCGTCACCGCTTGAGCGGCTCGCAGGCGACTGAGCGCGACGGCGAGATCAAAGTTATCGCCGAGAGCCAAATTGACCTCGCGATCCAAGCCGTCATCGTCGAACGTCGTCCACCATCGCTCCGGTGCAATCGTTTCGCCACTCTCGGACATCGACGGCAGCGAACTGGCAGCGAAAGTAGGCATCGGCCCTTTGCTAGCGCAGCCAATCAACACCGCTAGCGCCGGCGACAGCAGCAAAAGCATCGCCAGCGCCGCGAACGAGGCGGCGATTGTCCGACGATAATCCCCTGTGTCGGCAGCCGACTCCGCACAGTTCGACCGATAGTTTGAGCGTTGCTGATCTGCCACGTGATTTGCCATGGATTGCTAGCTTAAGTCCTTCGGTCGCGACATTCCCAACAATCGGAAGCCGTCTACTTGTTAGCTCGACGTTCCACGCCCCCCACTTGCCCGTTTCCCCAAAAGCCCTCAGCCACCCACGATTTTGCCCAGACTGCCAAGAGTCACATCCAACAATCTCCCGAGCGCCCCCGGACAAGCCGTAGCCGAAGTCGTCAAGACTTCCGGGCCCACACAACGCACTCCTCCGAAACTCCTGCCGAGTTTCGCTACGAGATGTTTTTGTAGCGCAGCCCGATAGGCCCCAATCGTTTAACCGCGATGGCAACGCCCCGCGCGTTGGTGCCGCGCGACGCGCGGCCGAAAGCCAATCGTTTAACCGCGGTGGCAACGCCCCGCGCGTTGGTGCCGCGTGACACGCGGTCGAAACCCAATCGTTTAACGGCGGTGGCATCGCCCCGCGCGTTGGTGCCGCGTGACATGCGGTCGAAACCCAATCGTTTAACGGCGGTGGCATCGCCCCACGCGTTGGTGCCGCGTGACATGCGGTCGAAACCCAATCGTTTAACCGCGGTGGCATCGCCCCGCGCGCTGGTGCCGCGTGACATGCGGTCGAAACCCAATCGTTTAACCGCGGTGGCATCGCCCCGCGCGCTGGTGCCGCGTGACACGCGGTCGAAACCCAATCGTTTAACGGCGGTGGCATCGCCCCGCGCGTTGGTGCCGCGTGACACGCGGCCCGCTGGGCACGCTGGGCACGCGGTTAAACGAAGCGGCGGCTACCTTCTATGATCCGTCAGAGATCAGACCGCATTGACGCCGCATGCCACCCGTTTCGGAAACACTGCCCCCGAAGGGATCGAAGAAGGTAGCCGGAGGTCGCTGCGCACCTCCGGATTGCGAAACCGATAGCGCGAAAACTATCCCGGCGGGATTGAAGACTGTTCTACGCGCTTCCACACCGACGTTGCCACCACAAATCATCGAGACAACGCAGATGATCGACTTCCGATCGCATGGGCCACCAACGATAACATACCGTTCCAGGGACACCACAGATTTAACCACGCGATCACACCAGGCGTATGCCATCGCTTTCGATGGTAATCACTCGCTGCTTGAACAAGCCACCGATCGCCTTTTTGAATTGTCCCTTGCTCATTCCCAAGAGCTCAGCGATCTGTTCTGGCGGTGACTTGTCGTGAACCGGGGCAAACCCATTGTGGTCTTGCAAGTAATCTTGAATCACTTGGCTGTAGCTGTCGCGGATTTGTTGGCCGCTTTTCAGACTCAGGTCGATCTTGCCGTCTTCGCGAATGTGTTTGATGTAACCGCGAATGCTCTGCCCAAAACTGAGCCGTTGATCGACTTCGTCTTTGTAAAGCAGCCCCCAGTGGCTCTGATCGACGATCGCTTTAAAGCCCAGTTCGGTGCTGTTTGCGATGATTAGATCGACAGCCTGCTGCGGTCGGAAATCGTGTTGATCATCCTCCTCCACGATCTTGTCGATCTTCGACGTCGCGGTGATCCGGTTCTGGTTGTCCAAATAGAGAAACACGATGTAGGACTTGCCCACGACCATCGGGCGATGTTGTTCCGCAAATGGAACCAAGACATCCTTGTCCAATCCCCAATCCAAGAACGCCCCGACCGGCGTGCAATCCTTGACCATCAAGTACGCAAACTCGCCCACCTCGGCTTTGGGGGTTTGCGTGGTCGCGATCGGCCGCTCTTCGGAGTCCAGGTAGAGGAAGACCTCCACAGTATCACCGGGCTCCAAATCGGGGGGCGTATGTTTGTTGGGGAGCAGAATCTCGCCGAGATTTCCGGCGTCCAAATAGACTCCGAATTCAGTCTCCTTGACCACCTCTAAAGTGTACGTGCTGCCGATTTCAATCATGAACTAAAGCCTTCGTTGCCTTTCGCGGATGCGTGCTGGGATCAATGGGAGCGAAGTGTTTGGGCAGCATTTTCAGTCGTCGGCGCAGACGGAATCGTCTTACGTGATGCCCCCCAACACGAAGCGTTTCGTAGCCCAACAGTCGCTGCAACGCCAGCTCAGCAAAAACTCCCGGTTCGCTCGAATCAACAACGCGGCTGATATTGTCGGTTGCTGCACTCAAATGATAGTCCACGCAATTGCGGCAGCGGAAGCCAATTGCGCCGTGCATTGTGGTTCTGCCTGTAAAGAGTTAACATCGCTACGTCAGCTGAGGGCTGATCGGTCCCAAAGCAAAGCTTCGATCTGTATCGCGGCAACCTCGACTTTTTGGCGCGAAACGGATTCGGTTTCCGCCCTGGATGACTTCCCCGATTGCTCAAGGAAATCATGAATCAAACTCAGCCAAACAATCCGCTCCACGGCATCACCTTAAAAGCGATCCTGGAGTACTTGGTTGCCGAGTATGGTTGGGTACAGCTGGGTGACCGAATTCAAATCCGATGCTTCCAGAGCGATCCGAGCATCACCAGCAGCCTTAAATTTCTGCGCAAAACCGACTGGGCACGCGCCAAAGTGGAGCGGTTGTATGTGAATTCGATCAGCTACGACCAACGGAAGGGAAAGAAGAGCGAGCCTGCGAAGAGCGTTCCCACTCCTACCGAAAGCGTTTGGGATCGAGCACGCCGGGGTTAACGAAGCCTATCCGATGGGGATGCGGGGCGATTGACGCGATGATTCGTATCCGCGTTCGGATGTCGCCGCGACCGCCCAGTTCGCAACGCGGCTGGCGAGTCTAGAGCCCCGAGGTCTGCAGGCGGTAGTCGAAGCGAAGGTCCGGATGCACTTTGTCGATCGCCTTGCCAATCTTCTTCAGTTGCGTGGCGTAGAGATTCGCGCTGACGCGGCAGTCGCCAAAGCTGATCTGCTTGTCTTTGATCCGCCGACAAAAATGAATCCGCACATGCAGCTCCGTCTCCTTATTGCCCGAGAAACGTAGCGACTTGTCCATCCATCGGACCACCTTGCGAAGCGTCTTTTTGTGGATGCGTCCCGGTGTGTTGAGATGATCGTCGATCTCGTCGCACAGCTCGTTTGCATAACCGATCTCGTCGTCTGCTTTCATCAACAGATACGTCAGCAATTCTTTGCTCTCGAGTTTGAACTTGGCCATGCGAAGGCAAACTTCCAGCAGTTCGTCCTGTTCTAGCTTGACGAGCTCCTTCTTCAAATGGCTGATCGTGGCAGCTTTCATAACGTCTCGATTGGGAAAGCAAACGGCTCCGGACTTATAATCAACGAGAAACGCCAGCCTACCCGGCAACCACAGATCGAGGAACCGCAGGACGCGTGAACCGCTGTTTTCCTTGCAGATAGCGGAGTGGGTAGTTAGACTAGCCATCCTTTTTTTGCCGCTCACCCGGCCTAAAACACACACGCTTCGGCCGACCGCCGAGGTTATCTCCACGAGCTGAATGAACGTCATGAATCAACGATCCCCCGCTTGGATCATCGCCACCTGCGTCTCGCTGTTCCTGTCATCGTCGCTGATCGCCCAAGACGCAGATGACACGCAGAAACGTCCAGCTTTGGAGTATCAGAAATGGAGTGGGACGATCAATGTCCCCGATCCGGTTGCGATCAGTGTCGACGATCAGGGGCGTGTTTTTGTCACGCAGACGCGTCGTCGAAAATCGCAGGATTTGGACATCCGCGCCAATCGCGATTGGATTCCCAATGACGTGGGATTCCGAAGTGTCGAGGACAAGCGGCAGTTCTACCATTCCCAACTTGCCATCGGTGGCGACGACAAACAGCAGAGCAAACATGTTGGTGATCTGAACAAAGACGGACATCACGACTGGCGCGACTTGACGGTGATCAGCGAACGCATCTTGCGACTCGTCGACTCCGACGGCGACGGAACCGCGGATGAGATGACGACGTTTGCCGAAGGGTTCAACACCGAAGTGACGGGGATCGCCGCGGGAGTCATGGCGCTCGATGGCGATGTCTGGGCGACGATCGCACCGGACGTCTGGAAGTTGGGAGACGCCGATGGCGACGGGATCGCCGATTCACGGGAAATCATGGCGACCGGTTTTGGGCTGCACATCGCCTACGCCGGTCACGACATGCATGGTTTGACGCTTGGCCCCGATGGCAAGGTGTATTGGTCGATCGGAGATAAAGGGATCAACGTCACGACAAAAGAAGGAAAGAACATCGCCTACCCCAACCAAGGCGGCGTGATGCGGTGCAATCCCGACGGCAGCGATTTTGAAGTCTTCGCCCATGGCTTGCGGAACGTGCAAGAGTTTGCCTTCGACCAATACGGAAACATCTTCGGTATCGACAACGATGCCGATCAACCCGGCGAACGCGAACGTTTTGTAGCGATCGTCGATGGGATGGATGCGGGGTGGCGTTGCCACTACCAGTATCGCGGCAGCGATTACAACCCTTGGACCGATGAGAAACTTTGGCAGCTCGCCGAAGACCAACACCCGGCCTACATCATTCCTCCGCTCAGTCATTACATCGACGGTCCGGCGGGTTTCAAATTTAATCCCGGCACCGCGCTCAGCCCCGCCTATTACAACTACTTCTTTGCGACCAACGCGCCAGCTGGGCATCAGTACGCGTTTCGTGTCGAGGCCGCGGGTGACAGTTTCCGCATGGTCGATGATCACAAAATAAAGTCCGGCGACGCGATCGTGGGACTGGCATTTGGTCCCGACGGAGCACTCTATGGTGCCGACTGGGATGGCGGTTATCCGTTGGACGAAAAAGGGTCGGTTATTCGCATCGATGTGCCTGGTGCCGACCTCGCGGTTCGCTTCGAAGTGCAGAAGTTGCTTGCCGCTGGATTCGATGCACGGGAACTCGATGATTTGATCGCATTGTTGAGTCATGCGGATATGCGTGTCCGCATGGGCGCTCAGTTTGCACTCGTGAAAAAGAAGCAGGCCGAGCGACTGCAGAGTCACTTGAGATCCCAATCGGTCGACACGTTGGCGAAGCTCCATTGTGTATGGGGCTTGGGACAACTGGCACGATCCGGCGATTTGGCAGTGATCCCGGCGTTGGTAGGTAGCTTCGGCGATCATGATCCAGCGGTTCGTGCTCAAGCGGCCAAGACGATCGGCGAGATTCCCCAAGCAAACGCTGACGCCGGCACAATTCCAGGGCTGATCAAATTGTTGGACGATGAGGATTTGCACGTCCGCGTCAACGCGGGACTCGCACTCGCACGCCAGCCGAGTCCCGCCGCGGTTGGGCCGCTGTTGAAGCAAAGCGAACTGCTGAACGCCGACCAGCATTACCTGAGGCATTCGATCGTGTCCGCTTTAGCTGCTTCGGCCAGCGACTCCCAATTGGAGGCTCAAGCTGACAACCCATCCGAAATGACAAGGCTTGTCTGCGTGCTTGCCTTGCGCCGCCAAGGAAGCCCGTTGGTCGCGAAATTTTTGCCGGACACGTCCGAATGGGTTGCCACCGAGGCGGCCCGCGGGATCCACGACGACTTGTCGATCCCCGACGCCTTGCCCGAACTTGCAGCAGCCCTCGATGGCTCTGCAAAACGTGGCGAACCGTTTGTGCGACGCGCGATCAACGCAAACTTTCGTTTGGGTACGGCGGATGCCGCCGCCCGCTTGCTCAACTACGCATCGAATACGAAGCATCCTGTCGATTTGCGAGTCGAAGCGTGCGACGCGCTGAGTCAGTGGCTGGCGCCGCCGGTTCTCGATCGAGTCGAAGGAATTCGTCGAGATCTGCCCGTGGCCCCTCGTAGTTTTGATGGCGATCCAACGGCCGTCGTGCTGGGGCAACTGGCTTCCGCGGGAGAACCCAGCATTGTGGTGGCTGCGGTACGGGCAGCGAGAATGCTGAACGTCGTAATCGCTCCAGCGGCGTTGATCGGATTGCTTGAAAACAAGGAAGCGTTGACGGAACTAAGGATCCAGGCCCTCGACTCGATTGTGCAGATGGATCATGAATCGGCAAAGGAACTGTTGATATCCAACGTCGATTCATCCGATACCGCGCTCAGTATCTACGCGATCCAGAGGCTTGTCGATCGTTACCCAGCCGACGCATTGGCGGTCTTAGAACACAAGTTGCAGCAGACCGACGTGATCGCCGTGAAGCAAGCTTGTATTGCGGGACTCGGACAAATTGCTAACCGCGATGCCGATGTGGTCTTGCAGCGGATGGCGTCGCAATTGTTGGACGACTCGCTGCCCGAAGACTTGTCGCTGGACGTCTACCAAGCGGTTCAATCGCGCGGCGATGATGCAGCACCGTTGCGTTCGATCTTGCCCAAGCTGACTCAACGACAAACCGAACGCGCCGCAGCGCTGAAGCTGGGTGATACGGCGGACCAGGTGAAGTTTGCGTTTTCGGGGCAGGGGGGCGACGCGGAGCGTGGGAAACAGATCTTCCAGACGAACCTGCGAGCTCAATGCAGTCGCTGTCATCGCATTGGCAAACGTGGCAGTAACATCGGCCCCGAGTTGACGAAGATCGGAAAACAACGCGATGTGAACCATCTGCTGCGAGCTGTCGTCGCCCCGAGCGCGGAGATCGAACCGAAGTATTTCACGCAGGTCGTTCTGCTTCTTTCTGGACAGGCAGTGAAAGGGAGCATCAAAAGCGAAAACGACGACGAGACAATCGTCATCGATAGCAGCGGGAAAGAGATCAAAATCGTAACCGATGAGATCGAAGAGATCATCGACCAAAAGGTCTCCCTGATGCCCGACATGACCGAAGCGCTATCGCCACTGGAAGTCCGCGATCTCGTCGCGTTTCTCAAATCACTGAAGTAGATCGCCGCGAAGGCTGTTCAACATCCTTCCATCCCGGGCGGTATCGTTGATAGATCGACGGAACGAGCGTCTGTATTAGCAGCCGCGTTCGAAACAAATCAGCCACGCCGCGCGTGCGGTTCCTGTAGCTTGAAATCATTGAAACATAAGGCATCTAGAAATTTGGGCATCACCAAAATTCAGCGGATCAACCGGCAGCTGTTCATCGCAATGTTCGCGGCATGGATCTGTCCCGGATTCAGTGTGGCGGACGACGTAAATACAAGTCGCTCCGCTGTTGTCGACACACCGGGCCTCGTCGCGTTTTGGGATTTTGTTCAGCGCGAGCCCGATGGCGAGCGACGGTTCACGGCGCATGTACCGACAGGTTCCCCGACCGATTATCCGCTCGACGCTGCCAACTACGTAAACGACTATTGGGGGACGGGGCGTGAGGCGACGTACGCCGATTTCCCACTGCTTGGCCGCGGTCCCTTCGGCAACGCGATTCGGATCGTCAAAGAAACCGATCCCGATTTCCGCCCCTTCCTTTACATCCCACGCTCGCGGCTGCACGACACACCGTTGGATATCAAAGGGGCCGGCAAATCGGTCTCGGTCGTCGTCTGGGCGATTCGTGAAAGTGGCAATCACGCGTTAGCAGGGATCTGGCACGAGGGAACCGACCTAAAACAGAAATCGACGGACAGCATCGCCAAGGTGGAACGTGGGCAGCGGCAATACGCGCTCTTCGCCGGATTGAATAAACAGGGGAGCGCTTGTGGGCATGTGTCGGAGAACGGCGCAAGTTCATTCCAAAACAAATACGCCCTTCACAAATGCAACTCCGCTGGCCAATCGCCAGCCGTCCCCGCGGATTCCCCAGCCGAGAAGCTCGACGCATCGTGGCAGTGTTTTGCGATGACGTTTGACGACGACAAAGACGAACTGACCGGCTGGCTCAACGGCGTCTCGGGGGATCGCTGGCTGGAGAACCCGAAAAAGGACGGGCTGATCTCTTATGCGTACAAGGCGTACATGCAGGGGCATTTCGCCAAGCTGCCGGGCAAACAAGCTGGCGAAGATCCAAGCTTTCCCAAAGACCAATATTACAATCCGCCCGAAGGAGAGCCGTTGAGTGTGAAGGTCATTCGCGAGTCCGATGGCCAACGGGTCGAGCTGCGTGAGCATCGCTTCACGAAGATCGAAGTCACTTTGCAAGACGGCAAAGAAGTCGCTCGCGAGCTCGTTGCATTGCGGCTGAATCCGTGGTGGTATCCGCACGGGATCTATACCCCGAAGGACGACCAAAGCGGCGGCCCGTTCACCATCGGCCGCGTCATCCACAGCGCCCGCACCGTCGGCTTCACCGGCTGGATCGGCGGCGTCGCCGTCTTCGACCGAGCACTCTCCGAAAAGGAATTGCAAACCCTGGCTGCACTAAGTCACGCTCGATAGCTACGCCAACGCCGGCATGAAACGCAAACAAACCAACCGGGCCGGCGAATCGCACCATCGGCTGAATGCCCGAAAGCAATCGGCGAGGGGATGAATTCTTCATTTTGGTAGCTGTAGTCTGCTTGGTTCTCGAACCCCGCAGGTCAAAATCGCCGGTATCCCGCTGGCAAGTTTGGGGTGAGCGTTTCGCTCGCTATCTGGCCAGTTCCATCAGCATAAAGGCTTTCATTCAAGCGGAGCGTAGATCCCCTCGGAACGAACCTTCAAGCTCTGGAAAAAGAATCGCACAGGGAATCGTCGAGCCTCGCAGCCAAAGTTCTTTGCCTGTCGAGCTGCAGGATCGAAGGCATCGTCATCACGTTGACCAGAAACACAACAATCGCACAGCGGCCCAAGTTGACGAGGTCTGCCTGCGAAGAATGCTCACTAGTGTACTAGCGATTATTGACACGGGGATGCAAGCAGACCTCCGTCAGCTTCTCCCAAAGGTTTGGGCGAAGGATCATCCGGCGCAAGTCTGCAGCTATCGCTCAAAAGCGATTAATCGCCCGGGCCCCGAAACTTATAAGCCCACCATTGAAAAATGCCAACGCGACAGCACTACCCATCCCCTATTTTCGCCCGAAGCAGGGCAGAAGCCTATCTCCCGTCCCGTTTGCTCGTGTTGCCATCAAATTCCAATGTAGCGTCTGGGTAGCTCACCGCCGTACTACATCAGCGATAGGTCAATCACGACTACTCTAATTTCCACCCCGTCAGTGCCACGGATTTCGTCGGCCTGTCGATTCAGTTCTGCCCGTGCCACATCGATCGAGGGCCAGATCGGTCGGTGACTTTTATTCAGGCCAGTTGCATCCAGCCAGACCACGACGAAAATACCTATCGCTGTTCCTGTCTGGTCCAAGTACCTGTCAACAAGCTGTGACTTCATACCCGTTTTCGCCTCAGGATTGCAGGAGCGTTTCACTTCCACGGGGACGACGATCGCAGAACCTGTGGAGGTTGCGCGTCCCGGCGCGGACACTAGAACGTCGACTTCTGATCCAGGCTCCCCACCATCGGCAACCGGCACTTGTCGCCGATGAAGCTGCACTTCACGGTCAGCCACGACGCCGTAGCGTGCGAAGTATTGGCGAATCACCCGACGCATCTCGTCTGAGTAAAATTCTTCGGCTCGTGGGGTTGGTGCCTGTCCGTGTGGTGTATTCCAATAACGCTCACGAAGCGACTGACCAGAACCACAGACTTCCTGTTCGAGTAATTGAACTGCTGCGACCACACCATCGAGTGCGTCTGTATCGTGTCGGATCAAACGTCGCTCATGTGAATCAAGGATTGCAGCCACAGTCTCAACCGGAATTGCCTTACGATGTCGCAGACGATATTCCCGCTCCGCGCGCGCACGTGGTCGTCGTAGCCAGGGAAAACGCGATCCAAATCTTACTTCCAGTCGGCGGAGCGCCGTAACACGTTGCTTTGCATAGATCGGTTCCTCGTTTTCCTGAGGATCCGACAGCCAGCTCACCAACCGGTCCCTCAATGTTCGAGCTTCGTCGTCACGTGAGACATAGTGAGCGCCGTCGTGCTGAGGATCGCTGTCTGGTGGATAGTAATCGAACAGAAACTCGGCAAGGTGGCCGATGACGATGGGACTTGTATTATTCAAGAACTCATACTCTTCATCCCGAAACCTGCGACCGGACCCACTAGCGAATTCGGCGAGTAGTACCTGAGCCGCTTCAGGATTCCTGTTAAGGAATCCTGAAACTTCTCCCCAATGAGTGTCACATCGCTCAAGAAATAGAGCAATGACCAGTTCACACTCCTCTTTGTCCGCATCACAGTTAGACGTTTTAGAAACACGCTCACTAATGGCACTGGCTGCGTCGTCCAGACGGCGACGCAGCACAAACTGAGCCACGTCGCGCAGCGAATAACGCGTGATGTTTTGCGACCTTATCCGGTCACATAGAATCCTATCAAGGAGCGGATCTTCGATCGGGGCACACAACTGAAGAACTGAGCTCAACAGTGATTGAGCTGATTCGATTTGCTTGCGGAATGTACCAACGGCTAGCCGCCGAATCTCTTCGCGAACCGAACCACTGACATGTGAATGAAGGCGACGGAACAGCTCGTACTTTGGTTCGTTGGGCTCTCCAGAGAGATATAGGTGCTGTTCACGCAAAATGAACCACGCCCATCGTGACCACCATTCATCAGGCTGCGACTCCAACCAATCGGGATCCATTTCCTGAACGAGCCAGAAGGCCGCGATCGCCGTTGTATCAATTGCATTTAGTGGGACCTTTCGAATCCTCGCCGGATCGTCGTTTTCGGAACACAACAGGTAGGCCTTTGCAGCAGCGACGACTTTTTCTCTAGTGTCGGACGTGGCTTCGTTCCAGCCGGGAGTGACGGTTAAAAACCTCTCGCATCCGTAGTGGCGACTGCGTGTTTCCAGTGACAGGTTCCGACACACTCCGCGGAAGCTCAGCGGGCTTTGAGTTGCCGCTACCGAAAGCGACTGCACGACTCGGTCAGCCGGAGGAGGGTCCAAAGTATATCCGTCGTCCCGGCCCCCGCGGCCGTGGATGCGCTCGTACTGTTGTCTCTGGCGTTCGGCCTCCTCTGACCCCAGTTCGACATACAGGGGGAGGTTCAAAACCGTCGCGACTGGCTCTGACTGTCGGTTCGTGAGCCAGATCTCAAGGCAGTCGACGTTATCCAACCACGGCGTGAACGAAGTAAACTCGGCATAGCGTAAGCGTACGTCGTCGTCCAGAGATTCATCAAGTGCACGCTGGATCAACCAACCAAAGTCCTCAGCAAGGGGGAAACAAGGAATCGAGTGCACCAGCCATCTGAGTTCGGCCATATCGGTATGGCGGCTAAGCAGCAGGTCGATCAACTGACGCCTAATTTCTGGCTCCGCTTCTAAGGGCGCCAGCGCAGCGTCGGACGGGGTACAACTTAGCGAGTGATTCTCAATGGGCAGTAACGGACACTTCCGATATTCCTGTGAAGAGCGTTTCAGAATTTCTATGATGAGGTCAGCAATGGCTTCATCATCAAGACGATGAAGGGCCGAATGCACGATCTTTTGAGCAATCTTAAATGGAGCATCATAGTCGTCCTCAAAATCCGCGAATTGCTGCCCTGCCCATTCAAGACCTTCCCGGCGACAGTCAGCAGCATCAAATCCTTCCTCCACAAGCCGCCATAGAAAAGATGCGTAACTGCCATGAAAACTCTTGCGTTGTCGAGGTGTGAGAGCTGCCAGGACTTCTTCGCCACTTAGGTTCTCGGGCCAGTTACTCTGTAACGCGATTCCCTTCAGTTCCTCGTCCGATACGTCTGGGGCATCCGTAATGAGTGGGATGATCTGAGCTCGAAGGTCCGGTCCAGCCAGTGCACAGATCGCGTGTGCTGCGTCCTTGCGGGATTCAATAGGAGCGTCTTGATCATTGGCGAGATCAGTAAGATCGGCATATAAATCAGACAATTCCCACTCTCGGACCATTCTGATCGCACAATCAAGCACATCTTCGCAACCCGACTGCCGTTCCAACAAGACTGGTCGAAGCACAGATTCGGCGGCAGCGAAACGCAGCCCTGAGATCTTAATGCCCCCCCGAGAAAGTTGCATGTCCGTGATGCAGTGCCGCCGACAGAGGTCCAACAGGGCGAGAGTCGCGGTCCGCCGTGTCGCATCATTACTGACCTCGGAGAGCCCGATGACTTCGGGGTCCGTTTCAGCAATCCACCGGGCGACTTCGAAATTTAAACCTGATGCGACAGCAGCCGTCTCGCGAAGTGGACCGGCAACCCCGTCCTGCCAT
This sequence comes from Rosistilla ulvae, assembly GCF_007741475.1. Classification (NCBI taxonomy): domain Bacteria; kingdom Pseudomonadati; phylum Planctomycetota; class Planctomycetia; order Pirellulales; family Pirellulaceae; genus Rosistilla; species Rosistilla ulvae. The sequence continues at coordinate 4,423,606 of NZ_CP036261.1, read as the reverse complement.
CCGGTCGGACTCGCAAGCAAGGCTCGAGACTGGTGCAATGGAAGCTTAGCGAGACGACGTCCAGCGAGATACTCGGCGATCAGTCTATGACTGAACGTGAACGGCTTAGTCTCATCTGATTCACATAGGCCTGATCGTGACACCGCTCTCAGGAGAGCGTAATCTAGCGGGGCTCCATTCGTTGGTAGATCGGCAAGGTTATGATGGCTTAGACAGGCTTTAACATGATCATCGCCCAGAGAGACGGCCCGATGGTCGGAAAGCAACAAAAGGCAGGCGATTTTTTCTGCAGCATCAAGCAATTCGGCTGGACTTCTGGCCGGCGCGTACGGGTTGCCATCCGCAGTCTCTTGCCTCTCTTCACGTTCGCATACCAACCGGTGGACGGCCCGCCTGAACAATTCACACCTATCAGTAGCAATTGCTCCTGAATCTCGAAACTCATCTATCAACAGGCGAAGCGTCATTGGTTGTGCGACAAGTGTCTCCACGCGGTTCGCTGCAACCGCTTGGAAAAACGCGTCGCTGTCGCCAAGCCTCTCGGCAGCGATGGCCGCTTCCTGGTGTTCGCGTGACAAAGGCTGGAGTATCGCTACGGACACGTCCTGCTGATATGCGTCGGCCAGGGCAATACGGATCTCTTCTGGCCAGACAGTGGAGCGACACGCGATCAAAAGAGTCCGCCTGATGTCGCTCAGGTCACGTTTTATCCATTCCGAGACAATCAAGTCGATTCGACGGATCGGAATCATTGCTTCGTCGAGCGCATCCAGCATGAGGACGGTATCTGACGGACTGCCGCGGAGTTCTTCGGAAAGTTCTTTCAGACCATCTCTTAGACTCGGGCCGGACAAGTCGATACTTAAATCGACGAGGCGTCTCTGCACGACACAAGCTCCGGACTCTTGAAGGCTCTTCGCCAGTGAGTTGAGTTCATGTGTCTTTCCGAGGCCTGCCGCACCAAGGATGCAACAGACGCCCAGGTCGAGCAATTGCTCGGTTGATGTGGTATAGCGGTCTTCGCCACGCTTTACCAGCCATTGCCGTTCGATTCCCCAATCCGCCATGTCTTAATCCTCCGTGATTTTTCGTTCGCACTATCGTCTGGGGAATACAGCCAGCGTTGAATCGCTGAAGTGACGTTCCCATGATGAGGGTGTTGTTTTCGACCAAAGATAACTGAGAGGCATGGCAATCTTCGGTCTTAATCCAGATAGATTCTATCTCCAGGAAGGTGTAAAGGTAAACGGAGCATTAATTCCTTCACTACTTGGTTCTCCCGAAGAGCTGGTCAAACTATCGGGCTTTGATAACCCTGCTTGTGAACCGTTCCCTCGGTATCGCGTAGTTCCAACAGTACCGACCTGCAAGATAGTTACTGAACCACAATGGGCAGTCGCAAAGGCAGGAACGCTAGGCTCGTCACATGACGGCGAGAGGTGGACTCAAAACCCGCGTCAACTCAAGGAACTGTTTGGGTTCGTTTGCGATCCCTGCGTCCTCCTTCGAGGAATTGCCATATCACTTCGGCAAGGTCATTCGGCTCACGGTGCCTAACTATCGGCCAGTTGTAAGATCTGGACTTCCATCAGTCCGCGACTACAGATCCGCATATCACTAGTTGTGCCGTTATAGAACTGCGTGCGATCCGCTCAATGTTCGAACCGTTTGTCATTTGAAACATCGTCGACTTCGACGGAGCGTTGCCGGAAACTGAACTGCAAAACCTCGCGAAACTGAGCCGTGCTAAGTAGAAGCTGTTGAAGGTGGCCCCGGTTCCGCTGCCGCAAAGTGGCGAGAGTGCTTAAAAAGCTTGCTCGTCCCCGATTTCGACGCTTGGATGTTCAGTGCGAATGGTCGGCATCAACTATGTTGCGCTAATTCATCGATCCGCCGTCGACGCGGATGGTTTGTCCGGTCATCCAACGCGCCGAATCACTTGCGACAAAGGAGACGACGTCCGCGATGTCATCGGGATGTCCAAGTCGGCCAAAGGGGGACATGGCGGCGAACTTTTCTGCTGCGTCATCGCCACTTTGTTCAAACATCCCCGGAACCGTCGCGCCGGGTTGGACTGAATTGACAGTGATGTCTCGCTCGCCGAGTTCTTTGGAGAGCGAAACAGTCATCGCATCCAGTGCGGCCTTTGTCGCGGAATAGACCGCGGTGCCAGCCATCGGTCGCGCGGCCAGGCCGGACGAAATGAAGATCAGTCGTCCGTTGCACCCGATCCGCTTCGCAGCTTCCTGCGCCGTAAGAAACGATCCTCGCAAATTGACCGAGACCATCGCGTCGAATTGTTCGATCGTCAGGTCGACGATCGGGCACTTTGTGATCGTTCCTGCATTGACAACCACCGCGTCGACACCACCAAACGCCTCTTCAGCCGTCTCGAACAACTTGCGAACCTGCTGCGGATCGGCGACATCCGCTGCCGCCTTGATCGCATTGCCACCGCCGGAAACGATCTGCTCGACAACCTTCGTCGCTCCCTCTGCGTTGGAGCCGAAATGCACAACGATTTGGAAACCGTCGTCCGCCAATTTTTGGCAGATCGCCCCGCCGATCGCTCCGGAGCCACCCGTGACGATCGCCGTTTTCAGTTGCTTGTTCATCCTGCGGTCCCATCTCCAGGTGTCGTTGTGGTTGCGGCGGCTGATCCGCGCGATCGCATTGCGTCGATCGAATAGTCATCGTAGCGACGCAGCAGCCACAGGGTAAAGCATGCCGCCAGCATCGGGATCGCTGCGAAGAACAGCAGGTGCGGGTAGGTCCAAGGATCCGCGTATTGCTTGAACGAGCTGAACGTTGAAATACTGTGCAAGATCAGGATGATCGGATAGGTAATGTTTCGAAACGCACCGAGAGCAAACGCGATCACCAGCGCCAATTGAATCGCTCCGATGCCGTAGGCTAGCGAACTGCTCAGCGAAGGGACCATGTAAAACTTCTTGAACACCGCGGCAGCATGTTCCGGGTTGACGAACTTGTCGATCGTCCACATAAGGAAGACGCTGGTGATGCCTAGCCGGATCAGTAGCAGGCAAAGGGCGAGTTGTGGTCGCAGCTTGGGGTCGGAGTCAGACACGCGATTCTCCTCGATAAGTAAGATGGATGAGAGGCTAGCGCGAATGGAACGATGCCAGTGTTCGATTCCGCTATGCTTCATGGTAGGCCGACGTCAATGACGCCGGATATACCTCTCGTGGACCACCGCCGAACACCACAAACCGGCGAGCAGCAGGTTCCATTGGGCGTAGTCGTTGGAGTGAAACCTTCAGGCGATCAGTGCTGCGGACAAGGCGGCTGAATTCGCCTAATGGCTCGACGTCAACGCTTCAGAACTCGAGTGCGGCACGATTGGACTTTGACGACCTCAGTTGGAATCCGTTGGCACCAGGTCGTATCGGTAGGCGTGTTGATCCAGCGGTCGAATCCAAACGTTGCGGAAGCGAACCGCGTCGCCGTGATCTTGCAGGAACAGCGGTCCGGTGGTCGTTGCTATTTGTTTCTTCCAAATCGCCTTCAAGTAGTCGGTCGTGCCCGAGCGGTAGGGATGATAAACGCTTCGCGGTTCACCGAATTCGGCAGCGTCTTGAACCAATTGTCCGTTCAGCCAGGCGGTGATGGTTCCGTTGGCTGTAACTTTGCCATCGGAATCGCGGCGCGGAGCACGGTAACGGATATCGTAGACCTGCCATACACCACGGCCTCGCTCGGCGGGGACCAACGGTTTGCTAAACCCATAGATCGCTCCCATGTCCGAATCACCCAGTCGCTTCTTCTCTGCTGAGTGGATGATCTGCATTTCGTAGTTCCCGTGTATATACAACCCACTGTTTCCCGGCCCATCTTCCGGAAGCATGAACTCGGCGTGGATATCCGCGTCGCGAAAATGCCACTTCGAAACGATATGGTTTGCTTTCTGGCCACCCGAACTTTCGAGGGTTCCATCCACCACGGGCCAATCGATCGGTTCACCATGCTTATTGAGGAACCCGACATCGGCCCCACCATCAAACAACACGATCGCGTCGGCGGGAGGTTCGACTGGCAAGTGAGTCTGGTCGGGTTGGAACTCGAGCGTTTCTCCCGGTTCCTTCGCGGTCGCCGATTCGACGGCAAGGAAGACGGTTAATGCCAATGGAATCAATCGCAGCGGATGCAAGTTGTTCATGGGTAGCTAGCGTGGAGTGCAGGAGCGAAGGAGATTGCCGAGCAGCCATTGTAGTCTATCGACGCAAACGATGATTTTCGCTGCGCGACAGCTCCCTGCATCGATCTGAATCTCGAGATCCAGAACCCGCCAAGGAACTTCATCTCGTCTTGCGCCTGTAAATAAAGTTCAGGCTGCCGGGGATCGGTCTACATATCAGTCGTAGAAAGCGAATCGGCTGCAAACCAGCAACTGACCAGTGCAGCTGAAAAGTTGATTCCGCCCCGTTCCCGTGCTCGACGATGCAAGGCACCGGCTTGACGCCCCCAAAATTGCTGCCTATCATCTGCTGTTGATATTGCGTCTCAATGTCACCGCTCATGTCAGCCAGCCAATTCAATTAGCCAGCCAGTTACGTGGGATACCTTTCGTTGCGCCTATTAGTGCGCATGATCCGTTCCACCCAAATTTGAATTTGACTGGCCATGCCTACCCTGCCCCCTCGCCAAACTAGTCCCTCCAAAACTCTCGGTTTCACTCTCGTCGAACTGTTGGTGGTGATCGCCATCATCGGTGTTTTGGTCGGTCTGTTGCTTCCCGCCGTCCAATCCGCCCGCGAAGCGGCCCGCCGCATGCAGTGCAAGAACAACGTCAAGCAGATTGCCTTGGGGATGTCGATGCACGAGCACACCTTTGGGCACTACCCTTATTCGCGAACCGGATCGCTGTGGCGGATCCTCAGCTTCGTTGAACAGGAAGCGTTGGCAAACGTCTTCAACGATGCCAAGCATCCTAACTACAACGATCCGGCCTCCAGCGAATATCGCTGGGGATACAACGGCCAGATCGGCACAGCTTGGAGCAACAAAGCGGATTTGGACATCGCGGCGGGCACCAGTTTGTCCGTCTTCCAGTGCCCAAGTGCGACCGGAACGCGAGCTGTTGAAGACAGCGGCGTCGCCCTAGGCGTTTCCGATTACACGACCCCGCGCGTCCCCGCACTGCGTCCGGTCGGACATCCGCTTTATTACCAGAGCGGCGAGCCTCAGATGCAGTTCAGCACCGCGATGACTCCCGCATCGGGATCGCGCAATCGCAATCCTCTGAACAAAGGGGGCAAAGCTCGCGACATCACCGACGGGTTGAGCAACACGATGATGTACTACGAATGTGTCGGTTCGCCCGAGTTGTTTGTTCGCGGGACTGTCGCCGCTCCCACCGGCGGTGCCAGTCTGGCTTGGGCAGGCAGTGGAGATGGCGTGAAGATGCGTGCTTATGCTGCGGACAATTTGACGGCCGATACGTCGAATACCAACCGTGGCGTCTCGTCGTCGGGCGACCCTTCGGTTCCCGACACCGCCACCGACTGCTCCGCCAGCGCCGCCTGGGAAGCGACGATCGACACGTGCGGAAAATACAGCGTCATGAATCACACAAACAAGAGCCAGCCCTACAGCTTCCACCCTGGGATCGTGAACGTCGGATTGTGCGATGGCTCGGCGCGATCGCTCAGCGAAACCGTCGACGTCGGCGTTTTCCTGAACCTGATGCTCCGCAACGACGGCCAAGTCTTGGGCGAATATTAAGCGTCAACAGCCACGCCGTCGGTACCAGCCTACGATACCCCGTATCGTGGACGAGGCCCGCGCCATATCTTGCAACATTCTGCCATTTATCATTCTGCCAATCGATAGATCAGGCGAATTGTGGCAGGATGATGTGAGCAGATTGACTTGCAAATCGGCCTCCGCATCGCGAATCTTGACGCCGAGAAATAACATCGCGAGGATCATTAGGAAGCTGATTTTCAATGGCTGCAAACCTATTCCAGGTCCGTCTGAAGTTCCAATACGGCAAAGATGGCTCGGTGGTCCGATGCGACCGCCTCGTCGAGGACTTTGCACTCGATGATCTTCCAGCGTTTGGCGGGACTGTGCAGAATGAAGTCGATCTGAATCGTCGGCGGATTCACCGGGTACGTTGCCATGGGCTTTTCATTGGCGGACGTCCACTTCGTCTTAAACTGTCGCAGGGTTTCGCTGTCGGGACGGGCATTCATGTCACCCGCCAATAAAGCAGGAAGTTGGGGGTGGCCGGCGAGCCGTTCATTGATGAACTTCGCCGAAGCGAGGCGTTCGCGTTGGTCTGGGCGATGATCCAAGTGAGTGGCCAGCAGCAGCAGCGGCTGATTCGATTTCGGCAGCGCGATCTCCGCCTCGATCATTCCACGCTGCTCGCCGTCGTCGATGTTTGGTAACCGATGATTCTCGTGTCGGATGATCGGGAATCGCGAGAGGATCGCGTTGCCGTAGTGGCCTCCCTGCAGGTCGATGTTGGCACCGAAGACGACATTCATTTTGGTCAGCCGAGCCAGTTCCGCAGGCTGATCCACATCGCCCGATCGCTTCACGTTCTTATCGACTTCTTGTAGCGCTACCATATCCGGTTCGACCGACAGGATCACGTCGGCGATTCGCTGCAGGTCGAGCTTGCTGTCAACTCCTGCACCATGATGGATGTTGTAACTGAGCACTCGCAGACGCAACGGTTCGGCGGAGTAACTTGCGGACAGAGGCGCCAGCGTCATCGCTGCCAACACGAGATATTTGATTAACGGTTTCATCGTTTTCATGACTCCTGGTTTTGCCGATCGTGATGTCAGCATTTTGGAACGAACATCGCACGGCTGCTGAGCGTCGATTTTGTGTGGGGAGGGTGCGCAAACATGCTTTATGCCCAAGGCGCGATTGCCTCAAGCAAAGGGCTGGTGCGGTCGTTGTGGCGGAGGTGACGAGCCCCTATCAATCCATTCCCGTCGCGTTGTTCGTGGCGGCTCTCGTCTCGACCACGACGTTTTCGGGACAGCACGGGGGACAGTCTACACCGGGAAGCCCGATGCTCACCATCGACGCCCCTGTCTGCTGAGCAGAAATCACCTGAAAACAACACAAGTCACCGCTGACGTACAGTCCTATGACAATCCAAAGTTCGTCGAGAACTCGGTGCGCGATCTCGCGATGAGTCCAAAATCGGATGCGAGAATTGCTTGGTTCCGTTGCGGATCGGAGAACTTTGAGTCGCTCCAGCAGCACAACGCATTTGCACAGATCGAGATGCGAACCTAACGGAGGCAAGGTTGCGCGTCTTCATCTTCCGAGACGGCAGTGGATGATTCTAAAGAGGGCAGCGTAGAAACGCACTGTCGACCGAAAGTTTCTCGAACGACCGTCCGGTTGGCGCTACGGCGACACATCTAAGCAGGTCACATTGTATTTTTCGTTTGACCGCGAGCCCATCGGGCCGCGTTGCTTTCAAAACGCTGGGCACCAATACGAGCTCGCCCCAAGCGCGTTGCAGTTGGTGAAATGGTTTGCGATCGCGGCTTTGGTATATTGGAGGCCTACCTCATTTCCCATCTGTCCCAACGAAGGAATGGAAAGCTGGACCCATCCATTGAAGCAGCGGTCTGTCGGCTGATGTCAGAACGTCGCGGCGAAGCCGTCGCGATCCGCGGCTGCCGATCCTTGTCGGGAGGAAGCATCAGCGAAGCTTGGCTTGTCGATCTGCTGCCCGATGGCCAAGTCGTCGCCAAGATCAATGCCGCCCATTTCCAAACAGCGTTCGAACTCGAATTCCAAGGACTCGATGAACTCCGCGCGATCGGCGCGATTCGTGTTCCCGAGCCGCTGGCGGTCGAAAAGGTTGGCAATCGAGCGATCTTGGTTTCCGAGGCAATCGGGCGCGGCTCACCCTCTCCCGATTTCTTCAAGCGTTTTGGACAGCATCTGGCCAGCCTGCATCGCTTATCCCAACGCGAACCGGACCATCGGTTCGGATACCGCTGCGACAACTATTTAGGCTCCGCACGGCAGCCCAACCGCTGGTGCGACGACTGGCCGACCTTCTTCGCCAAACATCGATTGGGGTTCCAAATCGATTGGGCTCGGCAGCAATCGATCGGAAGCCGTGACTTGTTTCCGTTGGTCCAGAGCGTCATCAAACGCTTGCCAGCGATGTTGGCACCGGCGACCGAACCGCCCGTGCTCCTGCATGGTGACCTTTGGAGCGGCAATTATCTTTGCGATTCAGACGGCCAGCCGGTGATCTTGGATCCAGCTGTCTACTACGGACATCGCGAAGCGGAGTTGGGTATGCTGCTGTGGATGGGCAATTGTCCCAACGCATTCTATGAAGCGTACAACAAATGCTGGCCGCTTCGAACAGGCTGGCGCGAGCGGGCCGAGGTCTACACACTGTATCATCAACTGAACCACCTGAATCTGTTTGGTGCCGGCTATTTGTCCTGTTGTGAGGCAACGGCTCGTCGATTGCTTCGCTAGGAATATTGCGATCGACCATCACCCGATGGGATTCACCGCTTGGTCTTCTCCGTTGCGTGCAAGCCGGCGTAATCGTCTCCATTGAGACTTCGGACCACCGAACGCATCCAGGAGTTCAGTTCCTTCTGCATCCGCTTCAATCGAGCTTGTTGATCGGGGGTGTCGGAACGATCGGTTGTTTCCATTGGATCATCCGCCAAATTGTAGAGCTCGTAGGTTTTGCCGTTGATGCGATGGAGTTTCCATGGCCAGTCGGTCCATGCCGCATGTCCCGTCGCGACGTCTTCGGAGAACTGCGGGAATTCGTCGACGTCTTTTCGGATCCGTGGTTCATCGTGCGGCAGGGGAGCTCCAGCTTGCTGCTTTTCCATGATCGCTTTCTGGATCCGGTCGCTGTAGGTGGATTGCCCTTGCTGGAACTTGTGCCAGAACCCCAGCGGCTTGCTCCGTTTGTCCGTCTGCCCCGCGATGATGTCGCTGATGTCGATGCCATCGAGTGGGTGTGGAGGCGTCGACTGAATCTCAGCCATCGCTAGCAGGGTTGGATAGATGTCGCAGGTCCAGGCTGGCACCTCGGTTCGTCCGCTGAGTTTGCGAGCGGGCCATTCGATGATCGACGGGATTCGCAGACCCCCTTCGTAAATGCTCCCCTTGCGCTGGCGACCGCCCGAGGTCGCTGCGTTCAGGCCGCCGTTGTCGCTGCAATACCAGAGGATGGTGTCGTCGGCGATCTCCATGCGTTTCAGCTCCCGACGCAATCTCCCCAGCTGCTGATCCAGCAGGGTGATCTCGCGATAATAGCCCGCCAGTTTTTCGCCGTCATAAAGCGAAGGACCTTCGGGGACTTCCTGATGCGGATCGTGAGGGGAGGGGAACCAAACGACGGCAAACATCGGCTGGTCGCCCTGTTGATGTTGCTGCAGGAATTCGAGGGCATCGTCCATCGCGAGGACCGATCCCTTCCCCTGCCGGTGTTCGATCTTGCCATTGCGACTTAGATACGGATCGTTGTCGAAGTAGTTGAGCCCGACAACCCATTCATCGAATCCCATCCCGCTTGGGTTGCACGGCGAATCGGGTTGCCCGGAGCCCAGATGAACTTTGCCAAAAATTCCCGTGACGTAACCTGCATCCTTCAGTGATTCGGCGATCGTTTGTTCGTGAGGACGCATGTAGCGACCGTGGTTGGTGACCTTGGTGCGAATCGGCGAACGTCCGGTCATCACGCTGGCACGCGTCGGCGAACAGACAGGTGCTGCGGCGTAGAAGCGATCGAACACGAACCCCGCGCCGGCCATCGCGTCCAGTTCCGGGGTCTGCACAAACGGATGTCCGTTGTAGCCGACGTCTCCCCATCCCTGGTCATCGGCCATGACAAGAATAATGTTCGGCTGCGATTCGCTGGTGCTGTCAGTTTGGGTTTCATCGGCCCGCAGCCATGGAACCGGGAACAACAGAAACGGCAAGACAAGCAGGCTGTGCTTTGGAAAGATCATGGCTGGTTTCATTTCGAACAAAACATTTTGACTTAGAAGGTGAAGGCTCAAGCGACGCAACGCGGCGATGGAGCGGTTGATGGCAAGCTGTCCATTTCAGCTAGGAGATCGGCACAGATATAGTAACCGCCGCATGGACCGTGAGGGATAGGTTTCTGTAGAGCGTCGATCGATTCATGAGCGGCGGCCATGGGATCGCAAGCAAGGAATGGTCGATGGCGATTCGATGTCATAGATTCACCGGCCCATAGCCTTTGCCTAGATTGGGCGCCGTGCGAATCGCATTGACAACGTACAGCTTCGCTTGCTCAACAGCTTCAACCAGCGGCATATTCTGTGCAAGGCTTGCGGTGATCGCTGCGGAAAGAACGCATCCGGTGCCGTGAGTATTACGTGTATCGATTCGCTCTCCGCCGATGCGATGAAACTCATTTTCGGTGAACAACCAATCGACCGACTCCGAACCGACTTGACCTCCTTTGACGAGCACATTTGTTGCTCCCAATTGATGAATCATCTGCGCAGCCGTCTGCATCGACTCCAAATCATCCACGTCGATGTTTGCTAAACGGGCTGCTTCCATCCGATTCGGGGTGACCAAGAACGCATGCGGCAGCAATTCGCGACGCAGCACATCGATCGAAGCATCGTCCAGCAACGGCACGCGATGCTTGCTGATCATGACCGGATCGACCACCAAGGGAAAGCTGAATGAAGAAGCCCGCGCGGCGACCGCATCGATCATCGCGGCGCTACCCAATGCCCCCGTTTTGGCTGCTGTCGGCGGAATATCGTTGAGCACAGCATCCAATTGAGCCAGCACAAACTCGGGATTCATTTGTTCGATGGCGTCGACGGTTTGTGTGTTTTGCACCGTCAACAATGTAACGACACTGGTGCCATAAACCCGATGGGCGTGAAATGTCTTCAGATCCGCTTGCAGCCCCGCACCACCGGAGGGGTCCGAACCGGCGATAGTTAAAGCAACATGCAATGTCAGGGGCTCCGAGAGCAAGAGAGGATGGATCGCGTTGGGGGAGCAATGCGAACACGCTCCAATCGCGATCAGTTTATCGCACTCTGTTTTCTGAAGCGACGTGACGCACTGATGGAACAGTCGACAACGGGAGGGGGTGAAAATCACCTCTGCGATAGACCACGACTGGCGGACACTCCGGGGGCAATTCAGAATCCTTCCAACAGCGAACAATGCCAAAGAACCTCAGACAGCAGCCACGATTCGGGACGGACTCATTTTGCGTTGATGCCTGTCCCCTTTTGCTACCGGTACGCGAGCCCGATGCGCGCGATGATCCCGCAGCGATCACAGTCCGACTTGCTTTTTGACAATCACCTTCGGATGCAATGACAGGGTCTGCGGTTGTTCCCTGATATCGCCCCCCCCTGATCTCATCGACGCCCCGATTTTGATAATGTTATACATCACGAGAGGTGGGGCGAGTGGCATCGTTGCCCCTGCGATTCAAGGTGGCTGTCGCTGCCCAAAGCCGTCAACCTGGGTTTGGCGATCGTGGCAGTTGAACAGACAGGATAGAGAGGAATTGGATGAGCGAGCGTTTTGTGTATCTACTGGGGTTGGCCTTGTTCACAGCGGCCGCAGCGGTGGCGTCGGAACCGCAGCCCGATCGGGTCTGGCCAATGGACTCCGTCTCCTCCGAGCAAGTTCGTTACAAAGGTAGTTCCCCTGCGGAGGCGACTGGAGTTCACGACCAATCGCTTGTTCTGAAAGGCAAGTCGCTGCTCGAAGTCAACGACTCCGCCACCGTGCCCAACAGCGGAAAGCCGTTCAGCTTGGTCGTCTGGTTCAATCCCTACAATCTCGATCGCGGCCAGCAGATGATCGTCGGGAAGAATCGCTACGCTTTGAACGAGCGCGAGTGGGGTGTCATGATCGACAGCGACCAGAAACTGCGACTGTACGTGCAGCAAGATGGTTGGAAAACGACGCACGCCGACGCGCCGCTCAATCCAGGAGCGTGGCACCAGGTGGGACTTGTGATTGCCGATGACAAAGCGGAACTGTGGTTGGGCGGCAAGCTCGCTGGGACAGTCGAACTGAAGCAGCCGATCGCGCAGACAAAAGCACCGCTAACCTTCGGCGGCGTCGATGACGACGGCCGAATTCGTCAAACCTTGATGGGTGCGTTGGATCAAGCGATGCTCTTCAATCGCTCGCTCACGCCAAGCGAAATGGCATCCCTCTACAAACCGGTCACGGCGACTCACCCGATCCCCGACTTTGCCGAACCGTTTCCAATCTGGGACCCAGCTTCGCCGCTGCCCGTTGCCGCCGACATCCCCACTTTAAAAAGCGTCAAGTTTCATGTGATCAAAAAGTGGGATCGGGAAGCGGACGGGTACACCTTCCTACACGGCGTGGGGCTCGGCTGGCACAAGAACAAACTCTACGCCTCGATCGGTCACAACAAGGGAGCGGAGAATACAGTCAGCGAGGAAGCTCAATACCGCGTCAGCAAGGACCACGGACAGACTTGGAGCGAACTGCGAGTGATCGATGCCGGGGAAGAACCCGATCTGGCGGTCAGCCACGGCGTCCTCCTCTCGAACGCCGGAAAACTTTGGGCCTTCCACGGCGCCTATTACGGCAAGATGCAGAAGATCCACACGCGGGCATATTCGCTCGACGAAGCATCCGGCGATTGGGTCGAGCATGGGATAGTACTCCGCAACGGGTTTTGGCCGATGAACCAGCCTGTGAAGATGAACGATGGCAACTGGATCATGCCGGGCATTTCGGCTGGGCCTTATTCGAGTAACAAGACGTTCCCGGCGGCGGTTGCGATCAGTCGCGGCGACGATTTCACCAACTGGGATTACGTCGAGATCCCCGCTGGCGAAGGCATCGATCGGATGTGGGGTGAATCTGCGAACTTTGTCGATGGCAAGCGAGTATTCAACGTCTCCCGCTACGGCGGCGGTGCTACCGCACTGATCGCCATCAGCGAGGATTACGGACGCACCTGGACACCGTCGCGAATCAGCAACCTGCCGATGGCTACGTCCAAGCCCGTCGCGGGAACACTCAGCACAGGGCAGCAATACCTGGTTTGCACTACGGCCGGAAACAACGGCGGCCGCCGCACTCCACTTACGATCGCCGTCACCGCTCCCGGCGAAACCATCTTTCACAAGGTGTTTGTGATTCGCCGCTCCCAGCACCCCGGCCAGCCGGGCGAATCAGCGGACAGCCTGAGTCTTTCCTATCCCTGCGCGATCGAGCATGATGGGCATCTCTACGTCGGTTATTCCAACAACGGTGGCCGACGCGGTAACCTCAACAGCGCCGAACTGGCGATCATTCCGATCGCATCACTTCAGTAGAAAGAACCCCAGCGAGTACTAGCAGCGACACAAGGCCGTCCGCCGCCGCAATCGTATTAGAAGTACCGTAGCCAAGGTTCAATGACTCCCCATAGTTCTCACAATTTCAATAGCTGGTCATGTCAACTCCCACATGGTCCCGCAGTCCCTCCAAATCATTCTGCCAATCCTTCACGGCTCGCCGTTGCGAAGCGAGGAGCTGTTGAGATCGGGCCGTTTGTCAGAACGCGAGACCTGACCGTGCGGGTTTGTTGGCAGAATGATGAGGGAAGAATGATTCAGGGTATGGACGATGCCGCGAAGGGCAGGCGTTAGCGAATCCCATCAACGGCGTTCTGCAAGATCTCTTGCCAGCCTCCAAAAACAAGCTCTCTCACCATACGTTTAATCCGCTGATCTCTCTCGAAAACGAAGCGTTTGCGTCAACACCACCATCTTGTCGTCGCTGCAAATCATTCTGCCCCATCATTCTGACAGTCCTCACTGCTACTCGGTGCGAAACGCCAGTCATTCTAGAATTCGGCCCTTCGGCAAAACGCAACGCCTGCCCCTGTGGATTTATCAGAAGAATGATTCGTATCGATCGCCGTTCACGTCTTCACGTCGTATCGATCCGGCACGTGGAAGATCCGCCAATACGGATGCACGGCGTCGGTAGCTTCGCCGTCTGGCGATTCGAGCGGAAGGCCTGCGCGGCACCATCCGAGGATGCTGTCGCGATAGTTCGCGGCGTCGATGCCGCTGGCAGCCAGTTTGCGAGCGTATAAATAGCTGCGTCCGCCCACGGTGCAGTAGGTCACTACGCGTCGGCCAGAGAATTTTTCATCCGAGCTGGCTTCAAATTTCTGCTGCGTGATAGCACCGGGAATCCGAGATACGGCTCGTTCCGCATCGCTGCGAACATCGACCAACACCGGCGGCGATTGGCTCGAATTCATTGCGGAGTGAAGCTCCGCCGTCGAGATCGTTTCAACCGCCGGCCGACCAAGCGATCGACGCACCGCCTCGATCGCCCCAAATGAAGCATTGCAGAGTCGAAGGACGATATCGCCAAGTGCCATCGCGATTCACCGCGCCGCTAACAGCGACCACCTTCGCAACAGGTCTCGCAGATTCGATGGCACACCGTGCATTGCAACTTGCCTCGGATGTCGATCAAGCGACCACCACAGACCGGACATGCGGGAACGGAAGCTTTTACTGGATCTTGCTTTTGCGGGCGTTCGTCGGAATCGTTCTGCATCGTTTTGCCTTCTCCTTGCGGTTCGGTAGTCGATCGTATCGTCTCACAGCGTCACGCTTCCGAAAAGACGTCGCTAAAGGGACGCAGGTACCGTCGCTGCTGCGACCAATCGGCGATGGCAAAGATCACGCTTGAAAAGACGCCTGCAAAGTCACCTTCCAACGCGTCTCGGAAATCCTTCGCCGTCTGCAGCGGATCGTTGCCAAACGCACCACATCCCCATGCACCCAAGACAAGTGAGTTGTATCGATAGGCTTGAGCAATCGCAAGAACGCGATCGATTCGTTGCCGAAGCATTTTCGCCGACCGCGCTCGTCCGATCGCAGGAGCGTACGGTGCCGCGCACGTGAGGAAGCTGAGCAACCAAGGTTGATCGTACTCCATCCCCGCGTCGTCGCGAAAGACAGGCACGTCGGGCGACAAGATCGCCCACGCACTCGATGCCGCCGGATCGGTCTCGCGGTGAAAATCATACATCGGATCGCCCAGTAGGGTCGCGTACAACGCACTGCAGCGGCAGAGCGCTTCCTCCTGAGCCGTCGCGCCACGCAAGAATCCGCCTCCTGTCTCGACACCGTTTGCAAAGTTCAACGCCAACGGCCGATACCCTTGTTCCAACAGATCGCGAGCGGCAGCGAACGTCGTTTGATTGGCAACGGTGACATGCATCTCCGAATACCTGTTGCTCTCAACCGGAGGCAGCAAAGCGTCTGGCGGAATGGAAACCTTCGACGCTTTTGCGGTTACGATCGACGCAGCCCAATCAACGGTCCCGGCGTCGGTGAGGTATTCTCCACGATCGATCGCTTCCAAAGCCGACCGCCCGAGCGACTCCGCGATTTCATGACGAATCTCCAGAACACTCTGGTTCATGCGAGCCAGTTCGTCGGAATCGACAACCGGCAGGAAATGCAGCTTACTCATCGCGTTATCTCACCATCGTATCAATCGCTCGGATACCGTTTTCCATCCTATGCAGCCAGCAAGGAGTCTTCTAGTTTAACCGCGTGGGCATCGCCCCGCGCTTTTAGTGCCTATGCGGCGTGAATCGCTCGCGAGTACCTCATCGCAGCCAGTTCCCCGTTCAGCATCAGCTTGGTCGTGATCCAAGCTGCTCTCCTCGACTCTCCCAGCTTTCGAGAGATCGATCGCCCTAATTGGCCATTGAACTCGTCGCCGTCCTCGTGAGTGGCACGTTCGTCGTCGAGACAGACCTTCATTCGTCCTCGTCACTTGGGAGTTGTGCCTGGTGAAGTTCACCATGCGTTTGTCGGGTGCCGACAATTTTCCAAGCGACACGTCCGTTGTTGTTCCCTTCGGCAACGCTCGCTGCGCCGGTACCGGGACTATTGAAATCGGCGTCTTCGGCGAACTGAAGTGCGCCTCGGTCCGGCAATTCGACCAGCTTCTTTTCGTCGACGAGTTGCTGTAGCAGCTCTCGGTAGCTGGTCCAACTGTCGCGGGGCCCAGCGTCGCTGTCGATCCTTTGAGCACCACGAAATCGCCGTCGATCTCTTTCGCAGTTGCTCTTGCCTTCCCTGAAACCATGCCCGTCCCGAATCGCTCGTGCTCGGCAGGCGGGATCCACGCAGGCGAGCTTCGGGATTCCCAGCACTGTTTAGTAGGGCGGGGCGAGGCGGCGGAAGCCGTGGTAGAGGACGATTTGCAGGAACAGCAGATTACGGAGCAGAACCGCGATTGGCTTAACTGTCGGAGCCTTGGTCGTGAAGCGTGACACCGCTCCGCACTGCTGAGGGGCTTTAGCAAAATCGACAGTGGCGAGTGTCTCGGCCACCTTCTGCATCCATGCGATACTCCGCGGATACTCTGCAATTCCCTCGATCCACGCAATCGGAATGCCGTCGCGACGGACTCCCGAACCTACAATTCCACCGACGATCGCGGCTGTCGTGTCCGCGTCTCCCCCACATTCGATGATGCTCGTAACTGCGCCGCGAAAGTCATTCGGATGCGACAACCAGGCATGAATCGCCACCGGAACCGTGTGGTCGATGTAGCCGGTGACGCCGCGAGTGAGTCCGAGAGCGTCTGCAAAACGCCGCGTCGACTCACCAGCCTTCACGCTTTCGATGGCTCGGCGAAGTAGAGCGATCAACTCCGTTGCCTCGTTACCAAGCGTATCGCGAACTTGTTCGAACCAACGGTTGGAATCGATGGCGACATGTGCTCCTGAGTGTCGGGCAGCGAGCGCCACCGCGATTGCACCAAATTCTGCTTTGGGATCGGTGTGTGTCATTCGAGTCGAGGCTCGGATCATCTCGAGCATTTGAGAAACGTCTGGGATCGCCACGCCAAAGATCGCTGCCCGCATCGCCGGACCGTTCCCGGCGGAAAAGACACCGGCGGAAGTTGGCTTCACCCCCAACCATAACTTGATCGCCGAACGTGCAGTCGCCATTCCGACTCCCGCGGGCAACGCCAAGATCCACCACTTCAACCGCGTTGCGAATCGCTCGACGAAGAGATCAACATCGCCTCCCGCTTCAATCAACGATTGCGCGACCATGCAGGTGTGTTCGGTATCGTCGGAAATCATCCCGCGTCCGAAACAGAACCGATATCGGTCGGGCGGACCGAGTAAGCGGGAAGCTCTATCGGGAGCGATGCCTTCGTAGGGTAAGCCCATCGCATCGCCGACGGCGGTTCCCAAGATGCACCCGACGATGGCTTCGCGTTGCAAGACTTCGCTCATGAATCCAATGCCCGTAGATGCTCAATGACTTGGCTGACACGCTGCGGTCGCGAACCCGAAAGCTTAACGAAACGGATGTTGCGGCGAATCAGATCCGCTTCGATCTTCGCTTGAAAATCGTTGCGGTGCATCTCACCGCTTCGATCCCAAGTGTCATCGTAGGGGATGTCGGTGTCGCAAAGAAAGCAGAGTTGGTATCGACGGGAACATTCGTCAGCCAACTGTTCAACCGTCGGATCTGCTGTGCCGTGGTAATCCAGAGAGAATTGATACGTGGTCGTTGCGTCGGTATCGACAAACAGATAGCGGTCGGCATCCAAGATCACATCGTCTTCGCGTTGACGATGCCCGACTGCGATTTCAGCCAATTGCCCTAGTGTTAAGCGCCGGTCGATTTGATGTGTTTCCCAGTACTCGCGACCAAATTCCGGCACCCACTTCGTTTTCAAAAGCTCGGCCAGTTCGCGAGCGATTGTTGTCTTGCCCGTCGAAGGGGCACCGAGAAAGACAACCTTCTCAATAAGGTCGCGATAAACGATCGGAGCCAGGAAACTGCGGTACCGATAGGGGGCTTCGCGAATCGCGGTCCCCGAAATTGGGATCCGTGTTCGGGCTTCATCCACGCGACAGTCGATCGCTCCCAACGCTTGACTCACATGCCTGCCATAAAATTCGCTACTGTAGAAACGCGTAACGTCCCGTCCGGTGAGCAACCGGCACAAGTAGGCGTCGTGAAGGGCGGTGATTTCGGGAGCATCCCCAACCATGGTCGGGCCATCGGTGGCCAGCACGACCTCGACGCTCGGGTACAACGTCTCAATCCAAGCGGCTCGCGTTCCTAAGGGGACCGACGTGACTTCCGGAGCGTCGTAGATCACCACGATCACGTGATCATTCTCGGCAATCGCTCGCTCGATGACCATTTGGTGCCCCCGATGCAACGGTGCATATTTACCTAACGTTAAGCCCAATGTCATGCTGCGATCGCCTCGATTTCCTGTTTCCGTCGCTGCTTGTTCCAAGTTAGGAAGCCGATGGTGGCGAGAATCAGAAACGCAGTGTAGAGCACTGCGGTCGCGTGGAGGTCTTTCGTATAGTAGACCCAGATCGCAACGCAATCGACGCAGATCCAGAATCCCCAATTTTGAAAATACCGTCGAGCCAGCAATAGCTGAGCGATAAGACTGGCCACCGTTGTAAATGCGTCGGGATAGGGGAGCGAGGCATCTGTCCATCTCGCCATTGCCCAGCCAACGGAAACGGTTCCAATAACCGTGACGGCGATCCAACCCACAAGCCACGACATCGGAAGCGATTTTACGATCAGGTTATCATCCCCCGCATCATCACGAGTCCAGCAGTACCAACCATAAAACTGCAGTCCGACGTAAATCACATGCAGCACCAAATCCGAATAGAGTTTCGCATCGTAAAAAATGATGATGAACAGCAGGACCTGAATCAAGCCGGTCGGCCAACACCAAACGCTGCGACGAATCGTTAGCAGGACGCACAGGAAACCGAATCCGGTCGCGGTAAGTTCGATCAAGTTCATCACAGCTGTTTTTGCCGTCCTCAGACTTCTGGAAAAGCGTCTCAAGCAAAGGGTAGCGACCGTTGGCCCTCGATTGCGATCGCTTCATTTGGGCGCCGTCGAAAATTCTAAACGAAAATGACGCCTGCGGGGATTGCGTCTTCGCAGCAGTTTGATCGTGGCTTATGCGAACCACCTCGCTACGGATCGCAACTACGCTCCCTTCCCCAACGCCGCAGTTCGACGGATTCGACTTTCCAGACAAAGTGGGCTGCGTCGTTTTCTAGGAACGCTGCAGCGCACAGTACGAAAGTATCGCCATTGGAACGAAGGCGGCAGTAGTGGACGAGGTCACGAGTCCCCTTGAAACCACAAAAGAAACGCCGGTTTCGATGGGACGCGTGACCTCGTCCAACCCGCAGGTATTCGCCGCGTACAGATTTCACCGGCCTGTTTGTCGCCAACTGCATCTTCGTCGTTCTTCGTAGTGGACGAGGTCACGAGCTGTCGATTACCCACAAGTCATTGGTCTGGTCCGAAGGCTTGCCAGCAGAGGGCGAAGTCGAGCATTCGCCGCGTGCCTCGCCAGATCACTTCGGCTCCCGGCGGACCGTCGCCTTCGCGGTGATTGTAGCCGCCAAGGGTCGCAAGGACCGGGATGAATTGTGACAGCTCAGGAGCTTGCTTTGGGGGAGCCGTCTTTTTCACCACTTTCCAGACCGACTTCCATTCCGCTTCGCTGAAGACGACATCACAGGGAAGCTCTGGACACTCGCGGCCTAAGAAGGTCACAAACATGATCCGCCATGCGATCACTTTGTAAAACATCAACGCGCGGATCAGTCGGTCTCTCGCTTCGAGTTGAATCTCTTCGACCCGGCAGCCAGTTTTGAAAACTCGAAAGAATACTTCGATTGGCCAACGAGCCACATACAAATCCACAATCCGCAGCGTCTGGGCAATCGTGTCGACCGGCAGAGAACTCAGTAATAGCCAGTCGACTTCGGTTCCGTCGCCTGGGCCATCGATCTCGCTCACCCAAACGACACTGATCTCGACCGGCGGCATCGAAGACTGCTTGTTGTGTGGCGCACGAAGAGTCATCCGCTTCGCTCGAATTTCTAACTTCGCAGTGCGTGCTTCACGGCCGGGGTGTTGTTTGTTTCCTGATCCTTTGGTTCGCTCGGGCGTTTGGGGAAGCTGGACTTCGCGGTAAGCGACCGGCTGGGCGGATGCGATTTCGGCACGCATTTTCTTATAAGCCGCAGGCCCGCCATCGGGGTCTTTCTCCGGCAACGAGCGTTTTCGCTGCGAGCGAATGACGAACTGAGCCGGTGTTTCATGCTGATCGGCTTCGACGAAAATGTCGTAGATGTCTCCTTCGCGATCGGCCAGCGAAACGATCTGAGTTTCAGGACATTTTCCGGCGATCTCGCAGGCCTTGCGGTAACCATCGAGCCATCGTTGCCCTTCGCCGGTGTGTAGGGGTTGGCCTTCTCGCTTCTTGCTGGTGCCGAGCGCTTCTTTGTCGCGATCGTAGAACTTAACACCGACCACCCCGAGACAAAGTTTCTCCGGCGTGAAGGCGATGTGGGAATGATCGTAAAGTCCACGGCGGCCTAAGCGATCGAGATTGCGGACGCCTTCGGGCGGATGCGCGGTGTAGTCCAGTTCGGTGGTATCTTGTGCGATGCAAACGGTGTCTTGGGCTTTGATTCGTTGGAGTGTCTTTTCAGCGTGAGCCCCGAGAATGGCTTCGGGATCGACGTTGGGGTTATCGAATAGACGGTAGGCGGCTTTGGTTTCGTCCCAGCCACTGCAAGCTTCGTTGATACTGGCCGAAGGGTTGGCCGCCAGCGAGGCGAGCAACGCTTCGGCTCGATCGTTGAGACGTTTGTCTCCAAGTTGAATATCTTGAAATTCGTATGCGATACTGGTCGGTTGCATGCTTTCACCTTGAGATTTCATTGTGCAAAATGAAATACTACAAGCGCAAATACCGTGCCAGAACGAGCTGTTTTTGCGGCGACTTGTGGGTAATCAACAGGAGGTCACGAGTCCCCTTGTAAACGCGACGGCAACGCCGGTTGAGTTGGGACTCGTTACCTCGTCCACTACGGGGCATCGCAGGTCGTTAATGGAACTCGGATAACGCAGCGGGTGCCTACTTGTTAGGCACGAGCCGTGGATTTGACGAACTGCGTTCTGTCGGCTGCATTTTGATCTGCGGCTGTAAGTGGCGTTCACACATGGGGTTGGAACGAATCTTGCCGACGCAATGACGGCGATGTAATGGGACTGGCGCGGAAGTTGCCTTTTGCCTGATATCGACCACGGGCGGATTTGCTGGCCAATGGGTGCACGGGGTGCTCATTCGATTCGTTCCTGTCTTTGCTAACGGGAGTTGTACGCATGCCTTACGCAAACTGGAATACGATGTCGAAAACAAGCGGTATTCCATATCGTAATCTGATCCTCGTTGTTCGCGCCGATCCGATTATCTGCGGACACTCGACCGAAGCTCGCAATCTTGCCGAAGCCGCTCGCGCCGCGGGGATCGAAAACGTCCATATCGTCAGCTACCCGTTGGATGTCTTGGCCGAATCGGGACTGCCGCTGAAGCCCCTGGATTCAGTCGCTCCCTACTCGCCGGGGATCTTCGTCGATCGTCCCGAACCGGTGGGAGACTACAAAGTTCTCGACGGTCGACTCGGCTATGCGATCGCAGGTCACTTGATCGATCTTGTGAATCGATTGCCTGGACGCACCGCGATCATGAATTTATACCTCGTGCCGCATGGCCAGATGGTGATGCAAAGTGTGGAAACGCTTCGCGGCATGGGAACGCGAGAAGCTCCCGCGACGATCGCCGAAGCTGTCGGTTCGGATGTAACGAACGTTGTCGCAAACGCTCTCTCCACTGGACAGCTTGGCGCCGCCGCGATCGTCCTACAAAACTACCTTGCCCACGATCTGCCGGTTGCCGTCAGCGAATACACGCGGAAGTTGATCATCGAAGCGGGCCAACAGGTCGACGAGCGACTGAAGACAACGTTCGCCTACCAACTGGAATCGCGGGTCCGGATCAGCTATCCCGCAATCGATACCAGCGTCTACTTGAGTGTCGCTGAGCAAGCGGATGAAAACGCCAGCGTGCTCGCAGGTCGCGGTCTCTCGTCCGATGGATTTCTACTGTTCCTCAGTCGCCTGAGCAAAGCAAAGGGTGTGGACGATCTGATTCACGCCTATCGGGCCAGTCAACTTTATGGCAATAAGGTGTTAGCGATCTGTGGCACCGGCCCCGATGCCGACCGTTTGATCGAACTCGCCGCTGGCGATCCCAACATTCGCTTCTTCGATGACGTTGGAGACGAAGAAAAGTTGGCGCTGATGCACAGCTGTTATGCTTATTGCCTGCCGAGTAAACCGCGTCCCGAATTCACCGAGACGTTTGGGATCGCAATTGCCGAGGCGATGCTGTCGGGAGGGCTGGGACCGGTGATCACGACGCGAACCGGCGGGATCCCCGAAGCGACGGGGGACCACTGCCTGTATCATGCTGCCGGCGACGTTGCCGATCTGACGTCCAAGTTGAACTTGGTGGCGTCGATGTCCGACTGGGATCGTGGCGGTTTGTCGCGAGCGGCGCAGCAATACGCTCGGCGTTTCGACCGCGCCGTGATCCTCGATCGGTTGCTTTCCGCACCGGCGATTCGCGCGGTTGCGTAATCCGCCCCGCCCGATGTTTCCCTACCGGCCACCCTTTTTTGAGAACGACGAAGACTGATGCTTGAAGAGAATCGCGAGGCGGAGCGATCGACGTATGAGCCCGCGCGGCCACGCGATTGCGTGAATCCCTTCATCGGTACCGAGCCGGTGGATCTTCCTCCGCCGACAGGTTTGGCGGCGAAGTGGTGGTGGCCCAAACCACAAGTCGGCAATACGCATCCGGGGGCTTGTCGGCCGATGGGGACCGTCAGCGCGACGGCCTACACCGGCGGTTATCCGACCGGGTATGGCCGCTATGGGAAATCGCTCGAAGGCAAGCCGGTGCCGTTTATCGATCGGATGCTCGTCTCCGGCTTCACCCATTTCCAGCCCTCCGGTGTCGGCGCGATTCGCAAGTACTACAACTACTGTCGCGTCACGCCGCTGACAGCGGAAATCGGTGGGCTCGGTGCGTTGGGAACGGCTTGGGAAGTGTTGGATGAACAGGCATCGCCCGGTTACTACGCATGCCGCTTGGACAAGTCAGGGATCCGGGCGGAGATCACCGTAACGCCGCGCGGCGCCGTTCATCGCTATACCTTTCCCAAGTCGGAACGTGCGTCTTTGGCGGTCGATTTTTCGCACGGCGGAATTCATATCGAAGATGGCAGAACGATTCCTCTGCGCGCCGAATTTCGGTTGCTCGGCACGCGGACCGCTGAAGCTTGCGTGACGATGGAAGGGCTGCCGATTCGGGCCGCCGTGGAGGTGCATGGCTTTGGTCCCGCCGATTTTGAGTCGAGCCTTTGGGTGGCGGGGGAACCGTTGACCGGCGAGCGTGAAAAGTCGTACGACTACATTCGCGAATCGAACTATCAACCCTTTGGAGTCGTTTTCAGCGGTCCAACCGAAGAGGGACAAGTTGTCGAAGTTCACGTCGCCTTCTCCTTCCGCAGTCGACAACAAGCGTGGCGAAGTCTGTCCGGTGGAGCACGCGATTTCGACTCCGCTCGGACCGTGACGGAGTCGTGTTGGGACGACAAGCTCGGTCGAATCGACGTCAGCGGCGGTACCGAAACCGAACGTCGCGTCTTCTATTCGGCTCTTTATCACAGCTTGATCAAGCCGTGCGAAGCGAATGACGAATCGCCGTTTTGGCCCTGGGACGGTCCCTTCTATTTCGACTTCAGCACGATGTGGGACATGTACAAGACACAGCTGCCGCTGGTCCTGTCACTCTTCCCGCAACACGGTGCCGATTTGATCA
Organism: Rosistilla ulvae; assembly: GCF_007741475.1. Taxonomy (NCBI): domain Bacteria; kingdom Pseudomonadati; phylum Planctomycetota; class Planctomycetia; order Pirellulales; family Pirellulaceae; genus Rosistilla; species Rosistilla ulvae. Next base: position 4,399,786 of record NZ_CP036261.1, on the reverse strand, counting down.
ACTCGATGCTGACAGTCGTCGAAATGGAAGGCAATTTCCCGATCGGTTATCGACTCGCACGCGGGTACGACCGTTTCGCCCATCAGGCCAGTGCGCTGGCGCATGTCGTGATCGCCGACGCCTTCAACCGCGGTTTGGAGGGAATCGATTGGGACCGTGCCGTGACGATGATGTGGAAAGATGCTGGCCGCGCGTATGGAGAAGCCTTTTTGCAAGACGGAGTCGTCCATCCGATCACGCATACGCTCGACTTGGCTTACGGTTGTTACTGCACCGCGCAAGTTGCTCAAAGCATTGGCGACGACGCGACAGCGACGAAGATGATGCGGCTGGCGGGCCGCTGGTCCAACGCTTATGACGACAATGGGCTGCTGCGTGAATCGACTTATTACGAGGGGACGCTCTGGAACTACAGTTTCCGTTTGTTGCACGACATGGCGGGGCGGATCGCGTTGCATGGTGGGGACGAAAAATTCGTCGCCGATCTCGATCGGTTCTTCGGATTCGGGGCTCCTGACGTTTCGATCCCCGGTCGCCAACCGTCGGCCGAAGAGATGGCCGAAGGTTACGCGTTGGGGCGATTTGAAGGTTTGAACAACGAACCGGATATGGAAGTTCCGTACGCCTACGTCTATGCCGGTCGTCACGATCGGACCTGCGAGATCGTTCGTGCGGGGATGGCTCAAATGTACGGTGACAGTCCCGGTGGGATGGTTGGGAATGACGATTCGGGAGCGATGAGTTCCTGGTATGTCTGGAACGCGATTGGCCTGTTTCCCGTCGCCGGCCAGAACGTCTACCTGATCGGGTCGCCAATCTTTACACGCAGCCAATTGCGGCTAGGGAACGGCAGCATCTTCACGATCGAAGCACCGGAAACGTCGGCGGAGCGTAAATACGTCGCCTCAGCCACACTCAACGGCAAACCGCTACAGCGTCCCTACCTTCGCTGGCAAGACATCGCCGCAGGCGCGACCCTGCATCTGGAAATGACCGCCAAACGGACCGCCTGGACCACCAAGCGCCCGCCGTCGGTAAGCGTTAACGAATGCTGATCCATAGCTCAATACCGCGCCACCAAAACTCAGTGCCTCCGTGAGAGCAGTCTGTACGTCTGCATGATGGTGTCTCTCACAAAGGCGGCCTGTCCGTGGCCGCGAAGCCTCACTCTGGCTTGCATACGGTTTGTGGTAAACTGCGATAAAACCAGCACGGTCTACGGAGCGGGCTGTGGTTTTCAGTTGCGCAGTTGTCGAGCGTCAGGAGCGAGAGTTGACGAGCAGAGAAATCGATCAAAAAGCCGCGATCATGATTGTGATCGATCACTTCGGCAACGTTCCGCCAGGCACCAAGTGTTCCGCTGTCTTTATCGATACGCCGAAGCTTCGTCGTGAACAGGAGTTCTACGCAAAACTGTACAGCGAAAACGGTGTCCATGATCCGGAAATCCTTCGAGAGATGGTGGCGGCGAATGTGCCCGACAGTCCGTATTGGTTGGTCTCCTTAAAATACGTCGATGGGGCATTGGGAGATGTGAGTCGACTGCACCGCGTGGACGCCCGAACCGGAAAAGTACTCGCCGAACCGGCGTGAGTTTCCGCTCCTGCCGTTGCTGCGCCTCTCGATTTGTCCCTCACACCGTCTGTGTTGGTCAACGCTTTCGAAACGCCAGTTCGAACTCAGGAGCCGGAAGATCGAGCTGTCCCCATGTGTACTCAGCCCGTTGTTCCGGTCGCACGACTGGGCAAATCGCCTGTCCTTTGGCCCTGTGAATAGATCGCTGGAGAGACGGTGAGCTGCGCGCTGTGTATCCTTGCGCGGGTGTCACGGGGGAGCAACGCGGCATTGTCGTTTTGCAGTGATATCCGCGATGCTTCGAACCGTTTGTGCGTGCCTGTGGATACTGCAAATCGAAACGCGAATTTGTCCAGAGGGCACAACGCACGTTGATCGCATCGGTCTTGCGAAGCGGTTATAGTCGGTGCCCAGACGACAACGAGACTTACCCTTGAAGGAGCATCTTGCGATGACTGTGCGACAGAAACTGTTTCCGGCGATCCTCTGCGTGAGCAGCTTTTGTACAGCCTCTGCGTTGGCTGATCCGCCGGGACCTGTCGGACACTGGAAACTGTCGGGCGATGTTGCTGATCACTCCGAGCATGAGAACCACGGAACAAATCGTGGCGTCGATCTCAAGGCCTCCGGGCGCGATGGCAAAGCGGAGACGGCGGGCGGTTTTGATGGCCGCAAAAGTTATGTCGAAGTCGCTGACAGCCCGTCGCTCGATTTTTCAGGGAACGATTTTTCAATCGGCATGTGGGTGAATACCGCCGCGGAATTAGATGACGTGCTAGGCGATCTTGTCAGTAAATATGATCCGGTCAGCCGACGTGGGTTCAACTTCAGCATCCAGAACTACTCGGGCGTCACTTCGTCGCAAGCAAACGATCGCCATCTGCACTTCGGCATCGACAACGGATCGTCTGTTGACCAGTGGACCGATCATGGGCAGCTCGGCAACGCGGTGATGATCTTTGGAATGGCGGTCTACCAGGGACAGTTGTTTGCGGGAACATGCGAAGCTGGCCCGACGCAATCGGGACGCGTGTTTCGCTACGACGGGAAAACATGGACCGATTGTGGAAGTCCCGACAAATGCAACGCGGTCTCGGCGTTCGCTGTCTACGACGGCAAGCTGTACGCCGGTGTCAGCAAGTATCGCTTGGGCGGATCGTCGTTGGAAGAATCGGAGAACCCCAATCTCGGCGGTAAAGTTTATCGCTACGATGGCGATGACCGTTGGACCTATTGCGGCACGTTGCCCGAGACCGAAGCGATCAACGGCTTGGTTGTCTATCGCGGAAAGCTGTACGCCGGTTCGCTGTACGCTCCCGCTGGCTTCTTTCGCTACGAAGGTGGAACCGAGTGGACGTCGTGCGGCACGCCCGACGGTAAGCGGGTCGAATCGCTGACGGTCTACAACGGTGCGATCTTCGCCAGCGGATACGACGAAGGAGCCGTCTATCGTTACGATGGCGAGCGGTGGGAACACCTGGGCATCTTAGAAGGTGCCAATCAAACGTATGGCTTCGCAACGCACCGTGGCGATTTGTATGTCAGCGAGTGGCCTAACGCGAAAGTCTTCCGATGGGGCGGCGGCAAGAACTGGCTTTCCGCGGGGCAGTTGGGCGAAGAGTTGGAGACGATGCCGTTGATGGTCTACAACGGCAAGATGTATGGCGGCACCTTGCCTCTGGCCGAAGTCTATCGCTTCGACGAACCAAATTGGACGCAAGTCGGACGCCTGGATCACACACCCGATATCCGCTACCGCCGCACGTGGACGATGGCCGTATTCCAGGGGCGGTTGTTCGCCGGGACGTTGCCTTCGGGGCGTGTACATTCCATCGAGATCGGCCGCAACGTCAGCTACGATCATGCCTTGCCAAGCGGTTGGGTGCATTTGGCCGCGGTACGCGACGGGAAGCAATTGCGGCTGCATGTCAACGGCAAGCAAGTCGCAACGTCGGCTGTTTATGAAGAGAACGATTACAACATTTCAAACGACCGCCCGCTTCAGATCGGCTTCGGCGCGCACGATTACTTCAACGGCAAGATGAGCGATCTTCGAGTCTACAATCGTGCGTTGACGCATGAGGAAATCGAGCAGCTTGCTAAAACAGAATCGCCATAACACCATCGTCTGGCCGTTAAACAACCAACATTCACGACACCACAACTTAAATCGACATCACGGATTGATCCATTGAAGACAATTTCGGCCGTCCCTTCGCGACGTGACTATTGGGCTCAGCAAATGCAGCTGGGCTACGACCTGATCCAACAGGTCATCCCCTTCGAGGTTCACGAATGTGGCGAGGGCTTCGCGTCGCTGCCCGATGCGGCGGAACGAGCGGGTATCGAGATGCAGTTCTCTGAATCGAAGATCGCTGGCGAACTCGAGCGAGTCTTTTTCATCCGCGAAGGGTTGGTCAACAAACTGATGGACATCGGTCGTGCGATGAACGATCGCGGCTGGATTTTGAAGATCGAAGATGGCTATCGATCGCAGGATATGCAGAGTCAGTTGGTCCGCAAGCCGGAGTTGTTTGATGCGATCCTGAAGAAGTGCATCTGGGAAAACGACGGCCAGCTGCCTCCGACGGAACTTGTCTTTCGCCGGGCGACGGTCTTGATCGCGAACATTCCGAAAATCGGGACGCACATGTCGGGATCGGCTGTCGATATCTCAGTTTTCCGCCGCGACGACGGCAGCGAGGTCTGGCGTGGCAATCCTTACCTGGAGATGAGCGAGCGAACGCCGATGCGGTCGCCGTTTATCGAAGCCGATGATCTGCAGAACCGATTGGAGATCACCGCGCTCATGGAAGCCCACGGCTTCATGCACTTCCCGTTCGAGTTCTGGCACTACAACCAAGGCGATGCGATGGGAAACATCCTCAGTGGTCACCCCGCTCCCGCTCGCTACGGACCAGTTCATTGGGATCCGCAAACCAATCGAGTCACTCCGTACGACGAACCACTTCGTCCCCTGAATCCTCTCGACGCGATCGAGCAAGAGATCGCCGCAGCAACGCAACGTGCGACGACATCGATCTAACGCGCGAATAAATGCGGATTACCCGAACCAATATTTCGATTTCGCCAGGCCTAGGCGAAATTCTCGTCCTTCAGGGCTCGTAATCGATACCTGTGTACTACCAAACCTGCCGCCTTGTTGCGGAGCAGGAATCACGCAGCCGAGTCCAAACGTCCCACCGGTCGCTGGTGGACCGTGCGACCGTCGCGATGCCTAAAATATCGGACGAGTTCATCGAAAATAAAGCAACCGGCTGCCAGGGGCGAGACGGCGCAATCGATTCACAAAATACAGCGGAAAGCGATGTGACGATTGGATTACATCCGCCGTGCCCTACCAACGGTTCGCAACCGTTGTATTAAGTATCGGTCGACATGTAGTGCAGACAATCGAGTTCCAGCTACTCGTTCGCTGACACCAATGCAAAAGCAAGATCGGTGCCCGAATTCATCTCAACGGTTGCGGTTAGTTCGCTGTTGGCGTTATACCGTTCCGAAATCACCTGGCGAGTATTGCCGGGATCGTCGGGGTCCAAGTCTTCGTTTTTGACAATTTCCACTCGATGAGTACCCGGAAGTACCTCGATTTCAAATCGCCCTGACTCGATCGCTGCGATGAACTCCCCGTCTGGTACATGGTGGTCACCTGGGTCGTTGGGGATAAAGGAAATTTGCCCATACTCCAAGGGTTGTTGGTCAAAGGTTACGGTCCCAGTTACGATTGTCATCCCAGGCTGGACAGGGAGTTCAGAATGTTCACACCCAAGCAGTAAAGCTATGACGGATAACATTGTCGATTTCCAATTTTTAATCACCGCGACATTTCCTTAGAAGACAACTCAATTTCAACTGAAACACATTTCAATATTCGATACTCACAATCCGTTCACTGCGAGTTTAGTAGCCGCCTGCAACAAACTCCGCGCAGGCGCTACGCCGACGGTGTGGGGGGGCCACATTTAGCAGTTCATGTTTTTCCAATGGGAAGAACATCTACTAAAACGGCTCCAGGACATTTCCGTCGTTGCGACTTCCGAAATGGCGGTATGTCGTCGTTGAAATCGTTTCGGCAATAAAACGGACTGACCCGTCCGCCAACGCACCCTGGATTCCCCCGGGATGCATACTCCGAGCATGAAGATATTGGCTCGAGGAGGTTCCGGTGACGACACATGGCGTTCGTTGAGGATTGCTGCAACGTACCATTCGGTCCGCCGAACGTGTGTTGGGCGGATTCCGTGTGCTGAACAAAACTGTTGGACCGAAAACATTCCAGACAAGTCCGCGCCAATCGGAAGCGTTACCAATATTGGAACTGGAGGTGTTATTCTCAGGCAACAGTATTTCACTGAGCATCAACGTGTTGGAGGTGCCATCGGTAATATCACGAAACTTGGTGCCATGTCTTGGAATGAAGATCCCATCTAATCTTGAACCTGTCACATCCGTTCCCACCATTGTTCCCGTAGATCCTTGGCAGCCGACGTAGTTGCTGAAAGTCGATTCCCTCACGTCAACGGGACCAACAGCACGGAGGTACTCTGTTTTCCCAGCCCCAGGATCGCTTGGACAAAACAGTGTTTCAATACCGCCGCTTGCGCCGTTCCAGTAAAGCGGTAACTCTCCGTTGGGGTTGTGATTTGCAATCATATCAGCCATTGGCCCCTGTTCGATGTAGGGCAACAACAATGTAATCCAACCAAGGCGACTGTGGAATTTCCCTGAATCGGGCCCGGTTGGGTATTGAGGTTGACTAAATATCGTTGTCCCAACACACCCAGGAGGCATTCGCCCATAGCTCGATTCATAATTGTGCAACGCCAAAGCCGTCTGTTTCAAACGGTTCGAACATTGCATGCGCCGCGCCGCCTCGCGTGCTTGCTGGACCGCGGGCAACAACAGCCCAACCAAAATGCCGATAATCGCAATCACAACCAACAGCTCTACCAAAGTAAACGCTGTTCGTTTTCGATTCGTGCAAACATACATACGTCAATCTCCTCAATTTGCTATTACTGAATAGAAGCAACAAAATATGAATTGGATTCAATGCGCGATTGACTCTGGCGAAGCGGGAACACACGCCGAGCGATGCAGTTCGCGGTACCTTATGGAGGGTGGATTGGTGGGCCAGAATCTTGCGATTCTGGTAGTTTTTGCGGTGGCAGCGTGGACGCGGACAGTGCGTCGAATTGCGATCAACAACTTAGGTGTAAAATGATGCGAGGGCCATACTCAATGAGTGTTCCAGATGTTGGCGCATTGCAATTGCAGCCTGTTCTGGATCGCGGGACTTCAGCCCCTCATAAACCTCTATGTGTTTTTGACCCGGTATTTCGGTTGTCCGGTTTTCGGTTTGATCCAAGGTCACCAATCTATCCAGCAATGGCATTAACGAAGGCCACAGCTCGGGCACACCACAGAACTCAACAATGGTTCGATGGAACGCAATGTCTGCGTTGCGACAGCCCTTGAGGTCATCGCCAGCAGCAAACAGCCGGTCGACCTTGTCAGCGAGCCCACGCAACACCGAAAGCTGCACGTTGTCGACACGTTCAGCGCATCGCCGGGCCGCTTCACATTCGATTGCCATGCGTAGCACCCCTTCGCTGCGGACGCGATTCAGGTCTCGCGTGATGACACGTGCCCCCGACTTGCCCTCCAAGCGAACCAACCCCTCAGCAGCCAACGCCTTGATCGCCTCGGACGCAGCATTAATTCCCGTTCCGTATTCGCCAGCAATAGGGCGTAGGGTTAAGCGGGTGTCGGCAACCATTTGCCCGCTGAGAATCTTCGAACGTAGATCCAGGAATATCCGGCGTGCCTTCGTTGGAGTTGCTTGGGTTGATGATTCTATTGGCACGACACACGTCCTCAATACTTAGCCTTAGCCGAAGTTGCGATCATCGCTCTACGGAAGAATGTGCCCCGGCAGGTGGCGACGCCGCGCGGGACCCCACCGCTGGGGAGCACTCAGGTGCCCCCGGAGTGTACCAGCACTGTTGGTGCTGTCAATAAAAAAACCACCATTGCGGTGAAAGACGTCCCCGCACACAGAGGCCCCCTTCGCTAGGATAGTTTGAGAAGGAACGTACGTCGGTTTTGCTGTCACCCAACCCCACAATGCCATGGTTGCAGGCACGTTTAGTGGACTGGCTGGCAACAATCGTTCATCCGATTCCAAGCACGCGATCCAACGATATCGCAGCGTTGACATCGCGGAAGCGTCACGAGTCGTGTTAAACGCAGGTTCCGGATGCAGCGGATCGTGCATCCGCTGCCGTGTTGAGGAGTTGGAGCATGATCAATTCGCGGTCGGATGCGTGGTTCCCCGCGTTGGGGCCCATTCAGTGGACGTGGACATCCTGTTGACGGATAGACGTGTATTCTCGATGCAGCCACATTTGGATGACATGACAAAATACGGTTGAAAGGCCCCGTGGAATGCAGATGCTTATCCGCTGAGTTAGTGAGAGCGGAAATGGTGGCTTGTCGCGGTGATGACGGCGACACGATTTGGTTGTTCGACGCGCAGGATCTGCCACGGTTACTGTTGGAGCGGAGCTTCTCGCTGGGCGCCGGTCGGGAGGACTTGGTTCCACTTGCCAGCATTTCGCATTGACCTGTGTTAGGCAAACAGTCCTCCTTCAGCACCCCTTTGTTTCGCGTAACTTTGCGTTATTCGCGGGCAGAACGATCGTGATTAGCCGACGCAATCGGCGGATTAGAAATCGTGTTTCAAGTGGTATCGGTTCGGAGCATTCAAGAGGAGTCAGCATCGAAGCGTTCAAGAAAAAATCGCCGGACCGTTGGTCCTACGTTCGATTATTTGTCGCACCAAACCCAAGCCGGCGCTTCGCTCGTGGGGGCTCGTCACGCTTTGGCCTGGGCGATTGCAATGGATCGGAGCTTCGCCCCTCAGGACAGGTTCGGACGCGGCAGCGATTTCCGTCTGCCCTGCGACGGTTTCGTGTTCATTCGTCTGCGGAATTCGGGGCGTTATGCCAGCGGATTTCCCTCATCTTAGACACGGCACGTCCGGCATTGACCGGTGTCGATCCGGATGCACCAAGGTCCAATACAGGTCATGCGTCTCGATGCGTTTTTTTAACGCGTTGGGAATCAACATGTCGGAACGCCGTATGGGATGCCGCCGCCGGCGTCCCGACTTGTTGTGCCTTTCTCGATCGCAACCGGTCGCGTGTCTTTCGCTTCCGTGGGGGAGAGTTACGGGAGAACAAGCCAGACGTCTCCCGTTTGCCACCGGTTCCAGGAGGTCGAACTAGAAAACGTCGGCGAAAATCTTATCGACGCGTTCCTCGTATTCCTCTTTGCTCTCCTGCTGGTCGTCTTGGTCATCGACTTCGTCGACGTTCGCTCCGTCGTGCACTGGGGAAAACGCTGTGGCAACCGAGAAACTGTCAAGGGAGCCAATCTTTGGTGCGTTCGCAAACGCGGCATCGTTCAAGTTCGCCGATTCTGCATGCTCCTCTTCGTCGCCGTGATACTCTCCCGACGGTGCCACCAATACGTTGGAAGCCGCGGTCGACTGATTCAACCAATTGAGGACGCGCAAGGCATCGATAGGAGTCACCTGATGGTCGCCGTTGACGTCGATCTGGAATTCGCCGTCGGCACGCTGCGCCGAAAGCGCGGTATCGTCCACGGAGTTCAAGTGATTCAGGACGATCAAGGCATCGACGGGCGTCGTGTTACCATCGCCATTGACATCGACAGCTTCCGAACGGTTTTGCCAAACGCTCCGATCGGCAATCGCGCGCAACACAAACGTGGTGCTGCTGAATTGAACCGGGGTGCCGCGATCCGTTGCGGTAACCGTGATCGACCATTGGCCCGATTCCGGGATCGCGTTGCTGTGGAACGAGAGGTTCGCCGGATCAAAGTCGAGCCATTCGGGTAGCGGCGATCCATCGGTTTGACGGGCGTTGTAGAACAACGGCGTTTCCGAATCGGGATCGACGAAGGGATCGTCGGCGATATCGAATTCGAAGGGCTTCCCGACCGTTGCGGTGAAGTTGGGGAGTTCCGCGACCGGTTCTGGAGCGGCGTTGTTCGGCATCACGACCACCGGCGAACCGGCGATGTTCAGCGGCAAGACGTTGGTTACCTGCGGATTGGGAGCCATCTCAAAGGCTTGGAACAGGTAAGCTTGACCTTCGGGGGTAAAGGGAATCGGAATGATTCCCGACGTCGTGCCGTCGGCGCCCCCTTCGGCCAATGAAATAAGTGTCGCATTGGCAATGCCCAGCGTCACTCCATACTGAGGCAGGTAGGTCTCGCCGGTTTCGGTCCCCCACGCGAAGACGATGATGCCGTCGGGCGAGATGTCATTGACGCCCAACCAGACACGCTCGTCGAGCACCTCTTTAAAGAACAGTTGAGGACCGGTTTGAACATCGTCATTCAGAATCGTCCCGGTCGCGCGACCTTTACCAGGGACGACGCGAATATCTTGACCGCCCGTACCGAATTGAGGCGACAGATCGACGAAGAACGTCTCATCCTGTTCGACATCCGTGTCACCATTGATTGTGATCGTAAAGGTTTTCTGCTGTGTCGCAGAGTTCGACGGATCGAATTGGACGTGAGTATCTGCAGGCTGGAAATCTGAGCCGGTTACAAAACCTCCAGATGCCGAGCCATCGACGGTCTCATACCCTGGACTGATGCCTTCGGACAACTTGCCGTCGAGCGTAACGGTGAATTCCAGCAGAGTCGTGCCGCTGTCGCCTTCGAGAATCTCTGCGGCTTCGATCGACAGTGTGGCAAAGTCGTTATCGGTGATCTGGATGTCCTGGATTGGCGTGCTGCCCAGGGTCAATCCGCTGGAGGGGGCGGAAATCGTCAATGTCGCGGTTTCCAGCGCTTCGACCAAGTCATCGTCGGTGACGGTAAACGTCACGCTGCCGCTGGACTGACCATCGGGTATCAGTATTTGAATCCCCGACGTGTTGGGATCGTCGTCGGTGAGCGAGTAGTCACCTGCCGTGATTGCGCCATTGCTGACGCCCAGATTGACCCATTGGTCACCGACGACCGTTGAATCGGCCATTGCCGTGACCGTGATCTCGGTTTCATCGGCTTCCGCTCCGCTGTTGGTGCTGAGGCTCAAGTTCACTTCGGCAGGACTTAGGATTTGTGTTTCCACGATCAACGCTTCCTCGACGGTTTTTGGTGTCGTGCCGTCGATGTAGTTGCCATCGACCTGGATCGTCGTGGTGAACGGCCCCGGAGTGGTCGGAGCATCGACGGGGACGCTGAAAACTCCAGCTGGGAGGTTGTCATAGGTGATGCCATTGACAGTCACCGTGAAGTCGACAATTTCTGAGGAGCCTTGAAGGTCGACGTCGTAGAAGATCAGCTCACCAGGAAACGCCGTATCCACGCCGTTAGCAAGGCTGACCGATATTCGGGGTACTGAAGATTCAAACGCACCGATATCCACCGTGTCCCCGATGATGCGGTCAAACCCGGTGCCGCGTTGATCGGTGGACAGTTGCGTGCCGCCGGTCGTCCCATCACCGGTGGCAAGTGCATTGTCGCCAGCGTTGATGGCGGGGGAACCGGCGATCAGGGCATGCGTCAGCGTGGGGCCGCCGTTGTTGGCGAGGGTTGTGTCGATCACATCGGTGATCAAAACACTGACCTGGTTGTTGTTCGTGCCGTCTGTGAGTCCTCCGGCTGATCCCGCATCGCCGACGATGTTGGATGCGGAGTTCGTGGTGTCGATCATCAGGGCATGCGTCAGCGTGGGGCCGCCGTTGTTGGCGAGGGTTGTGTCGATCACATCGGTGATCAAAACACTGACCTGGTTGTTGTTCGTGCCGTCTGTGAGTCCTCCGGCTGATCCCGCATCGCCGACGATGTTGGATGCGGAGTTCGTGGTGTCGATCGTTCCGCTAATGTCGTCGGGTGTTGCTCCGCCAGTGTTGGCGAGGGTTGTGTCGATCACATCGGTGATCAAAACACTGACCTGGTTGTTGTTCGTGCCGTCTGTGAGTCCTCCGGCTGATCCCGCATCGCCGACGATGTTGGATGCGGAGTTCGTGGTGTCGATCGTTCCGCTAATGTCGTCGGGTGTTGCTCCGCCAGTCGTGTTGCCGGCGACAATCGAGTTGACGAGTGTCAGGTTGGTGTTGGTGGTGAGTATACCGCCGCCGTCGGGGCTTGCACCGCCAGTGGCGTCGTTATTGACGACGGTCGAATTGATCACCGTCAGTGTGCCTTCGTTGTTGTAGATCGCCCCACCTCTTCGGGCTGAGTTTCCAGAGAACGTCGAGTTGATGATCGTTGTCACAGCACTGCCACTTCCGAATTGACGGTTCTCAATCGCTCCGCCTAGACCACTGGGGGAAGTCGATGCGGTATTTCCCACAAACGTCGAATCGCTAATTGTCGCGGTAATGCTCCCGGAGTTGACAGCATTGAGATGAATTCCGCCCGATCCATTCAACGTCGATGTGTTGTTCTCAAATGTGGAACGCTCAACAACCAACGTGGAACTGATCCCAATGGCGTTCACACGGATTGCACCTCCAAAGGCGTGCGATGAATTGCCCGCGAATCTGGAATCCCGAATCAAGAGGGTTCCATTTGACGAGAGGATTCCGCCTCCGTCACTGCCAGAGGTGTTATCCACCACCGCCCCATTCAGAAGCTGAATCATGCCCGACGAGGTGTTCAGAATGCCAGCCCCATCTGCAACAGTGTTTGTGAATCCGTCGGCGATTGTGAGTGAATCAAATGTCACGTCATGATCGCCGTTGGCGATGTTGAACACCCGTGACGCATCATCGCCACTCACCGTCAACAGGTCAGCACTCGGCCCGTTGATGGTGATGTCGGAGGAGATCGTCAGTTGCGTGCCGCCGAGCGTGATCACATCCGGGATGGCATCGGTGAAATTGGTGGTTCCGCCTGTGCCATCTCCTCCAAAGGTGATTTCATCGAGCGTGTCGGGGGTGAGATTTGCAAACGCAATCGCTTCCCTCAGGCTGGTCAGGAAGTCGGTGTTGTCGACGACATCGCTGGCCGTGGTCACAACCAGACTGGGGGCTTCGACAAAACCCTCAAACGCCCCGATATCGACCGTGCCATTGAGGATTCGGGCAAACCCGGTGCCGCGTTGATCGGTGGACAGTTGCGTGCCGCCGGTCGTCCCATCACCGGTGGCAAGTGCATTGTCGCCAGCGTTGATGGCGGGGGAACCGGCGATCAGGGCATGCGTCAGCGTGGGGCCGCCGTTGTTGGCGAGGGTTGTGTCGATCACATCGGTGATCAAAACACTGACCTGGTTGTTGTTCGTGCCGTCTGTGAGTCCTCCGGCTGATCCCGCATCGCCGACGATGTTGGATGCGGAGTTCGTGGTGTCGATCGTTCCGCTAATGTCGTCGGGTGTTGCTCCGCCAGTCGTGTTGCCGGCGACAATCGAGTTGACGAGTGTCAGGTTGGTGTTGGTGGTGAGTATACCGCCGCCGTCGGGGCTTGCACCGCCAGTGGCGTCGTTATTGACGACGGTCGAATTCACCAGAGTCAGCGTCCCCAGATTTTGAATCGCCCCGCCGCGACGGGCGGAGTTGCCGGAGAAGGTGCTGTTAGTGACGATCGTGGTCAGCGTGCCGATGTCTGGAATGCGATTCCAAAGTGCTCCGGCATCACCGGCTCCGATGTTGTCGACAAACGTGGAATCCGCGATGATCGCCGTCATTTGCCCGCCGTTAACGGAATTCAGCACGACACCGCCGCCGCCGGTGACGTTGTTGGTCGATCGATTCTCGCGAAACGTTGTGCGTTCGATAATGACGTGCGTCGCCGGGACTGTTGCAAAATTAGGGTTGTGCGTGACCGTGATCGCCGCGCCAAGCCCGTCCGACTGGTTGTCGATAAATTGCGAGTCGCGCACCGTCAAATCGCCGTCCAGCGAAGAGACCGCGCCGCTTTCTACCCCAGCATTCGAGGACAACACAGCATTAGTGATCGAAATCTGCCCGTGCGAATTGCTCCGAATGCCCGCACCATCACGATTTAAGTGGTCCGTCTTTCCATCCGCGATGGTCAGCGAATCAAATGTCACGTCATGATCGCCGTTGGCGATGTTGAACACCCTTGACGCATCATCGCCACTCACCGTCAACAGGTCAGCACTCGGCCCGTTGATGGTGATGTCGGACGAGATCGTCAACTCGGTACCGCCCAGCGTGATCACATCCGGGATGGCATCGGTGAAATTGGTGGTGCCGCCGGTGCCGTCTCCGCCAAACGTGATTGTACTGGCGTCGGGATTGGAGTTCGCAAACGCAATCGCTTCCCGCAGGCTGGTGAGTCCGTCGAACTCATCTTCGATGTCCGCGTCAGTGGTCACGACCAGGCTGGGGGTTTCCGCAGAGGCGATCGTGTTCGTATCGGTTGCCGTATTATTGCCAGTGACGGGGTCATTGGGATACGGAACATTCACCGTGACATCCAGAGAGCCCGTGACACCGGGATCAATGGTGCCCGTCACTGTAATGGTGAGTGTGCCGCTAACAGGCATTTTAACGACATCGATATCGAGTTCGTTTCCAGAAGAATTGTCCGTGATGCCAGAAGTTCCGCCAGTTGGCGTGATGCTGGCAACACTTACCCCCGTCAGGCTGGCTGGCAATGTACTGAGAATTGACAGAAGAGATCCGAAGTAGGGGCCATCGTTGGTGACGAAAATGGTGTAAGTGACGGGATCACCAGGGATCGCTGTGGTTTGACCATCATCCACGGTGACCGAAAGGTCAGCTTCGGGGTGGATGACCGTCAGTACTACGTCGTCCCCATCACCACCTTGATAAGTGATCGTTGCATCGAGCGGTGCCCTACCACCGTCACCGCTAAAGAAGTTGCTGATCGTGGCACCTTCAGGCAGTCCATCGAATGTGCCCGTGCCGCCGGTGCGATTGATGATTTTAAATGATTCGCCTCCTACGCGGCTGCCCACAAATCCAGCAAGTCCGCCCAGATCCAGAGCAACGCCCGATCCGATTGAAACGGCCCCCGTCGCGTCGATCTGATCGTACGACGTGCCCGGTGAATTACCATTGATCTCGACTTCGTAGGTGCTGTTATCAGCAAAGGCAAAGTTACCAGTGACACTAAGAATTCCGGGCGATTGACCGGGAGCCACCGTGCCATCAACGGTTACGGTGTCGCCACCGGACATGTTGAGATCTGCGCCAGTAAGATCATGGACCTCACCGCCGGTGATCAGGTTCAACGCGTCATGGAATGTCGCGGTGTTGATGTCGATGTCACCGCTGCTGGCATCGCCGATCGTGATGCTGCTGAAACCGTCGCTGAGCATTCCCAGTTCCGTGTCGTCGAGGTTCAGGTCGCCCGTGCCGCCGCCGATGCCGATGGTCGTACCCGCCGTGCGAGGCCGGATGGTCAACGCAGCGGTCGACTGAACATTGGTGGTGCCCTGCAACGCGATCGAATTGGCGTTGATCGTGATCGCGCCCGTGGCGGTCCCGCCGCCGATAATGCTGGCGCCACTGGCCCGGAAATCAGGTGCTTCTCCGTTGCCAGTGCCAGTGATCGTGATCTCGCCAGCTACGCTGCTTACCTGAAAACCATTGATTCGCACACCGTCATCTTCAGTCGGGCCGCGGCCGCCGGTTCCGGTGATGATGATCGAGGCTGCGTTCTCCCCTGCACCTGTCGATTCGATTCTTCCGCCACTCGCTAAAATACCATGATTGTACAAGCTCGATCCGTTGCCGCCCGCCCCGGTGATCAGGATGTCGCCATCGACACTGCTGACGTTCGTGGTGCTGCCTAGAATTCGCACGCCGAAATTATTGGACGCCGCATTTCCGCCGGACCCGGTGATCGTGATCATTCCCGCACTGGAACCGGTCGCTGTCGAACGGACACGAGTTCCGCCTCGCAGGTCGACGCCGTAAAGGTCCGAGGTGCCACTGTCAGTGGCTGCGCCGTGGCCCAGTAGCTGGATATTGCCAGTTCCCGTCGTTTGAATCAGGGCGTTGTTCGCGTCCAACCCGATGAAGCGCGCCGTTTGAGCACCTGCGGAATTCGCATTCAGCGTAATGCCGCCGTTGACTGTCGTAACGCTGGAACCACTGTTTAGGACAATTGGTCCCGAAGTCGTGATGTTCACCGCTCCGATCCCGGTGGTGGCGATCGTGCCGTTCACAACCGCCCGGTCGAAACCTGTTCCCCCGGTAATGGTGAACCCACCAGACAACGCCGCCTGAACACTATCGACGGTGATCGTGTCATCGCCACCCAGCGTATCAAACACGATGCCGGTTACGTCGGTACCGGAAAATGTGACGGTGCTGGTGCCGTCGCCCGTGGCTCCGGCAATCGGCGCATTGATAGTCAATCCACCATTGTCGGTAAGTGTGTAGGTGCCCGCAGCATAGCTGAGCGTCAAGTCATCGTTGGACGTGCCGCCGTTGATATCCTGAATCGTCAACACACCTGAAACAAGCGTGACTTCCGTGTCGTACGAATCGTTGTCGGTGATCGCAACGGTGCCCGACGTGGTCGCGCCCAGCGTCAGACCCGCCGAGGGATTCGAGAGATTAAAGGTCGCCGTTTCGGTCGGTTCGACCAGCGTATCATTTTCAATGGTGAAATCCGCCGTGCCGGTGTTCGATCCAGCCGCAATGGTGATGGTGGCCGTGAGTTGATCGAAGTCGTCCGACGTGATGCCGATGCCGGTGACATTGACCGTCACGGTTTGCTCGGCGCTGACGACGGCATCCGCCGTGGCGATGACCGTGATGACGGTTTCACCGGCTTCGCTGCCCACGTTGCTGCTGAGTGACAGGTTCACGTCCGCGGTTGCGGGAGTTGCCGCTTCAAACGCTCCGATATCCACTGTCCCGCCGACAATGCGGTCAAACCCGGTGCCGCGCTGGTCGGTGGTGAGGGCGTTGCCAGTCGCAGTGCCGTCTTCGGTGGACAGATCGTTGTCTCCGGCGTCAATGGCGGGAGAACCTGTGATCAGGGCGTGCGTCGGTGTGGGGCCGCCGTTGTCGGCGAGGGTTGTGTCGATGACGGTGGTGACGTCAACTGCGGTGATGTCGCTGCCGGTGAAGCCGGTGCTGTCGGTAGTATCGCCGATCAGGTTGTTGGCGTCGCCGACGAAGGTGCCCCAGACGTCCGGGGCGGTGCCGATTGTCGCCGTGTTGCCCGCCACGATGCTGTTGATGATCGTGGTCGTCCCGATACCCCGTGCAATGCCCCCGCCATTGACAGCGGTATTACCGGTCACTGTCGAGTTGACCATGGTCAGCGATCCGTTGCTGTTGATCCCGCCACCACCAGCCCCCCCCCTGTTGCCGGAGACGGTGCTGTTGATGATGACAACGGTGCCGGCCGACCTAATACTCATCCCACCGCCATAATCCGGAAGACCAACATTCTCTATCCTGTTCCCGGAAATCGTGCTGCCGACCACCGTAAGCGTTCCGGCATAGACGCGAATTCCGCCGCCGGCACTATTATGACCTTCGGCCGTATTACTGGCCACCCAACTGTCGACCAGCGACACATTGCCGCCGTCGATAAGCATCCCGCCACCGAACGTCGCCTTGTTGTCGCGGACCGTGGTGCGTTCCAAGTGGAGTGTGCCGTTCTCCTGGTAGATGCCTGCACCGTCTTGCCCCCTGCTGTCGGACACGACCGCGTCGCTGATCGTCACCGTGCCGGTCGACCGATTCCGTATTCCACCGCCATCCCCATACCCGGTGTTTCCCTCCGCAATCGTCAGCGAATCGAGCGTCACGTCGTGATCGCCACCTGCAATGTCGAACACACGGCTGGCGTTGTTGCCGCTGACGGTCAGCAGGTCGGATCCGGGGCCGCTGATGGTGATGTCGGAGGAGATATCGAGCTGCGTGCCGCCCAGGGTGATCGTGTCGGGCGTGGCATCGGTGAAGTTGGTGGTTCCGCCTGTGCCATCTCCTCCAAAGGTGATTTCATCGAGCGTGTCGGGGGTGAGATTTGCAAACGCAATCGCTTCCCTCAGGCTGGTCAGGAAGTCGGTGTTGTCGACGACATCGCTGGCCGTGGTCACAACCAGACTGGGGGCTTCGACAAAACCCTCAAACGCCCCGATATCGACCGTGCCATTGAGGATTCGGGCAAACCCGGTGCCACGCTGGTCGGTGGACAGTTGCGTGCCGCCGGTCGTCCCATCACCGGTGGCAAGTGCATTGTCGCCAGCGTTGATGGCGGGGGAACCGGCGATCAGGGCATGCGTCAGCGTGGGGCCGCCGTTGTCGGCGAGGGTTGTGTGGATCACATCGGTGATCAAAACACTGACCTGGTTGTTGTTCGTGCCGTCTGTGAGTCCTCCGGCTGATCCCGCATCGCCGACGATGTTGGATGCGGAGTTCGTGGTGTCGATCGTTCCGCTAATGTCGTCGGGTGTTGCTCCGCCAGTCGTGTTGCCGGCGACAATCGAGTTGACGAGTGTCAGGTTGGTGTTGGTGGTGAGTATACCGCCGCCGCCGGGGCTTGCACCGCCAGTGGCGTCGTTATTGACGACGGTCGAATTGATCACCGTCAGTGTGCCTTCGTTGTTGTAGATCGCCCCACCTCTTCGGGCTGAGTTTCCAGAGAACGTCGAGTTGATGATCGTTGTCACAGCACTGCCACTTCCGAATTGACGGTTCTCAATCGCTCCGCCTAGACCACTGGGGGAAGTCGATGCGGTATTTCCCACAAACGTCGAATCGCTAATTGTCGCGGTAATGCTCCCGGAGTTGACAGCATTGAGATGAATTCCGCCCGATCCATTCAACGTCGATGTGTTGTTCTCAAATGTGGAACGCTCAACAACCAACGTGGAACTGATCCCAATGGCGTTCACACGGATTGCACCTCCAAAGGCGTGCGATGAATTGCCCGCGAATCTGGAATCCCGAATCAAGAGGGTTCCATTTGACGAGAGGATTCCGCCTCCGTCACTGCCAGAGGTGTTATCCACCACCGCCCCATTCAGAAGCTGAATCATGCCCGACGAGGTGTTCAGAATGCCAGCCCCATCTGCAACAGTGTTTGTGAATCCGTCGGCGATTGTGAGTGAATCAAATGTCACGTCATGATCGCCGTTGGCGATGTTGAACACCCGTGACGCATCATCGCCACTCACCGTCAACAGGTCAGCACTCGGCCCGTTGATGGTGATGTCGGAGGAGATCGTCAGTTGCGTGCCGCCGAGCGTGATCACATCCGGGATGGCATCGGTGAAATTGGTGGTTCCGCCTGTGCCATCTCCTCCAAAGGTGATTTCATCGAGCGTGTCGGGGGTGAGATTTGCAAACGCAATCGCTTCCCTCAGGCTGGTCAGGAAGTCGGTGTTGTCGACGACATCGCTGGCCGTGGTCACAACCAGACTGGGGGCTTCGACAAAACCCTCAAACGCCCCGATATCGACCGTGCCATTGAGGATTCGGGCAAACCCGGTGCCACGCTGGTCGGTGGACAGTTGCGTGCCGCCGGTCGTCCCATCACCGGTGGCAAGTGCATTGTCGCCAGCGTTGATGGCGGGGGAACCGGCGATCAGGGCATGCGTCAGTGTGGGGCCGCCGTTGTCGGCGAGGGTTGTGTCGATCACATCGGTGATCAAAACACTGACCTGGTTGTTGTTCGTGCCGTCTGTGAGTCCTCCGGCTGATCCCGCATCGCCGACGATGTTGGATGCGGAGTTCGTGGTGTCGATCGTTCCGCTAATGTCGTCGGGTGTTGCTCCGCCAGTCGTGTTGCCGGCGACAATCGAGTTGACGAGTGTCAGGTTGGTGTTGGTGGTGAGTATACCGCCGCCGTCGGGGCTTGCACCGCCAGTGGCGTCGTTATTGACGACGGTCGAATTCACCAGAGTCAGCGTCCCCTGATTTTGAATCGCCCCGCCGCGAAGGGCGGAGTTGCCGGAGAAGGTGCTGTTAGTGACGATCGTGGTCAGCGTGCCGATGTCTGGAATGCGATTCCAAAGTGCTCCGGCATCACCGGCTCCGATGTTGTCGACAAACGTGGAATCCGCGATGATCGCCGTCATTTGCCCGCCGTTAACGGAATTCAGCAGGACACCGCCGCCGCCGTTGACGTCGTTGGTCGATCGATTCTCGCGAAACGTTGTGCGTTCGATAATGACGTGCGTCGCTGGGGCTGTTGCAAAATTAGGGTTGTGCGTGACCGTGATCGCCGCGCCACCCGCGGCCGACTGGTTGTCGATGAATTGCGAGTCGCGCACCGTCAAATCGCCGTCCTGCGAAGAGACCGCAGCGCCACTCCCACCAACATTGGATGTCAGCACGGTATCCGTGATCAAAATCTGCCCGTGCGAATTGTTCTGAATGCCTGCCCCGTCTGTGGAGCTGCTTCTTCGCCCGTCCGCGATCGAGAGCGAATCGAATGTCACGTCGTGATCACCGTCGGCGATGTTGAACACTCGGCTGGAGTCATCGCCGCTCACGGTCAGCAGGTCGGATCCGGGGCCGGTGATGGTGAGGTCAGACGAAATGCCGAGCTGTGTGCCACCCAGCGTGATAATATCCGCCGTACCATCGGTGAAGTTGGTTGTGCCACCTGTTCCGTCGCCACCGAACGTGATTTCATCCAGCGTGTTCGGAGTGAGGTTCGCAAACGCAATCGCTTCACGCAGACTGGTGAGCCCGTCGGTGTTGTCCGTGACGTCCTGATCCGTCGTCACGACCAGGCTCGGAGCTTCAGGGGCTTCAAACGCCCCGATATCCACCGTTCCGAACAGAATTCGGGCGAAGCCGGTGCCGCGTTGATCGGTGGCCAGCGGTGTGTCGTCGCCTCCGCCGATCATGGCGTCGGCTCCGGGATTGATGGCCAACGCGTTGTCGCCCATGTCAATCGCGTTGCTGCCCGCCAGAATCGCGTGCGTCAGCGTGGGACCGCCGTTGTCGGCAAGGGTGGGTTCGAAGTTGGTCACTGCGGCAATGCGACCGGGGAAGCTCGCGTCGTCCGCCAGATTGTTGCTGCCGGAAATGGTCCCTCCGTTGATTATCGAGCCATCGCCCCCTGTGTTTCCGGAGAGGAGGGTGTTTTGAATCGCTAGCGATCCGTTGTTGATGAAGAACGCGCCATCGCCGGATGCCGAGTTTCCGGCGATGGTGCTCTGACTGACAATAGCCTGCGTGCCGCCCAACACGTCAATGGCGCCCCCGTTCCGGCCAGCGACATTACCCGACAACGTGCTGTTCACAACGCTGAGTCTCCCCTGCTCACTCTCAATTCCTCCGCCGTCAAGATCCGCGTCGTTGCCGACGAGCGTCGTGTCGCTCAAAGTCAATCTTCCGGAATTGAAGATTCCACCTCCGTGGAGTGTTGCTGAGTTTTGGGAAACGGTGCTGCCGATGAAATTCATCCGGCCGCTGTTCAGAACGCCTCCACCATTCACTGTTTGCCCTCCGGTGAGGGTCAGATTGACAATCTGAACGTCGGCCCCAGACGTCACTTCAAGAAGTCGAAACTGCGGACTTCCCTGCGACTGGTCTCGAACGATGGCTCCATCCTGAATCGTGAGCCGATGTCCACCGTCACTCAGAAGTCTCGGCAATCCGTTCGCACCGCTACCGAAAACGCTATCAGAATTGTCGACCTGGCTCAGCGTAAACGTCTGCCCCCCCAGATCGATGGTGTCGTTCTCACCATTCGCGTTGGCCGTGTTGATGTTGGCGATCAGCTCGGCGACGTTGCCCGGCGTAAGCAACGCCAGCAGCCGTCGATCTTCCAGTTGTTCCAGTAAACCCAGCCGGCGACGTGTTCGCGACGCGGTGCGAAGTGCCCTCGCCTTACGCTTTTCGAAAATTCGTGAAGTGAAGCCATCGATATATTTTTTCGCAGAGAGCATCTTGCGCCTTGGGGGGTCTTAGCCAGCACGGTCGTCATCGGCGCCACATCGTCAACTAGTTCCAATGGGAGCGAGTAGACGAGTTTAATAGTTAGAGTGGGGAGGCCAACACAAGAAATCTGTATTTTTCTAATCAAGCCGCGGATCATCGACTCGCGGCCACGGATGAGAACGAACGCCTGCGGCTGAGCACGCCACATACCAGTTTTTTCTAGGTCTGCGATGACATTTGCGGTAAAACGACTCGTGTTGCGAAGCAAAACTACACAAGTGTTTCTATAGATACTGCTTGCCCAATCTAAACCGTGACGGGGCGAGATGGTGCAGAATGTTTAAGCTGTATTCGCGGCGAGTTTGCAACTCGCGGTCGGGGCTTTTGTGGGTGCCGTGGATCGAGATAACGGCGCGGTCTCAGCCAACATATCGTAACGGCGGCAGAATTCCTGTCACCGGTCCCCTGACGCCAGGGGCGTTCAGTGTTTGGAGTTAGGCACTCTTGGTAACCCGACGCGTAAGCGAGGCGCCGTGTGAATTCCTCGCTTACGCTTCGGGTTACCATTTCCTGAGACGCTCCAGTTTGAAAAATTGATCAGCCCTGCCCTTGACGCGTCCTCGCCGTTGATTTGCCCAAACGGCATACGGGAAGACGGGGGACCATTTTTTGACTACGCTCACGATCTCGCCTACCGTTGGGTTGCGATGATCCGATCCGCAGATGTGCTTGCCGTCGAAACCAGCCGGATGCGGACGATCCAACTTGAATACCGAAGACAAGGCCGGTGCCTTGGGGAATCAATTGAAATGAAAGTAATCGTCGATCTGTGCGTCGTTCCGATGGGAGTTGGCGTTTCGGTCAGCAAGTACGTAGCCGAATGTCAGAAGGTCTTGCAAGATGCTGGGCTGGAACACCAGCTTCACGCCTACGGCACAAATATCGAGGGTGACTGGGATGATGTGTTTGCCGCGATCAAGCATTGCCACCAGCGTGTTCATGCGATGGGGGCGCCGCGCATCACGACAAGCATCAAGGTCGGAACACGCACCGACCGCGACCAAACGATGCAGGATAAAATCGACAGCGTAACCAATGGGAATCTTTGATTGCTCCACCGCCCCGATCCGGTTTCCAACCGGCGATGACGGAAGTGTCCGACAGGCATGAAACCGCACGAAACAAGGCAAGAAGTTATGGCGATTATCGTGATCGACGCCGGACACGGCGGTGACACGAAAGTAGGCGGATCCTCCGCCAACAATGCCACCGCGCCGGAGGGGACGCTCGAGAAAGACCTCACCTTGGACTTCGCTAAACGGGTGCAGCGAATCCTGTCGGCGATGCACGACGTGCGGATGACGCGACAGACCGATGTGAACGTCGGGATTGCGGCGCGAGCTCACGTTGCTCGAGACGCAGCGGCGGATGTCTTTCTTTCGATCCACTTCAACGGCTTTTCCAATCCAAGTGTGCAGGGAACCGAAACACTTGTCTGGCCAGGCACGCGGCCGCCGGAGAAGTCGTACGCGTTAGCCAAACTGATTCAGAAAGCGACGGTCGGTGCCACGGGGTATCGCGACCGCGGCATCAAAGATGAGCGACGACTGGGCGTTTTAAACCCACAGAATCACGTCGCCAAGACGGCTCGTTGTTTGGTGGAAATCAGCTTCATCACCGGCCCCGGAAAGACAAACGCCGAATCGGATGAAAAAAGGCTAAAAGACGAGCGTTACAAAGACACGATTGCCGAAGCGCTCGCCGAAGCGATCGAGGCGTATCTCTAATC
Source organism: Rosistilla ulvae (assembly GCF_007741475.1). NCBI lineage: Bacteria > Pseudomonadati > Planctomycetota > Planctomycetia > Pirellulales > Pirellulaceae > Rosistilla > Rosistilla ulvae. Next base: position 4,376,503 of record NZ_CP036261.1, on the reverse strand, counting down.
CCGGTGCGAGAGCTGGAGTCGAGCCTTCCGGCGAACTCCCCCCCGAGTCGCGAGCAAACCAGTTCCCCCATCGAACCGCTACTTAACCGATGCCAGGTCTTCGACAAGCTGCGTCCGCATCTGCGATTGTCGCGCCGCATCTTGCATCCGCAGAATCGCTGCCGGATGCCAAGTTGCGATCGTGATGTCGCACCAATCGGTTCGCATCACGTTTCCTCGATCTTTCGTGATGGCAAAGTCGCGTCCAAACAACGCTTGGGCCGCGGTTGCTCCCAGACAAACAATCACCTGGGGACCGATCGCGGCAAGCTCCGCTTCCAACCAAGGCCGACAGGCGTAGATCTCTCGCGAATCCGGTTTCTGATGCAAACGCCGCTTGCCGCGCGGCGTCTCGGTTTCCCTAAATTTGAAGTGTTTAACAACGTTGGTGATGTAAACTTCGCGACGCTCGATCCCCGCTTGTTTCAACGCCTCGTCGAGCAGCTTGCCCGCCGGTCCGACAAACGGATGCCCCTCGATATCTTCGCGGTCGCCTGGCTGCTCACCGACCAGCACGATGCGGGCGGTTGGCGAACCTTCGCCAAACACCGTTTGCGTGGCGCACTGGTGCAACGGACAGGCACGGCAGGTGGACGCCGCCTGACGCAGCGACACCAAGTCGCCATGCTCGGGCATAAAGTGCGCTGCTGTTTCCGCAAAGCCTTCGTTGGTTTGAATCATCGCGTCGGCGCGTGCCGGAGCCTCTCGCAATAGATCGTCGATCAGTTCTGCCTCGGGCAGCGTGGGCCAGTGTCGGACCGGCATCTCGCGCTTCATCGCCGCGACCTTGACGCGTGCTGGGTTAAAGATCGATGCATAATACGCCTTCCAAAGATCCTCCAACGCATCCTCGCTGGGAGCTTCCGACGCGGGCACTCCCGGTCCGTAGTGCAATGAAGTCTGATCCCAAGTCACCGATTCGTCAGGCGTTAAGATCGACCAATGCATGCCACTGAAACGACGTGCAAAAAATGGAGCGGCCAACCTAAGTATCCGGTGGTCGGATCGGTGCCACGCGACAAACTGCTCCTCCGCGTCGATGGTATCGACTTTTCGAAACCGCACAAACGCTTTCATCTTGTGGATGTCTCGGCTGACCGCTTTTCGCATTTGCGTCAACCTGTACACATCGTCGTCGGTTGTCACTTCCAACAGATGACGTTCACCGTGAGTCAGCCGCCACAACGTTCGATAAAGCAACGACCAACGGCCCGATTCGCGATGGCTGGCGACATATCGGGCGAGCTCTAAAAACGCTTTAGGAACGCTTGGCGTTGTGCCTTCTCCACCAAGATCCGCAGCGGTTGGCGACGGCTCGTCATCGAACAGAGATCGCTCTGTCCCCCCGATCCATTGCACGTCGGTCGGTGAAACGCCCGACGCCAACAGACGCCGCGCTGCGTCGCGCCAGTCGTCAAAGGTATCGACGTGAATGGATTGCATGGGGAAACTTTCAGCGGGACGCGGCGTGAGGCATCTTGTTTATGGCCGATGGAATGCGGCCGCACTGAGCCTAGACTTCTCCGGAGAGCGCCGAACTGGCGGCGTCGAACAGCATCAACTGCTTCGTTTTTGGTTCCGCCTTGGAACGCAGATCCAGCTTGTCCAGATTCAATAACGCGGGGTTGTGATTCGCGGTCAAGACGAAGAACTTGGCGCGATTCCAGGCGACTCGCAACTTCTTCATGTCGCCGCTGGCGAGCGACTGAAAGCGACGGATGTTCAAGATGCGTTTGACGTTCCTCGCACCAATCCCTGGAACTCGCAGCAGCTCTTCGCGGCTGGCCTTGTTCACGTCGACTGGAAAGTAGTGCCGGTTTGCCAGTGCCCAGGCGAGTTTCGGATCGATGTCTAGCGAAAGATTCTGGTCCGCCTCGGCTACGATTTCGCTAGCGTCGAAACCATAGAAACGGATCAGCCAATCGGCTTGGTAGAGGCGATGCTCGCGAACCAACGGAGGCGACTGGCCGGGAAGTCTCGCGTCGGCATGCGGTATGGGACTGTAGGCCGAATAATAGACTCGTCGTAGGTTCTGCACGCTGTAGAGTTGCGAAGCCGTCTTGAGCACTTCGACATCGGGCGCGTCGGTCGCACCGACGATCATCTGTGTGCTTTGGCCGGCGGGCGTGAATCGCGGCGGCTTGAATCCGGCTTTTTGCTCCTGCTTTGTCTCGTCGATCTTGTCGCGAATGCCCGCCATCGCACCTTCAATTTGAGGCTTCTTTTTCTCGGGAGCCAACTTGTAGAGATCTCCTTCGGTCGGCAGTTCGATGTTGACGCTCAAGCGATCGGCCCACAAGCCCGCTTCCTCGATCAGCGACTGCGACGCGTTGGGGATCGTCTTCAAATGGATGTAGCCGCCGTAACGTTGTTCCGTCCGCAATTTCTTGGCGACAGCGATCAATTGCTCCATCGTGTAGTCGGAAGTTTGAATGATTCCCGAGCTGAGGAACAGTCCTTCGATGTAGTTGCGTTTGTAGAACTCCATCGTCAGCGAGACAACTTCGTCGACAGTGAACCGAGCCCGCGGGGTGTCGCTGGAGATGCGATTGACGCAGTACTGGCAGTCATAGATGCAGTAGTTGGTCAGCAGGATTTTCAGCAGCGAGACACAGCGTCCATCGGGCGTGTAGCTGTGGCAAATCCCCATCCCCTCGGTACTGCCAATCGTGCTGCCCGGTCGTGTGGTCTTCGCACCGCTACTGGCGCACGAAGCGTCGTACTTCGCAGCGTCGGCCAAAACCTGCAGTTTGTCTCGTACATCCATCCAACATTCCAAGTCAGTGATCGCCGTGATCGTTTTCGCCACAAGTCCCAAACAGCATGAAACTCACGCAAATCGACAGACGGATAGAACCGCAAAACTAAGCCTGCGTTAACTCGCTTTGTCTCTTCAGCACCTCGTCGCCATCGTTCTGTTGGATCAGATAAGCCGGTTCCTCATCCGTTGCATTTCGCGTCACTTCGCTCCCCTTGATGGTTCGCGTGACCTTGCTTTCAAACGCGTCTTTGATCTTCCCCTTGCCCACACCGGAACCGAAGTTCCACTGGACGGACTGATTCTTTTGGAATTCTCGGCTCATCTTCTTGCTCCCTGGAATGTGGACGTCGGACCGCGATGCAGACCCGAAAGGTGGAGAAGGTAGAGCAATCCCGATGCCAAAAGACATAGCGGCCTCTGCCGCAAATGAATCTGGGCAAGCGTGCGGCCCTCGTTGCCCAGTCAAACGGCGGGCTCTGTGAGCGCGAGACGCCAACAAGCGATGCGATCTTGCAAACGGCCTCGTAGCGGAAGTCGTCAAGACTTTCGAACGCAACGAAACTCTCGACGAGTTCCGCTACGAAGGGGCCGTGGCAACGAAACTCTTGACGAGTTCCGCTACGAAGGGGCGGATTTACCTGGCTCGGCGGCCTCGACCGTTCATTGGATCGAGCTCGCCCCAATAACCGCCGATGATGTGGGGGAATTTCCCAGGCGTCACGTGATAGTGTGGGCCGCGGATTGCGTCTTCGTGCAAGTTGAAATCGTTGAGTGGGTTTTGTCGATTGTCTTTCGCCAACAAACCATCGGCTTCATAAGGTCCGTAGACAGGCAGGCCGTCGAACGCAAATCCAATCACCGATGAGTGCATCTTGCCTTCGTCGCTCCACGGCGTCTTCACACAAACTGGATACTTGTGATAGTGATACGCACTCTGTGGACTTGGGTGGCCACAGCAACGATCCAATCGCCAAACCGCATCGGTCTCGAAAATGTGGTCAAACGGATTGAAGAAGATCACTCCATTCGTGGCGACGCCGATGGGGCCCATTGGCAAAGCCCCGTTGGCGTTCTTGTCGTCCATCGCGATCGGATCGGACGCCATCTTCGGTTCCTTAGGCAAGTACCAAGTGTTCGCCTTCTCTTGGATGTAGGAGGGATTCCCGTCCAGCATGCGCCACTTGTCGGGGAAGGTCGCGGTCGGATGGTTTGGCAGATTGCGACTTCGCATCACGATGTGATCTTTCGTCACCGAAATGACAACGGCGTAGGGCTTGGGCTCGTCCTTCTCGACGATGTTGCCTTCAAAATCTTTATAGCCGGCTCGCAGCCACGACGACATGTTCCCCGCAAACGGAGCCTCAAAGCGATCCGATTTGTAAAGCAACTGATCGGCATTGGTGTAATCGAACTGCTTGGGAAGTCGCTTCGCTCCGCCTTGCGAATCGAAGTACCAGCGTCCGCCAAGTGCCACAAGCGAATTCGGATCGGGCTGCGGGAATTGTCGTTCAGCGTTGGCTGGCGCTTCGTACTCGGCGGGTACTGGAATCGGTTGCAGGTTGACCGAGTTTACCCAGAACTCGGACTGCTTCCCTTTGCCGGTTCCATCGGTGAATCCGACGCTCAACTTGACCGAATCGATCTCAGCGAAGGGAGTCCGGAAATCCATCGCGTAGGTGCGCCACGTTCCCAGCCCAAGGCTCGCATTGGTCCCTTCATCTTTAAAGTCTTTTCGCTCTTGGACAACCTGCGGGTAAACCCGCGTCTTGATAAAGTCCAACGAACCATTGCGTCCCTTCTGGAAAAACTCGACCTTCAAATACAAGTTGTCTTTGTCGACAGCAAAACCGTCTTGAGCCATGCCGAGAATGTCGAAGCGGTACCAGCGGTCTGCCGGCTTGATATCGTTGCTGACGATGGAAGCTTCACCGGCCAACTGCTTGTCGCCGTTGAGATCGACCGCCGACATCAACCGAATTCCTTTACCGTTCGATTCCGTCAGGCGGTTTCCCAAGATTCCAAAGTCCGCATCGCCTTGAAGCTGCACACCAGCCAGCGACGATCCTTCGACGACACTCCTCTCCGTAGCGGAACTCGTGGAGAGTTTCGATGGTGTGTCGAAACTCTTGACGACTTCCGCTACGACGGGGGTTGCAGGTTGGTCGGCGGCGACTTGTTGTTTGAACTCCGTCAGCTCGCCTAACAAGTCGGCAACGATTTTGCTGTGGCGTTGAGCGAGGTTCTGCTGTTCGCTAGGATCGGCGACGATGTCGTAAAGCTCCACTCCCGCAGCGGATTGGATCAGTTTCCAGCTGTCTTGAAAGATCGCGAAGTCTTCTTCGGCGATCACGATTTGGCGTGGTTTGGATCGCCCGCTGACAAGATTGGGCCACAGGTTTTCGCCGTCGAGCGGCTTGTCGCGGAACTCGTCAAGAGTTCCGGTTTTATCGGACCGCCGAAAGTCTTGACGACTTCCGCTACCGGTGCCGAGTTGGACACCGACGGCGCCGGCCAAGGTTGGCAGGAGATCATGGATTGCGATCATCTGATCTGACACGGTCCCTGGCTTCACGATGCCGGGTGCATGAATGATGCAGGGAACGCGAATCGCTCCGTCATAAACCTGCCGCTTCTGTCCACGCAGCGGAGCGTTGGTTCCCATCCGCGCCGCGCCGTTGTCCGATGCAAATACGATGATCGTATCGTCGCGCATCCCCTGCCTCTCGATGGCGGTCATGATCTTCCCGATTCCTTGATCCATCGATTCGATCATCGCGGCATATGTCGCACTGCGTTCATCGAGTCGACCGCGGTACTTGGCAATCAGGTGCTCGGGAGCTTGAAATGGACTGTGCGGAGCGTTGTAGGCAACCACCATACACAACGGCTTTCCCCCGTAGCGGAACTCGTCAAGAGTTTCGGTCGACTCCGTTCCTTGTCGAGCGTCTTGACGGTTTCCAGTCCGGTTGCTGGGACGAAAGTCTTGACGACTTCCGCTACGGCGGGTTTCGATGATCCGGATCGCTTCACGAGTCAGCAGGTCGGTGGCGTAGCCCTCTTCTTCGACCGCCTGGCCATTTCGCTGCCAGTCGATCTGGCCTCGTCCGTTTGTGTGTTTGTAGTAGTCGATCGAAGCATCCAGGAAACCGTAGAAGTGGTCGAAGCCGCGACGAGCGGGGTTGTGCGCCACGTCTGTCGAGCGGCTCAAGTGCCACTTCCCAACCAATGCGGTTTGGTAACCGGCGTCCTGGAAGTCGGCTACCAGTAATCGTTCGCTCATCGGCAGCCCCTCGTCCCGGGGACGAACCGGTCCGGTAATTCCGTAACGATGCGGAAAACGCCCGGTCAGCATCGCGGCCCGAGCTGGACTGCAGGCTGGGTAGGCGTAGAAGCGGTCCAACTCCAGCCCTTCGCTTGCCAGTCGATCGATGTTGGGCGTCTCGGCAACTCCTCCATGAAAACCGACGTCGCCCCATCCCAGATCATCGGCTAACAGGATCACGACGTTCTTTTGCGGCGGCGTTGCGTCAGCCTGATCGCGCTGCGCCGATGCGGTGCTGCATTCCAACAGTCCGGCCAACGCAGGCAGCATAAGAAGAGCGGATGTGCGGAGCGTAAGGAGCGATAGGATTGGTTTCATTGTCGTTGTTCGCTGGTAGAATGGGCGTGGCGTCGCGGAACTCGTCGAGAGTTTCGTGGTTCAATCCAGGAATCATGTTCGGAAGTCTCAACGGCTTCCGCCTCAACTGCTGATTCCTGAACTCATAAACCCGCGTTCTCCGAACGATCTACTGGCTATCTGAAAAAATTTATGGCCGACGACCTCGAAGAACGACTCAAACATGGCGACACCGCCGCGTTTGGCGAGTTGTTCACTCTGCATCGGCCGCGAATTTGGCAGATCGTCCACTTTCGCCTCCGCGACAAAATTCGTGGCCGCGTCGATCCCGATGACGTGGTGCAAGAAGTCTTTCTCGAGGCAGAGAAGCGACTTCGCCACTACATCGACGGCGACTTCCCGTCGCTGTTCCTGTGGCTGCGACTAGTAACCGGCCAGACGCTCAGCAAAATCCATCGCACGCATCTGGGAACCGAATCGCGAAACGCTTCGCGAGAGGCCGCCCCAGCCGGCAACAACGTGTGGGGCAACACATCGCTTTGCCTTTCGCAGCGTTTCATCGCCCACATGACCTCGCCCAGCCAAGCTGCGGTTCGCGGGGAACTGATCGACGAAGTGCGGCGAGCGCTCGCAAACATGAACGACATCGACCGTGAAGTTCTGGCGCTGCGGCATTTTGAAGAGCTAACAAATCAGGAAGTGGCGATTGAATTGAACATCAAGCCGAAGGCGGCAAGCATCCGCTACATGCGAGCGTTGGAACGCCTCCGCGTCGTCCTGGAAGCGCTCTCGTAGCGGAACTCGTCAAGAGTTTCGACCACTCTCTTTATTGTCAGGTTTTACTGTGGCCAACGAAAGTCTTGACGACTTCCGCTACGCGGGGGCGGGCGGAAAAACTTTTCAATTGTCAGTAGATCTGTCGCGGCGGCGGGGTTTAGTTCCGTAGGTCATTCCGAAACCCCAGATAGTGAGCCAGCTCAATGCGACGTTTTCGATTAATTGTTCCGCTGTTTTGTTTCGCGTTCCTGCTGAGCGATTCGCTGGCAAGCGCTCAGCCACCGGGAAGGGAGCGAGCCGGTCGAGGGCAGGGTGGCGCCGGAATGGGGGGCCAACAGGGCGGTCAGCAGCCCCCATGGGTTGCGATCTTCGATACCAACAGAGATGGAGAGCTATCGAAAGCGGAAATTAGGGATGCGGCGGCTTCACTGTTGAAGCTGGATCGAAACAAGGACGGGAAGATCGGCGGCGATGAATTTCGCCCCGCCGGAGGTCCCGGTGGACCTGCGGCAATGGGCCAGCGGGGAGCCGCGGGCAGACCTCGAGGCGGCGGGGGAGGACGCGGTGACGCAATGGGAGTTGGACGAGGTCAAGCTGGCGTGCGTGGTCCGGGAGGCGGCGGCCGTCCCGGAAATGGAGGGCCTCCCGGTGGAGGCGGCGGGCGCGGTGGCGATCCGGGACAAGCAGATGCTGCGTTCGTCGCGCAGATCATGACGCTCGACGCAAACAATGACGGCTCGATCGCACTGGACGAATTGCCCGACCACATGCTCGAAGCTTTTGCAATCGCCGACGCAGACAAGAGCGGATCACTCGACGAAAAGGAGCTGGTCGTACTGGCGGCTCAATTTCGTCGCAACCAACTCAATCCCGAAGGTGGGCAGCCTGTAAAAAATGCTCCAACCCAAGCTCGAGCTCGCGAAGGCAGAGGAGAGACCGGAATGCAAGGACAGCGAGAGTCGCGACAACGCGGCGGTGGCGGGCAGGCAGCTCGCGGTGGCGGCCGACCTCGCGACAAAGTTCGCCCCCGCGATACGGAATTCCAAGAGAAGTTTACGGTAGGCTCGACGCTGCCGGAATCTCTACAGCTGTATAATACGGATCGCGAACTGGTCGCTGCTAACAGCATCTTCGACGCAGAGTACACAGTGATCGTGGGCGGTTGTTTGACTTGTCCCGAGTACCGCAATTCGTATCCGGAGATCGAAGCGGTCGCCGCAGATTACGCTGACAAAGGAGTGCAGTTCTACTTCTTGTATCAATCGCTAACCCATCCTGAGAACTGGGGCTTCGTTCAGCCGACATCGATTCAGGAACGGTTCGCTCAGGTTGAGCACGCAAAAGAGTTGCTGCAGACATCGATCCCGTGGCTGACCGACACGATGGACAACGAGATGAAACAGCATTTCGGAATGACGCCAAACTCACAGTTCGTCTTCGATCGCGACGGCAAGATTGTCCATCGCGATTCGTGGGGACGAGGTTCTAGCCTGCGAGAGTCGTTGGAAAAACTGGTCGGTCCTTCCCCAAAAATCACAACGGTCGCGGATCTGAATCTGCCACAGTTTGGACGGCACAAAACGTCCCCTGCGGACATGCTGGTCGAACGCAAGTCGGTCGACGGAATCGCCGTCCCTTTGAAAGTCGCCGCCGGTGGAGAAGCATTGAACGTCAAAGATCTGCTTTCTTCAAACTTTGCCAAATCCAGCCGCTACGCCAAGCTGCGTCCCGAAGCCGATCAACAACTGTTGAAGACCGGCACCGGAAAACTGTACCTCGGCTTTCGTCAGGATCCGGTGCTGGGAGCTGAATGGAACAACCTGGCTTCACCGCCGCGATATCGCGTCACCGCCGGTGGCGTAACGGTGACACCAGCGATGGCCGAAGCAAAAAAGCTGAACGTGGAATCGGACACCGAACCGCGCGAGTTCTTGCTCGACGTGCAGAACTGGGAAGCCGGCAAACCGATCAAGGTGGAGATTCAGTACTTCGCCTGCAACAAGAAAGAGGGCTGGTGCAAAGCGGTTGAGCAAGAATTCACCATCTGGCTCGAACAGGATCCAACGGCCGGCATGGTCAATGGTCGAACTCATTTCCCCGGCGGCCGGAGAAGGTAGGTAATATTTGCGTAGCGGAACTCATCAAGAGTTTCGTTAGATTTGCGTCCCTCCAGGTAGCGGAACTCGTCAAGAGTTTCGACGTCAACCAGAATCTTCGTAGCGGAACTCGTCAAGAGTTTCGGAGTTTGACGATCCGCCGCGAAAGTCTTGACGACTTCCGCTACGGTAAATGTAACACCCACGAAAGTCTTGACGACTTCCGCTACGATTGATATTCCGATCACCGTACTAGAGAACTGATATGCAACGCTTCATTGCGACTCGCTGAATGGAAATATCCGACACGACCGACGACGTTTTGGAAATCGTCGATGTCCTCGCGAGCGACTTTATCGCCCGTTATCGCGAAGGTGATCGACCGACGGTGGAGGAATACGCGCATCGACATCCTGAGTTAAGCGATTCGATTCGCCGAATGTTTCCGCTCGTTGCCTCGATTGAACGGATAAAGATCGGTGAACAGGTCGCCGAAGACGGAAGTGCAACTCTTGCGGGCCGCGTCCTTTCGCAACTCGGCGACTTTCGTATCGTTCGCGAAATCGGTCGCGGCGGAATGGGAATTGTCTTTGAAGCCCATCAACAATCGCTCGACCGTACCGTTGCCATCAAAGTGCTGCCGAAGCAAAGCCTGCTGGACGACGAGGCACTCGCGAGGTTTCGCACCGAAGCGACAACCGCCGCCGCGATGCATCACACCAACATCGTGCCGATTTATGGAACCGGTGAGTCCGACGGTTCGCACTATCTAGTCATGCAATTGATCGATGGTGAGTCGCTCGACACGGTGATCGCGAACGGTCGTACGACGTCTTGTACCGACGCAGCCCGCATCGGTCAGCAGGTAGCAGATGCGATCGCCTATTCGCACGCCAGCGGTGTGCTCCACCGCGACATCAAACCCGCCAACATCCTGATCGAAGCAGATGGTACGGCGCAAGTCACCGATTTTGGATTGGCAAAGAACGTCGGAACCGATCTCACAAACTCACGCAGCGTCAGCGGCAGCCTGCGCTACATGGCTCCCGAACGATTCGCAGGAATTTCCGACCAGCGAGGCGATGTCTACGCGATCGGTCTAACGCTGTACGAATTGCTCGCTGGACGACCGGCGTTTGAGGAGAGCGACGCCGAACATCTGATCGGTTCCATCACCAATCCTCGCCTGCAGTCGATCCAAGCGATTCGCTCCGACGTTCCAATCGATCTTGCCACGATTGTCTCCAAGGCGATCCAAGTCGATCCCGATCTGAGGTATCAGTCGGCAGCCGATTTGCGCGACGATCTCGGGCGATTCCTCTCGGATCAACCGATTCATGCTCGCAAGATCTCCGTTGCGGGCCGCCTTGTTCGCTGGGCGGGACGCAATCCGAAGCTGGCGGCCGCGATCACAGTCGCTGCGGTCGCACTATTGGCAGCGACGATCGTCTCGACGATTGCTTACGCAATCACATCAGCGGCGAACCAACGCTCCGTCATCGCTTTGAAAACATCGGAGCAAACCGTCGACCTTGCGCTACAATCGCTCGATGGAATTGTCGACGTGGTGTCCGGAACGCCAGCTTCGTCCAGTATCGCTATCGACGATTCGTTCGATGACGACTCGCTCCCAAACGTCGGACTCGAACCCTCGCCCGTTTCAGCGAAGATTTTGGAACGCCTGCAACCCATCTATGAACGACTGTCGCGGCAATCGCCGACTCGCCCCGACATCATTCTGCAAATGGTGGACGCCAGCATCCAGCTTGCGCGTATTCAACACGCATTGGGTCGAACGCCCGACAGCATCGAAACGCTAAATGCCAGTGTCTCCCTGCTCAACCGTAGCGGAAGTCGTCTAGACTTTCGTCAAACACCCGACCGTCGTAGTGGAAGTCGTCAAGACTTTCGACAATCCTCCACTCGCACCTCAAACCAACAAGACATTCGTCAACCACAACCCGCGAGCCCGACGGACGAAAGTCTTGACGACTTCCGCTACCCTGCGATTCCCCACGATGATTTGTACTTGAGACTCGCTAGGTTGAACAACGACCTCGGCGAGATGCACGCTGGCGAGTTCCGCCGTGAGCTGGCAAACGCGTGCTACGAATCAGCTATCGAAGCCGCATCGATACTGGACGGTTCCAACATCGCGGGCCGGATCGAACTCGCTCGGGCACATCTGAGTTTGGGAAATCGACCGCCACAACACCGCCGTGGCGAATCGCTTACCGTCGAACAAAGAGCGGCCGATCTCTCGCACATCAGTCGCGCGATCGAGATTTTGCAGAGCTTAAAAGACTCGCAGCAGCAATCTGCAACAATCAATATCCTGCACGCAAGAAGCCTACTCGCCAGATCCCGCTCCACCCGGCCCGTAGCGGAAGTCGTCAAGACTTTCGATTCCCCCAACTCCGCACGCGGTTCCTCCGAAACTCTTGACGAGTTCCGCTACGCCGGGAACGGGAAACGTCGTGATTTTCGCGAAGCCGTTTCGATCTTACGCGACCAGCTGTACGCAACGCCGGACGATACCAACGTGCGGTTCGAATTGGTCGCAACGCTGGCCGACGTAAACGTTCGCGGACTCCGCTCGCCAGCTCGAACGCACGAAGTCTCGCAGCGACTGCGCGAAGCGTTAGACGAACTTGGCAAGCTGCGAACCATAAATCCCAACAACGCTTTGTTCCAGGCATCTGAAGTTCACCTGCGGCACAAGATTTTCGCAATCGCGAGAAGCCAAGATCAGTTCGATGAGGCGGACGCGATGCTCAGCGAGGCGATTCGGTTGCAAACCTGGCTCATTCAAACATGGCCTGACAGCGTTCGACATCGTTGTTGGCGTGCGATGCTGTACCGAAGCCAAGCAACGCTGTACCGACAGTGGGGAAATCCTGGAAGGGCGAAAGACGCCATCGCAAACGCGAAGGCTGATCTCGATACAATCGACGGAGAATACTCCGATCACCCTCTAGTAACTCGAACTCGCGATGCGATCACCCAACTCACCAATGCGTCCCCGTTTCCCGACTGACGTGTCGACGATGCCACGGGATAGAAGGAGCCGCTGCGACAGTAGTACGCGAGGCGCCGAGCCTCCCTCAGAGGAACTTTAACCGAAGTTTTACGTGTTCCTTCAAACGCTGCGTTAGGTCAAAGAAACAGGGTTTCGCCTCGCACGTCTAAACGACGGGTAAACGAATCTTGCGGGATAAGGGGAAGGATACGGAATCGTTCGCTCCCCAACAGTGGAGTCGCCGCGCGGCAACCAATGCACCAACGCCATTACCGCCTTTGCCTGCGAGAACAATCACATTCTTGCCGTGAAGCGAATCGTCCAAGAATCGAGTGGAAGCTTGTCGGGCCAAACCGCGGCCTGCGTGTTCCATCATTTGCAGCAACTCAATCCCATAGTCCTCGATCATGGCACGATCGACCTCAAATATTTGTTCCGTTGGCAGCCGCGGTACCGAACTGGCGGCAACTTTTGGGAAACGATCGGTCGTATTGGACACTCTTATTCATCGAACGTGTGGTTGACCCGAGTTGCGTGCGTCGGTTGGAAACATCGAACCCGTACGAAAACGCCCTACTTGAGACGTCGGGGATGCTCAAAGCTAAATTCTTCTGACTTGATCATCTCTAGTGTTTCATGCAGTGACGGACGATCGCCCCAGAATGTCCCGTAGTAGGTGAGACGCACGCGTCCTTCCGGATCGATGATGATTGTGGACGGTCTGTTTACATACTCGGCGTGCACGGCAAATGACATCGGGTCGACGCCGTACTGAGCACCTACCCCACCAGCCAGATCGCTTAAGTGGGGCCACCAGACGGATCGCAGATATTTCTGCTGAAACGAAGCTTTCGAAAACCAGTAGTCTGCATCTTTTTCCTTTCCAACCATCAATCGACAGCGATAGAGATCGTGACACTCGATCGTTGCAACCACAGCATTGGCTTCATCAAACTCCTTTTTCATCGACATCAATTCTTTAAACTCTCCGTGACAAACGGGACACCAATCGGCGAAGATCCAAATCAGCACTGTCCATTTTCCGTTGCCAGCACGACTCAGTTGCCACGGATTTCCCTCGCTGTCACTTAATGTGAAATCCGGAGCAGGCTGGCCGACTTGAACTTGTTTAAACGAAGCCTCGTCCAATGCTCGGAAGGCGGCAAGTTGCATCTCTGTCGCCCCCAGCCGCTTCTCGATCTGGTCAATCGCTAGTTCGGATTGGTGTCGAACGTCACGCGATTTGTCTCGTTCAAAAACCTGGCGTAACAATTCAAGCGACTCCACCGACTCCAATTGGCCTAGCGACATCGCCGCCTGCGAACGAACAAGTGCCATTGGGTCGGCCTCCAAAACATTTTGTAACGCACTGGCAGCCTCCTTTTGACGCGCGATTCCTAATGCTGCTGCCGCAATTTGCCGTACGTGCGGATCGTTGTGCTCCAGCCCCGCTACGACGGCATCCAGTTGTTTGGGCAGCGAACGTGTCAAGTCACGGATTGCCAACAGGCGGACCTTCCAATCATCGTTCGCGAGGTCGCTAACGCCATTCTTCGCTAAGACACGATCATTTGTAAACGATCCATCTTCATTAAGCGGCTGAAACTCATGTGTGTTAACACGATCGAAGATCGCGGCTGTTTGGCCAGCCACATCAGTGCCCGTCGACAATGCGATCACGATGAAAGCGACGTACGACAAATTCGAGTGAGAAACCATTGCTGGATCTTTCCGATTTTCACGCTTGCCCAAAACAGGCTTCACTCCGTTGTCGAGCCCGCCGACGGTGGTGTGTCTGCGTCGGTCGATCGATACTGCCGAACCCAATGTTTTTTGCATTCTCAATGCTTCCTCTTCTTGAACTCAGGTAGATGTCGTTGCCGCGAGTGGCCTTGATTATACGTTGCAGCGGATTGCTGGCTGTGTGTGTGTGCTCACAGACGACGGCTCAACGACAGGCACCGCTGTGACGCATTTCCTGGCAGTTCCAGTTGCCAAGAAGCAGGCAACAACACCGCCTCGCCAATCGTCAACGGCTCATTCAGTACCAAAGCTACGCCACTCAGCTAGAGGAACTTGACCTCAACCGCGCCCAGCTAAAGTTGGTCCGCTCAGCGGGGGAGTCGCCACTGAGAGGACAAGACAGCTTTGATTTCTAACACCAAGTGGTGTAGCCGGTGCACCGATACAGTCATTGACATATCGCCGGCCGTACTGAAAGCGAGAGAGCGTCAATGACGCTCAAACAATTCGGCTCCGTCAAAATCATGATTCCCCGCGACAAATTGAGTGATTCAAAGCACGAAGCACAGACAGGCTTTCGATCGCTCGACACAGGTCTGCCTAAGATTTCCCGCGAATTCCAGTCGCGTCCGAGCATCTTGCTGTAAGGAGCTTGCGTTTCCCACGTCAACTTCACAGAGCCCCATCGCGGTCAATTACGGCGGAGTGTTGGGGCCGGTAGACACGTCCACCAAACGGCAAGCCATCACCACGGAGATTGGAAACACCATGCCCAACAAAGCCACTTGGATCGACACGTGCTCAGATACCGAATGCTTCATGCAGGGGCTTGAACGTCGGAATCCCGGGGAACTGGAGTTTCATCAAGCGGTGCGGGAGTTCGTCGAAACCGTCATGCCGTTCGTGCTAAAACATCGCAAATACAAAGATGCTCAGATACTCGAACGGATGACAGAGCCGGATCGAATCGTCATCTTCCGCGTCACTTGGGAAGACGACGCAGGCAACATTCGAGCGAATCGGGCGTGGCGTGTGCAATTCAACAATTCGATCGGCCCGTACAAAGGCGGAATGCGGTTCCATCCCGACGCGACGTTGAGCGTCCTGAAGTTCCTCGGCTTTGAGCAGACCTTCAAGAATAGCCTGACGGGGCTCCCGATGGGCGGGGCCAAAGGGGGCGCGAACTTCAACCCCAAGGGAAAGAGCGATCGCGAAGTCATGCGATTCTGTCACTCGCTAATGATTGAACTCCATCGCCACATTGGCGAAGACACGGACGTTCCGGCTGGAGATATCGGCGTTGGGGCTCGTGAGATCAGCTATCTGTTTGGACAATACAAACGACTTGAAAATCGCTTTGCGGGTATCTTGACCGGCAAGGGGCTGACCTTCGGCGGCAGTCTCGTCAGGACCGAGGCAACCGGTTACGGATGCGTCTACTTTTGTGAGAACATGCTCAACCATATTGATGACAGTCTCAAGGAAAAGACATGCGTGGTATCGGGATCTGGAAACGTCGCGATCTACACCGCTGAAAAGGCTACCGAACTGGGCGCAAGGGTCGTCGCCATGTCCGATTCATCCGGCTTCATTCACGATCCAGCGGGCATTGATGCCGAGAAACTGGCTTTCATCAAAAATCTCAAGGAGGTGCGTCGGGGACGAATCGCGGAGTATGCCGATAAGTTCGAGGGCGTCACGTTCCTTCCCGAAGAACGTCCTTGGAATGTGCCGTGCGATGTCGCCTTTCCGTGTGCCACGCAGAACGAGATCAGTCTGGACGATGCGAAAGCGTTGATTGCCAACGGAGTCAAAGCTGTCTGCGAGGGAGCCAACATGCCTACCGAACTGGCGGGCGCTCATGCATTTTTAGGAGCCGGGATTCTTTACGCTCCGTCGAAAGCCGCGAATGCCGGCGGTGTTGCAGTCTCGGGTTTAGAGCAAAGCCAAAACGCACTGCGACTTTCGTGGAGTCGTGAAGAAGTCGACGAGAAGCTGAAGACCATCATGCGTGATATCCACGACAAGTGTGTTGAGCATGGTCAGACCGACGGATTTGTAAACTATGTACTTGGCGCAAATATTGCAGGGTTCATCAAGGTCGCCGACGCCATGCTGGCTTACGGCGTCGTCTAAATCGAAGAACTGCTCAAACAGGAATCACCATGAAAGCGTCTGATCTATTTGTCAAAGCCCTGGAGAACGAAGGCGTCGAATTTGTCTTCGGCATTCCAGGCGAAGAGAACCTCGATTTCCTCGATTCACTGTCGCGGTCGAATATCCGGCTGATCCTCACCCGACACGAGCAAGCTGCCGGTTTCATGGCAGCAACGTATGGACGCCTGACGGGCAAATCGGGCGTTTGTCTTTCCACGCTCGGGCCGGGGGCAACAAACCTAGTAACGGCCGCCGCATACGCTCAGCTAGGCGGCATGCCGATGCTAATGATCACGGGGCAAAAGCCGGTCAAGACGAGTAAGCAAGGTCAGTTCCAGATCATTGACATCGTCGACATGATGCGTCCGTTGACGAAATACACGAGGCAACTTGTCAGCGGAGCCAACATCCCATCGCGAGTCCGCGAAGCGATGCGTCTGGCACAAGAAGAAAAACCTGGCGCTGTGCATCTCGAATTGCCGGAAGACATCGCCGCCGAGCAGGTCGACGAGCAACCGATCCCCGCCAGTCTCGTTCGGCGGCCGGTCGCTGAAGACAAATCCATCCACGCGGCTGTAGAGATGATCCGTGCTGCCGAGTCGCCCCTGTTGTTAGTGGGGGCCGGAGCCAACCGCAAACGGACATGCAACATGCTGCGGAAGTGGGTTGCCAAGTTGGGTATTCCCTTCGCGACGACTCAGATGGGCAAAGGCGTCATTGACGAGCGAGACCCGTTGTTTCTCGGCAACACAGCCCTTTCGTCGAATGACTTCGTCCACCGCGCGTTCGAGGCGGCCGACCTGATCATCAACGTCGGCCATGACGTGGTCGAGAAGCCGCCGTTCTTCATGCACGCCGGAGGCGTCAAGGTCATCCATGTCAACTTCTCGTCGGCCTCTGTCGATCCGGTCTACTTTCCGCAAGTCGAGGTCGTCGGCGATATCGCGAATAGCATCTGGCGGTTGATGGAGCAGCTAGAGCCGCAGCCGCACTGGGATTTCTCTCGCTTCATGACCGTTCGCACAGCCGGTGAGACCAGCGTTGCCCAAGGTTCCGACGATGATCGTTTTCCGATCTATCCGCAACGGCTAGTTGCCGACGTCCGGCAAGCAATACAAAAACGCGGAATCATCGCACTCGATAACGGTATCTATAAGATTTGGTTCGCACGAAACTACAAGGCAACCGCGCCCAACACGGTGTTGCTCGACAACGCCCTGGCAACGATGGGAGCCGGGCTGCCGTCAGCGATGGCGGCCAAACTGGTTCATCCGGATCGGCAAGTGATGGCGATCTGCGGCGACGGTGGCTTCATGATGAATTCACAAGAACTGGAAACGGCGGTGCGGTTGAAGCTCGATCTCGTCGTCCTTGTTCTCCGCGATGATGCCTACGGGATGATCAAATGGAAGCAGACGAACATGGGGTTGAAAAATTTTGGCCTGGACTACGGCAACCCTGACTTCGTGAAGTACGCCGAAGCCTATGGTGCAAACGGGCATCGCGTCGCGTCGAGTGAAGCACTACTGCCGTTGCTGTCCCGCTGCCTGAATTCGCCCGGCGTCCACCTGGTCGAAGTCCCCATCGATTACTCCGAAAACGATCGCATTTTGAATCACGAGATTCGAGAACTCAGTAGCAAGATTTGAATGATGCCGTTAACGCATTGTATACAAATAGGAGAGCCAGTTTGAAACCGAATCCGCCCGCAAAATCGATTCAAGAGCGACGCACATTTGACATAGGATGCGTCTACGACCTCGACCGCGGTCAAGATCGTACCCGACCGAGGAATACCCAAATGCCAGTTCCGGAGAAACCATGCTAACGAACTCATACCCCTACTATCTTGCGAATGAACCCGTCGCTGCGAATCAGGACCTGGTCGTAACGGACAAGTACACAGGTGAAGCTGCAACGAAAGTTGCATTGGCCGACTCCGCGGCGATTGATCGTGCGATTGCCGCCTCGGTTCAAGCCGCCGAGCCGATGCGCCGCATGCCCCCTTACGAACGACAAAACGTATTGAACCATTGTGTGGCCCGATTCACCGAGCGATCCGAAGAACTGGCGATGTCGCTGTGCATCGAAGCGGGCAAGCCGATCAAAGATAGTCGTGGCGAAGTGTCTCGCCTGATCGATACATTTCGCATTGCGGCGGAAGAGTCGGTGCGGATTGGCGGCGAAGTTATGAACCTAGAAATCTCACCGCGTGCACGCGGCTATCGCGGGATGTACAAGCGAGTGCCGATCGGCCCGTGTTCGTTTATCTCGCCGTTCAACTTCCCGTTGAACCTTGCCGCTCATAAAGTCGCCCCCGCGATCGCTGCCGGTTGCCCGTTTGTCTTGAAGCCGGCCAGCCGCACGCCGATCGGAGCGTTAATCATTGGCGAGGTGCTCGCGGAAACCGACTTGCCCAAGGGCGCGTTCTCGATCCTTCCTTGCCGCCGCGACGGGGCTGACTTGTTCACAATGGACGATCGCTTGAAGTTGCTTAGCTTCACTGGTTCGCCGGCCGTCGGCTGGGATTTGAAGGCTCGTGCTGGAAAGAAAAAGGTTGTGCTGGAACTGGGCGGCAACGCGGCCTGTATCGTGGACGCCGATTCCGATTTGAACGACGTGACGCAGCGGCTTGTCTTCGGCGCGTTCTATCAATCGGGGCAGAGTTGCATCGGCGTGCAACGCATCCTGGCCCACGACAGCATCTACAACGAACTGCGCGACCGGCTCGTCGCGGCGACCATCACGTTAATAGCTGGCGATCCGAAGGAAGAGTCAACGTTCATCGGCCCCATGATTTCCGAGCAGGAAGCCGCTCGGCTCGAATCGTGGATCACGACTGCCGTGCAGGCCGGTGGAAAACTTCTCTGCGGCGGAAAACGAGACGGCGTGATGCTCCACGCGACGTTGCTTGAAGACGTGCCCCAAGACCAAGCCGTTTGCACGCAAGAGGCATTCGGTCCAGTCGCTGTGATGAGCCGATTCAACAACTTTCAGGATGCATTGAATGAAGTCAACGACAGCGTGTTCGGATTGCAAGCGGGCATTTTCACACGCGACATCTACAAGATCCAACAGGCTTGGGACGAGTTGGACGTCGGCGGTGTGGTGATCGGTGACGTGCCGAGTTGGCGCGTGGACAACATGCCTTACGGCGGTGTCAAAGACAGCGGTCTTGGACGAGAAGGAGTTCGATTCGCGATGGAAGACATGATGGAACTTCGTAATCTTGTGATCCGCACTCCCGGCAACACCATCTGATTTACCCCACGCACGGACGAATCCCATTTCCTGATCGACTTCAGCGACTCAAGCTCGCTCTGTGCCTCATGACTCTCACCATTTGGGTCTGATCAATTCAACAGTCTGGAAGCTCTGGGGGCGCCTTGGCGTTGCAAACCGAGTTGTTACTGACAGGATTGATAGGCTGGTGTCCGATCTATCGAGCATGCCGAGTTCGTACTACGCGGACTGCTGAAGATGATTGACAAGCGTGAACTCATCCTCATTGGTATGCGTCGACTCTTCCGCCATATTCGTGTTCTGCGTTACCAACAACACAGACTCGGATGTCTCGTCGCGCCGACGTCCAGCGAAGCACCACGCTCCCAACAGACATTTAGAAGCGAACAGAAAACCACAGGTTGGGTCGGCACCGCATTCTAAAGAAACCAGTTTTCTGTCCGGCTCTTTTAGAACTGGATGCTTAGTTGAAGTGCTCCAATCACTGGCTCCGCGCCACAGGTCGGAGGCCGACAAATCTAGTGCCGGCGGCGTGAGCCACCGGTTGCTCGTGTGCGAACAAACAAACAGTCCGGAGGCCGACACATACCGAAGGCCCACATGTACCGGCCTTCGGCCTTAGAAGGGGACATAAAACCTCTGGTTGGTTCGGCACCACATTTTTAAAACGCGGTTTTCTGTCCGGGTTTTAGCCGAAGCGTTGAATGTAGCGATGTCGAAGTCATGGTCAGAACGATGGCATTGAGGGTTCAACACGCGCTGTACGGCGACACGCGAAACTAGACAGTTGTGGTACCCAGTTCGTTTGGAATCGACGGTGACGGTTTCGGAAAGAGAGCAGGGCGGTCGGCATTTCCGCTGACGACGTTAAGTTTCGCAAGTTTTGAAATCAGTTGTTGAGCGATGCGAAGCACAACGTTAGCGACCCGCGATCTCCGTTTCAGGGTGGAACGCATACCATGCGAACCAAAACGTATTCATCCATTGAATCCCGACATCCGCCTTAATGACTCGGATCGTTTGATCCTCGACATCGAAGGCAACTGTGAATTTCCTACTGCCGAGCGACTTTTCGATTTGCACCGACTTCCCTCCAAACGCAGAAATGGGAATCGCAATTGCGTTGGCGTCGTCCCAAACTCCCAGCACACTTTCTTTTAGGCGCAACGAGTTGCTGATCGGCTTTACCGGGAACATCAGGTTGGGCTGATTGAAATAGCGTGTGTACGGACTGGCTTGATAGTTTCGCCTGTGACCGGTTTCGGGTGAGAGTACCGTTGTCTTTGGATTGCGATTCTTCCAGGCAGCCCATGTGGTCAGTTCCATCGGCAAAACGGTCAACTTCATCCTCGCACCGGGACCCGAAACGCCCTCGCCTTTCAACTGCGACCAGAGGCTCTCTGTATCGGACCGGTCGTACATCAATACGTTGCTGTTGTAGAGCAATCCCGAGACGCCAAATTCCAGTTCTCCGAGCGACGTCCGACGATCAAAAACGACTGCGGAGTCACAAAGCGGACAATAGGTCACAGCGATCGGTAGTTCGCCGATGCGATCGTTGATGATCTCGTGATAGTTCAAAATTGCGAGCGGATAGGCACGCGTTTCTCGACCCAACACAACGCCAATCACACGATCGTTGGCTCGCAAGTAAGTCGCTTCCGCAGCCGACACCATTCGCGGATTGGAGAGAGAAGGAATACCGTCTTTGGGAGGGCCACCGGAGCGGATCTCTTGGACCGGAATGGTCGCTTGCCTCAAGTTAAACCCAATCCCCCCTTGCGCTCGAAGCTGAACCGGCTGGACAGTCAGCTGGTCACTATCAATGTGACGTTGCAACGACCATGCCCCTGCAATCGCAAACGGAATGAAAAGCAGCAAGCTGCGGATAAGTCCGGACTGAATCCTCATTTCGAATCAACTCCCTTTCGACTGATCGACGTTTTGGTGACCTTGATGCTTCCGCGAGAGACCTCACGGAAATAGCGACTCTAAGTAAGCAAGACTCTTCCCCGACGAACAACCATCGCTCGCCCCGGGCTGGAAACCACGATGTTCAAAACAAGCGTTTGACACGTTTCGCGATGTTTTTGCATTTCGTTCCTCGACTGCTGGTCGAGTAGCTCACCTGAACCACTCGATTCGCCGCCTACCGCAAACACCAACGAGCAACCGAATACACCGTTTCAAGGATCAGGCACGTCGAATACGGTTCGGCAGCAAACAATGGGCAGGCGTACGAATCCATCGCCGACACGCCGATTGCATTCTCTCAACGACGCAATGATTGGGCAGTGAAGCAACGCACAGATCACAAAAGTTAATCAGATGCGTTATCGTGCAATCAAATTTGCAATGTGATGCGTTGAGGCATTGGGATCGCAAAGACCAAGTCGCGTTGCTGCGGTGATAAGGCCTCCGCGACACAGCGAACAAGCGGAACCTGCTTTCCGTTTTGTATCCCA
Organism: Rosistilla ulvae; assembly: GCF_007741475.1. NCBI lineage: Bacteria > Pseudomonadati > Planctomycetota > Planctomycetia > Pirellulales > Pirellulaceae > Rosistilla > Rosistilla ulvae. The sequence continues at coordinate 4,354,584 of NZ_CP036261.1, read as the reverse complement.
CGACGCTATGTCCAGTGGCAATGTTTTGCACTAACGGCAAATTGCGTTTCAAACACAACAGCCGTAAATAACTTCGGGAATTGAACCGGGGAAGCGGCCACCTGAGTTGACGATTTGCATTTGCGGGTCGATAAAATCTATTTCCAAGCAGGTCATATTGTTTTTTCGATTAACCGCGAGCCCATCGGGCCGCGCGGCCCTTCAACACGCGGGGTGATGCCCACGTGGGAAACTAGAAAATTCCGTGCTTGCTGTTTATATAGGGCCCTCTGAGGCTGTGATTTAGTGAGGTGGCGCACTCGAAATCCGTGAGCGGCGAGGCGCTAGGCGCCGGTTTTTCCCTCATCAATGAATTGGGTTCCTTACCGGCGGCTAGCGTCTCGCCGTTCATTGGAAAAGAATCACAGCACTCCTTGAGTGCAACGGAGTTTCAAACCATTACCGACCCGGAAATAGAACGATTGCCGATCGCCGATTGCGTTGATGCAATCCTTGCGGCGTTGGCTCGCGGCCGGTCGGTGGTGCTTAAAGCGCCGCCGGGAGCGGGCAAGACGACCGGCGTGCCGTTGGCTCTGTTGGATTCTGACGCTTCCGAGTTGTCGGCCGGTCAGCCAGGTAAAATCCTGTTGGTCCAACCGCGTCGCTTGGCCGCACGCAGCGCCGCCGCTCGGCTGGCAACGCTGCGGCAGTCGAAACTTGGCAACGAAGTCGGCTATCACGTCCGCTTCGATCGCCAAGTCGGCAACGAGACGCGTTTGATCGCGATGACAACTGGCATGTTGCTGCGTCGGCTGCAGGACGATCCGCTTTTGGAGGACGTCGGTTGCGTTATCCTCGACGAATTCCACGAGCGCTCGCTCGACGGTGATCTCGCCCTGGGGATGCTGTGCCGCATCCGCCACGCGCTGCGCGACGACCTGCGACTGGTGATCATGTCGGCGACGCTCCAACCGGCGCCGATTGTCGAGTTCCTGGGGGATGCCGAGGGGATCGAGAGTCGAGGGCGATCGTTCGACGTCGCGATCTCGCATGCGAGCGATCTGTCGACCGATCGGATTGAAAACCAGGTGGTGGCCGCGTTGCCCGAGATGTTGCGTTGCACGGCCGGACATATCTTGGTCTTCCTGCCCGGCGTCGGGGAGATCCGTCGCACCCAGAACGCGATCGAAGCAGCCGGTTTGGCCGGCGATTGCCAGGTGATGCAACTTTACGGCGACCTGCGGCCCGACCAGCAAGACCGTGTGATCGCCGCCAGCGGCCAACGTAAAGTAATCTTGTCGACCAACGTCGCCGAAACCTCGGTCACCATCCCAGGCGTGACCGGAGTGATCGACAGCGGGTTGGCTCGCGTGTTGCGTTACGACGACCGCGTCGGGCTGCCCCGGCTGCAGATCGAAAACATCTCGCAGGCTTCGGCGACGCAGCGGGCCGGGCGCGCCGGGCGTACCGAGCCGGGTGTCTGCCGGCGATTGTGGCCCGAGACGCTGCAGCGGACGCGGCCTCCAGCCGACTCGCCGGAAATCTTGCGAGCGGACTTTTCCGGCGCTGCGTTAACGCTGGCCGCCTGGGGCGAACGCGACGCGACCGATTTTCCCTGGCTTACGCCGCCTCGCTCGGATTCGGTCGACCGGGCGTACCGGTTGTTGGAGTTGCTAGGCGCGGTGGATGCCGATCGCGTGGTAACGTCGATGGGCAAACAGATGGCGGCCCAACCGCTGTCGCCGCGACTTGCCCGGTTTCTCGTCGAAGCCGAACAGCTGGGGATCGCCGACGATGCGGCTCTGGCTGCCGCTTTGTTGACCGAGCGCAGCCCGTTTGATCGCGATTCATTGCCAACGGGAGCGGATGTCGGCAGCTGTGACGTTGCTCTCCGCGTGCAGATGCTCAAGGACCTGCGGGACGGCAACGCCGACGTTCGGGTGCCTCCGGGAGCGGTGAAGACGATCTGGAAGGTCGCCGATCGCTTGGTGCAGCGAGGGCCGAAGTCGTCGCCGCGCCAGCAGCGGCCGAGTGGCGTGACAATCGCCGCCGATTTGCTGGCCCGTGCCTTGCTCGCCGCATTTCCCGATCGCGTCGCCCGACGCAGATCTCCCGGCAGCGCGCAGGGCGTGATGGTCGGTGGCCGCGGGGTTCGGTTGCACCGTGGATCGGTCGCCTGTCACGTGGCGACAGCGCAGGCGGATCGCGCGGAATTGTTTCTGTGCCTGGACGTCGATGCATCGGGCACGGAGGCTCAAGTTCGCATGGCGACGCAGATCGATGCTCGCTGGTTGGACGACGACCAGGTGCGGCGGGTCGATCAGCCCCGTTTTGATCCGCAATCGCAAGCCGTGCAGATGCGGCGCTGCCTCTATTTTTCGGATCTGCTGCTGTCGGAGGCGCCGATCGCTTGCACGCCTTCGCCCGAGTCCGCGCAGTTGCTGTACGACGAAGCCGCTCGCGATCATGCCCGCGTCTTTCCACCCGACAAGCCTGAGGTCGCTGGGTTGATCCACCGCGTTGCATTCCTCAACAACCACGCCCCCGACCTGGGATTGCCGCCGCTGGACGACGACCGCATCAACCAGGTGCTGCGCGAGCTTTGCCAATCTCGCACCTCATTTGCACAATTGCGTTCCGCCCCTTGGTTGGACCATTTGCTGGGCAGCTTCGATTACCAGCAGCAGCAAACGATCGAGCGTCAGGCGCCGGTGCGGATGCAGGTGCCCAGCGGCAATTGGCAGAGGATCGAATACTCGCCGGACAAGCCGCCGGTGATGCGGGTCAAACTGCAAGAGCTGTTTGGATGGACCGATACGCCACGGATCGCTGGCGGCCGCGTTCCATTGCAATTGCATTTACTGGGACCCAACCAACGGCCCCAGCAGATCACCGACGACCTCGCCAACTTTTGGAGAACGACCTACGCGGTGGTTCGCAAAGAGCTGCGCCGGCGATACCCCAAGCACCATTGGCCCGAGGATCCGTTGTCGGCCCAAGCGACCCGCAACGGCATGCAACATCGCAGGCTCGAAAAGAAATAGGCCGCCAACCTAAGGCGGCCCTGTCCGGGGCGTTTTCGTATTCATGACTCCGGAGGAGTCCGCGTCGGTAGCTCGGGGCGGAAGCCCCGAGAACGTGTGGCAAACCACGTCGACGGCCCCGGATGGGGCCGTCCTAAATCGATGCATGTTGATCCGGTTCGGTCGACGACGGCCCCGTCCGGGGCGGGTTTGTCCAATGCGTGCATGCCTTCTCGGGGCTTACGCCCCGAGCTACCGAAGACGGCCCCGTCCGGGGCGTTTCGTGTTCATGACTCCGGAGGAGTCCACGTCGGTAGCTCGGGGCGGAAGCCCCGAGAACGCGTGACAAACCACGTCGATCGCCCCGGATGAGGCCGTCCTGAATCGATGCATGTTGATCCGGTTCGGTCGACGACGGCCCCGTCCGGGGCGGGTTCGTGTTCATGACTCCGGAGGAGTCCACGTCGGTAGCTCGGGGCGGAAGCCCCGAGAACGTGCGACAAACCACGTCGATCGCCCCGGATGGGACCGGCGTGAATCTAATTTCGCCGCAACAGGAGCAGATCTGCCGCCAGAGTGACGTCCATCGCCTGAACTTCATCTAAGCGAGACTTCTGGGAATGTCGCACCGCACGGTACGTCATTGCCAACGCGTCGGCGATCGCGTCCGGCTCCAGTTTGACGTTGTTGTTCCAATGCTTCCGATCAACGACTTCAAGACCGACATCCGTCATCTCCTCGGCAATCAATTCCCAACGACTGCGGCGATGGCCAGCTTGCTGGACCTTCTCGCGAAGTTCGATCAGATCATCTTCGCCCGGCACGGCGACCACACAGATCCCTCCGGGCGCAAGAACGCGGTAGATCTCTGAAACCGGACGCCGACCGAAAAGTGAGATCACGCGTTGAACACTTTGATCGGCCGCCGGCAGCTCGCGATCCGCGTTCGCCAACACCCAAGTCGCCGCAGGCCATCCGCGTGCAGCCAACTTGATAGCCCGTTTGGAAAGGTCGATACCGCAGTACGAATCGGCGTCGTCGCCAAACAACGCAGGACCAAACGATCCTTCACCACACCCGAGATCAAGCGTTCTCAGATTTGTCTCGGTGCGGTTCGCCGCGAGCCACGGACGCAGGGTTTCGATCAGCGATAGTGCGTGTCCACGTTGAAGCCAACGGTGCCTGGCCAAAACAGCATCTAACGAATCCCCAGGATTCTTCGACTTCTTATCCTGAGGTTGCAGGAGATTCCAATAGCCCTGTTTGGCTTGATCAAAATGATGGCCAGCGCAGCACACCAGGCCTTGCTCACATGGCTTAAGCAATTGTTGGCAATCTCGGACGGTGCAGCGCAGTTGAAACATGGCCCGATTGTAAATGCGAAGACACAAACCAACAGGGGGCTTCACAGCGTCGCCGGATAGGTCACGCGTCTCAATCGTACAGGGGAACCCTTGCCCGAGCTGCACGTTTTCCGCTCACATCGGACAACACATGTTCAATCAATTTCGTGAACGCGATTCCTTGGCCAAATAACATCGTGCCGAAAGAGCCCCGGGCGACCGACGCTTTTCACGCGACCAACTTGCGATCTTCTGCATCCCCGGAGGCTGCAAATCGTCCAGCCATCAAATCCGCAAGCGGCCTGGTTGAATCGATCCGTTGCAGCAATATTTTCATGGCCGCAGTAATGGGAGTTGCGAGAAACATCCCAATCACTCCCCACATCATTCCCCAAAACATAAGTGCAACCAGCACCGTGACAGGGTGAAGGTCCGACGAATTCCCCATGATCTTCGGCTCGATCAAATTGCCACTGATAACCTGAATACCACAAGTGACAACGATCGCTGACGCCATCCAACCGATGCTCCCTTCGGGATTGAGCAGGATCAGTGGAATCGGAAGCAAGCTTGCAACGAGCGGCCCAATGTTTGGCACGAAATTTAACAGGAACGCCAACACGCCAAACGTGAATGCCATGGGGACGCCGAACATCCGCAGCGCGATGCCAAAAGCCAATCCTGTGAAGACGGAAATGATCGTCTTGAGTCCCAGATAGGAACGGATTTGTTGATCGATCTCGCGCACCATCGGCCAATCGTCGCCGACCGCCGGGGTGCCGATCAACAAAAAGAAGACGTAAATCATCACGATGACACACGTCGACACAAGATTGATAAAGGCTTGGGAGATGATCGAGATCCCGTCGCGGATAAATGCGTCGACAAACTCGCTTGCGTCTCGCGCAGGGGGCTCGTTTGCTTTGACGGTTCCAGGCGACTCGGTTACGTCGACTGACAATTCCTTTGCAGGCAAAAACGAAGCAACTTCATTTTCGATGCGACTGCCGATCTCTTCGACGCGGAGTTCGGCCCAGTCGACAATTTCTTGAACGCGAATCCGATACATTTCCGAATTGGCATTCAGATCGACCATCGACATCCAAACGGAGACGCCAAACGCAATCATCAGCCCCACGCCGGAGACAAATGTGAGCCCCGCGGCGATCAGCCGGTTCACGCCCAAGCGTCTCTCCAGCGTCGTCAATATGGGGCTTACGCCGCTGACAACAATGAGCGCAACCACCAGCGGCACCAACACCGGGCGCAGCCAATAGATCGAGAAAGTGACTGCAACGACAGCCAATGCCATCAGGCAAACGGTTTGTACGCGAGTGTCTGTCGTTGGGTCCTTGGGAATCATAGAGCACGAAAATACCAAGAACGCCCAGAGTGGGGAAGCGATGGCGCCCTCGAAAGATGCGATCCTCATACAAATCTTAGCTTCACCACTTAAGAAAATGACTGAATCGCAACGCGGTGACACGGTGATCGCAGAGGGGCCGTGGGCGAAAGACACTCTGCGTCCTCGGCGCCTCTGCGTTTGTTCTTCCTGCCCTGCACCCGACCACCAATGTCAGTTGCTTCAAGACGCGTCAACTTGCACCCGACGTGGTTGCCTCTAAGCTGCAACCGAGCGAACGACTCTCGATCGCTGCGGTAGGCAGCAGCAAGACTTGCATGGGACGGGGCGACAAATGGCCCCCCAGAGTCGAGTCACACGAAAGAACAAACCGCTCGACCAGAACGCTCGCCTCGTCCCAGTCCTGCGGAGACATCAACAAGCCCCCAGTAAAATGCCTAGACGCCCGTTCTTCCCGCAGCGTCCTGGCGACGCAATTCGAGGCCAACCGCCACGCCAAAGGCAATCATTTTGTGGATGTCCCCTACTGCTGCTCCTACGAATGAGAATCGACTCGTGTCAATCGCTTCACCAAAACGGCAACGATCGCTGTCAAAATGGCGGCGATCCCGCCGCACAGCGCCGCGGCTTGGTAGTGCCCAAAGATCAGGTTCCCAATTCCCGGCAGCACCGCGTAAACGATCCCCGTTGCGGAGAGGGCGGTTAGGATCGAAAGGCCAATGTCGGTATCGACCTTGACGTTGGGATTGCGTTCGGCGACCGGCTTCCAAAACGGTCCGCCCGGCCTGACCATTTGAAAGAACCTATCGAGCGTCGCGTCATCGACGGGGGGCGTTAACCAAGTGACGATCACCCACAGCGCGATCGTCATCACGGCAACAGAAAACATCTTGACCTCCGGCCCTAAGATGGGGCCGCCGCCATCGGCGGACACCAGTCCGCTGGCAAGCGCGATCGGTTCGACTGTCAAGAAAAACAGAAGCGATCCGAACATCGAAACGATCTCGCTCCAAGCGTTGATCCGCCACCAAAACCAACGCAGCATAAAAACGGCTCCTGTGCCAGCGCCCAGCGCCAATAACAACCGCCAAGCAGCGTCGACCGATTGGCCAAACATCAGCACCGACGCGACGCCACCGGCCATCAACACGATCAGCGACGCATAACGCGACGCTCGGTTTAATTGTTTTTCCGTTGCGTCGGGACGCATAAACCGCTGGTAGACATCGCGAACTAAATACGATGCGCCCCAGTTCATTTGGGTGCTGAGCGTCGACATGAACGCGGCGAAGAACGTGACAGTCAACAGGCCGCGAAGTCCCGGAGGACTGAGGTCGCGCATCACTCTCGGAAAACCGACGCCAGAGTTAAAAGCGGGATCGGCAAGTTCGCTTTGACGCAGTTCCGGGTACATCGCAAGCGCAGCCAGCGCTACGACTAACCATGGCCAGGGACGAACACAGTAGTGGGCGATCTGAAACCACAGCGTCGCGAGCAGCGAATGACGTTCATCTTTGCAAGCCGCCATCCGCTGAACGATAAATCCGCCACCGCCGGGTTCAGCGCCTGGATACCATGTCGCCCACCATTGCACCAACAGCAGCAACAAAAATACATGCAGCGGCAGCCACGCGTTGGCACCTGTAAAATCGGGGATCAAATCAAACGCTGCCGTGCCGCCCTCGCCAAAGTTCTCGATCACTTTGGCTTCCAATTGCGAAGCGCCACCGAAGTGCGCGATCGCCAGCCATGCCAAGGCAATACAGCCGAACATCGCGAGACAGAATTGCAGCGCATCAGCGACGGCAACGCCCCACATCCCCGAAAGCGTCCCATAGACGCCCACCATCATCAGCGTTCCAGCGATGATCAACCAAGGCCGAACCGACAGCGCGTTATCGCCGAATACCGTTTGTTCGAGCGTCGACGCGGGCAGTTCGAACAAGACAGTTTCGTCCAACACCATGAACATCGCCGACGTCACCCAACCGATGATGATCGGATTGACGATCAGGGCGACGTAGATCGCCCGGGAACCACGCAGCAGGGCCGCCGATTTGCCCGAGTAGCGTAGCTCTACGAGCTCGACGTCGGTCATCACGCCCGACCTTCGCCACAGCTTGGCATAAACGAAAACAGTGATCATGCCACCGAGCGCAAACGACCACCAAACCCAATTCCCGGCCAGACCGTGCTGAATCGTAAGCCCAGTTACGGCCAACGGCGTATCTGCGGCAAACGTTGTCGCGACCATCGACGTCCCGGCAATCCACCATGGCAACGACCGTCCAGAGACAAAATACTCCGCAATGTCCTTGCTGGCTCGATTGCGGAACCAGAATCCGATCCCAATCGTGATGGCGAAGTAGGCACCGATGATCGCATAGTCGATAGCGGTTAGGATCATATTGGGTTCTTGGCTGGGGGTGAATCGTCGCGACCGTCGCGACGATCTAAGGAGCTGGACGAAGCGGAATCCGTATACGTTAGCGGATTTCAGCCTCCGCAGGAAAAGGGAGGGGGGCTTAAGAATCTTCGAGACATCGCCCTGGATCATTTCGCGGTCGGGAAAAAAACTGCGTGGGATATCGCTAAGGGACGGCCAGGGCTATTCAGTGTTTCAATTTGAGGTATCAGCCGCCACGAGCTAGCGTCCGGTTTCCCTGGAGAACCAGACGCTAGCGCGTGGCGGCTGATTTGCCTAAGCACAAACACTGATCAGCCCTGCTCGAACCGCCACGAGCACTGGGCTGCAGGTGAAAGTCGCAATCTCGAAACGGATTTATCGGCGTGGCGTGCAGGCGACCGAGCGATTGCTGAGCAGAGACTACATCCGGCACGACGCCAAGCTCTCGAAGTACAATTGCCTCACAACGGGTTAAACCCGGCCCTTAAGCTTAAAGGTTCCAGTTCGTACTTCAGCCAAGAACGAGACATCCGATTGGCACGTTATGAAAGATTGAATCGGGAAGTCATTTTTGAGCCGTCCCTTAGAAGCCTTCCTTTTTTAGTTCACTGCTCAATGCGCTGCGTGTGGGATACTTTTGCCGAATCGCGTCCGCTTTCGCATCCGCCATCGGTTTGCCGCAAGCCATAGCAAGCAAGCCCAGCTGCTTAGCTGCACGCTGATAGGCGGGGCGGTTTTTTTCGGAGATCGCGCTGTCGATGCGACCGATTGTAAGTTCGGGATTTTCGGCGATTGAAGCCAATTGTTTTTCGAGTGCTTTCTCCGCTGCGGCTTTTTGTTCTGCCGATCGTTTTGCCGCCTCTGCAAGTTGGATTCGCAATCGTTCGGCTTCGATTTTGGACGCAGCCTCTCGCAATTGTCCCAATGTACGCTCCCCAGTTCCAAGGTTTGGAGCCTCAGACGCCTGGGTGCGGATTGTTCTGAGCAAATGAGATGACGCGTTGTTCGGCTCGGCTAAGCAACGCCGTAGGTTGTCCCTAAGTTCAGCCTTGGAGAGCGATGCCATCCATTTGTCGATCATGGAATCGTCGCTTGCGCTCTTGTTCTGTTCAGGGGATGCTTCGGACGCGACCGACAATAGGTCCGGGTCAATCTCGTAAAAACTGCGCAACCGGTCTAGCGCGTAGTGTTGGTCACGAAGTCCCGCTGGTACTGGCGGCTCAATCGCGTCGTCGTCCCAATTGAATGCGAGATGCGCGATGTACAGCGGTCGCAGATCACCAACGATCAACATCTCACGAATCGGAATCAAATCGCTAGCGAGACTCTGGACATCCTCCATCCATTCCCAGGTCCCCGCGTCGCCTTCTGGTTCCAAGGTCAGAATTCCTGCTGTCCCCGTTCCATCGGGTTCCCAAAAGATTCCCTCCTCGAACAGATAGGGTTTGATCGCATCGGCGAAAGGAAACCCGTCGGGCAGTCGGAAAGCGACTCGCCGGATTCCATAGTTGGCGTAGTGGACATGAACGTCGTAGCCACGCCGCATCATCTGGTCGACATCACCGCGAAAATCGCCAAAGTGATATTCGTTTGTGAATGACCAACGGGAAATCTCCGCTCGAGTGGATTGTTGGCGCATGAATTCCAAGCTTGCATCATCGAGCGGCCCGTCCACTGCACGAAATTCAATCCATTGATACTCTGACATCGTTTTCGTCTTAAAAATCTGGGGGAAGAACTACTGCACGATTGGATTTCCAGAATTGCCAGATCCAAGCGGCACGACCACAACTCTCATATCTGGTGCTCGAAAACTCTTTTAGCAATACCGCCCCGGCTGTCCAACGGCCTGGTAATACCGATCGCGATGCAGTCGCTACGAACGCTTGATATCCGATACAGAATCGAACATGTTAGGACCACCGCCATCGCTAGCGGAATCAAGCTTACGCTTCTGCCCAAAATGCCACGCTGCAATGTTTCATCGCATAGCAGCCGAAGAAACGCACGCCGGAATAGGTTCCTGAGCCTGCAACAGCTGTCCCCAATGCCGAGAGATCATCGGGATAGACCGATCGCTACTAGACGATTGCTCATTCGTTCCGACGGTTTGGCAACCGTTCCAGGGCCAGTCGATTCGCCGATATGATGTTCAATATTGCAAGCGGTGTGAAGCCTGCTTGTTTGCGGTGCACGTACACAATACGATCCTTGCAGTGCAAAGGCAACACTACGAGAGGGGAATGCGTCACGCGCTGCTTTCGTTCTTCTTTACCCAGCGAACAGTGAATCATGGCGGCATCGGACGCGCAGCAGTTCTTGAATGACCTCGACAAGAAGCTTTGGACGGCTGCGGACCGGATGCGATCTAATCTGGATGCTGTGGTCTATAAAGTTGCATTTTGGGGACAACCATTCTTAGAGCTAAAGCGAGCATTTTCTGGAGAGTCGAGAGTCATTGGATGGGCTGCTGAAGGTGCGGAGTAGCCGCAGTGCAGCTCACTCGGGAAGGTAGTGATTTTGGGATAGACCTTTCAACGGATTGACGGGAGCTTGCATCCAGGGCCTGCCTGCGTCGAGCGGGTTCCGCGCAGAGACTCTCCGCAGTTCCGGCTGACCGCTAGTACAGTCGCGCGAATCGCTTGACCAGGTCGCACCAGTCGGGCCGTCGAACTAAAATCGGTGCGACAGCTTCGGAGGGGGCAAGCTTCGCATATCTTCGCGCAACGGCCGCACGATCTGCACCTCGTCGAGATCGATCACCTCGCCCCTGGCTTGCCGAGACATCTCCAAGCCCCCCGCAAAAGATGCCTAGACGTATGCTAATCCCGCGGCGTCCTGGCTACGCAATTCGAAGGCAACCGCCTCCCCAAAGGCAATCATTTTGTGGATGTCCATTACTTCAGGTTCCATCGGGGACTATTGAGCAGCGGTGGCTGGAAACCGCAAAATCCCTTTCTCGCTGGCGGAAATGTCGGGTCACGCTTCCAGCGTGCGTGGACACCGTAGTAATCGCTGGTCTTTCGACCGTTTCCCGTGATACAATGGGTGCATGAAGTATGTAATTGATCTTCCTGCCGATATTCAGCATTGTCTTACCGAACGTGCCAACGAGACCGGGCAAGACGTTGCGCAATTGATCCGACTAGCGGTGACGCGGTTTGTTTCTGAGGAAGTAAGTGCGAACGGAGACGATTCCAAGTGGCCCCAGGCTAAAGACGACCGTCGCTGCGAATTGATCGATCGTGAAATTGCTGGCACGATTAGTCTGTCTGAACGTGCGGAGCTTGCGAGTCTGCAAAGGGGCGCTGAGCAGCATTTCGATGAAATAGCATCGCCGCCGATGGAAGAATCTCTCAAGCTGCACAAGCGGCTAATTTCTCGGCCGGATGCGTAGCGTGCCACCGCTTGCGTTTACATACCCCGGCGGACCGTTAGTTCGTCGTCACGGGCCGAGTGGTTATTCGGACGTCCAATCGTTCAGGCCAATGGTTACGCGACGAGTTTTCATTTCGCTGTGTCTACTGTTTGGTTCGCGAACAGTGGGGAAAGCGACTAGGTGAATTTGACCTCGACCATTTCGAGCCGGTCGCTAGTTCGCCAGAGGCGAGCTTGGATTACGACAATCTCGTCTACTCGTGTCACGCCTGCAATCTCCGCAAAGGCCAACGACAGGTTCCAGATCCAACCCAACATTTTCTGGAATCGGCTGTTCGCGTCCATCTCGATGGGCGACTTTCAGGATCAACCGACGAAGCACGCCGCGTGATCGCGGTGATGGGATTGAATTCAGCGAATCTAGTTCGATGGCGACTTACTTGGATGCGGATCATCGACATCTGCCAGAAGAATGATCCTGAACTCTTCGCTTCACTGATGAGTTACCCGGACGATATTCCAGAGTTGTCGGCGCTCACGCCACCAAGCAACTCGCGCCCCGACGGTATTGATCGTTCGTATTACGCCCGGCGTGCTAGCGGCAGCTTGTCCAACGGGTTCATCGTTTAGGTAGCGACGAACTTTAATCACTCTTCTCATCAAGCAAACCATCTCCCAGATCGGCTGCGGAAGAGAGAAGGACTTAAGGGCGGACCATGCGATTTTCCCATGCAGCCTCAGGCAATGACGAAGACGTTCGGAGGGGCGACGATCCAACTGAGCAGCCAACTCGACGATTCCACTTTGCTGCGAATCTTCGCTGCGGTCGTCGCTGTCACTGACGGAGTTAACATCGAGGATCTCGAACGATTCACCTGCATGGGCACACGTTTTGGGTGACCGGTCACGAAGGAGCTCGCATACCCAAGAGTGCCTGGGTGCCACGTAACAATGAACTGGTCGGTGTCGCTCAAGCATCAAGCTTTGAGTTCATCGCCAACAACCCCGGCGATTGGATTTTCCATTGTCACATGATGAACCACATGGTCAAACAAGTGGGACCGCGAGTGCGCGATGACGCTTCGGTCGATCAGTACCTCGCGAATCTCAGTAGCCGTCCGCAAGTCGACGCTTCACGAAGTGAGAAATTCGCGACGCCAGGCTACCCGCAGAAGATGCAGGGCATGGAGATGTCGGAAGAATTTATGAAAGCGATCTGGAGCCGAAAGGAAACTCGCGGTATGCGAGCGAATTACGCGATGGCGGTCAAAGGATTGATGACCGTGCTGCGAGTTCTGCCAGACGACCTGTATGAGTTGGTGATGAACAGCGGCCAGCCGGTTGAAAAAGGTGCGGTATTCGCTGAAATCGTTCGTCGTTTCGGTGACCCCGATAAGTACGAAGCTGCGCCCAAGATGATGTGAAGCGGACTAACCGTGGAGCCGTTTAGAGGGTAAAATTAGCGATTTGCGAAACGAACCTGCCCAAAAGTCCCTTCGAATGCTCTCCGACGACGAGAAAAAGAAGCTCAACAATCGACTTCGACGTGTCATCGGACAAGTCGAAGCGGTCGGTCGTATGATCGAGGATGACGAGTACTGCGTCGATATCCTGATGCAATTGTCCGCCGCAACGGGGGCACTTAACAAGGTCGGCCAGATCGTACTGGAACAACACGTCAAGACCTGCGTCAGCGACGCAATCGAAAGTGGTAACGCCCAAGACCGCGCCGAAAGGATCGAAGAGCTAATGAAAATCTTCCGGAAGTACTCCGAGTGAGCAACGAGAGTTGAGCGACGTGAGCTTAAGCACGGCAGGGCCAGAATTTTTGCTCCCCCCAATAACCTTCATCCCCGATTTGCGAGGTCGTGTGGCGTCGATTGAAACCGAAAAAGGCAGGGGTGGCGTGGTGCCATCATCACTTGCGTGAATCGGCCGGCGACACCACCCCCGCGTGTGGCAGATAGGGGGCTGGGAGTGAAGGAGGTGCGAGAATTTTCTCCTTCACTCCCACCTCCCTCACTCCCAGATCGATTAGCGAATTGTTGGAGCTTCAACTCCTTGTGACTTCAACACAGCCAACCACTTTTGCGGTTCTGCTGCGATCTTCTTCGCGCATCCGGGGCAACAGATGTAGATCGCTTTCCCGTCCGCGTTGACCTTGTAAGGTCCGCCCATTGCATCAAGCGGTTCGTCCATCACAGGGCATTTCTTTTGAGCCGCGATAAACGGCGCATCGGCAGAAACGACTTTGAAGATGCCTTCCCGAACCTGTTCGGTACCTGCGGGAACGGACGCTTGATTGCCACTGCCGTAAACCATCGCTAAATACTTCGCTGGCTCGGCCTGAATCTTCTTGATGCAGCCTTTGCAGCACAGATAGATCGGCTTGTCGCCAACCATCACCTTGATCGGTGTGCCCATGCCACCGAGAAGTTCATCCATCACGGGGCAAACCTTTTGGGCAGCGATGGCCGCTGCGTCGGCTTGGGTAGATGTCGAGACGGTGATCTTGGCGATCGTCGTAGCTGCTGGCTGAGCACTGTTTTGCGTGCCGTTGCCGTAAACCATCGCCAGATACTTTGCTGGCTCGGCTTGAATCTTCTTGATGCAGCCTTTGCAACACAGATAAATCGGCTTGTTACCAACCATCACCTTGATCGGCGTCCCCATGCCACCGAGAGGTTCATCCATCACGGGGCAAACTTTCTGGGCGGCAATGGCTGCTGCATCCGCTTGCGTAGCCGTGGTCACGGTGATTTGCGGGCGACCGGCAGCGTATTTAGCCGGGTCTGACTTGACCGCATTGACGCATCCGGCACAGCACACGTAGAGCTTCTGTCCGTTGACATCGACGGCGACGGGATCCCCCATGCTGCCGAGCGGCTTGCCGCTGACGGGACAGATCTTTTGTCGTGCGATCGCCGCGGCTGCTAGTTGTTGCTCGCTGGCCGGAACGGTGGCGACTTCGTTGAAAGAGATAGTGCCGGCCGCAATACCAACCAATTGCACATCGACGTCAATTTGTCGACCAGCGATTTGCGACAAGTTCACAGGAGCGGTCAAGGCTCCTTTGCCATTGGGCAACAAGTCGTAGCGATAGCGCTTCGCATTGCCTTCGACTCGTACCGAAACGGCACCGCGTGCTCGGTCGACAGACACCGTCTGACCGGCGCGGTCATAGACGAACATTTGTAGCCCGCCTTGTGAAACAATCGTTTCGATTTGAAGGTTGCCGGTTTGTTTCAAGCTGCCGCCATGCGGCCCCGCTTGCGTCGCTTCACGAGCCTGCGTCATGCCGGGCATCGCGTGGTTGTGACCAGCGTGATTGTGCTGCGATTGAATCGTCTGCCCAAACACGCCCGATGTGTACATCGCGAGTGAGAAAGCGGTGATGATGAGTGTTCGTTTCATGGGAGTACTCAGAGGCAAAAGTCAGGACACCGTCCGTTGGGTCCGTCGATCTTGGTGAGGTTGAGTGTTTGGATGCCTGAGTCGTAAATTTCTTCACGGGCAAACGAAAAGTTTTATGCCGCTTTCATGAGTTCCTCCTCCGGCATCGCTTCGGTGCCTTCCCAAAGCTCGTCTTGAAATCCGAAACGCATTTTCAATTCCAGGTAGCCGCAATAAAGCGTCGGCACGATGAACGAAGTGAATGGTTCGGCTAGCATGCCACCAAACACGGGAATCGCCATCGCTCGGGCAACGTCAGCACCACGGCCTGTCGCAATCAACACCGGAATCAATGCAGCCAGCGTCGTGACCGTAGTCATCATGCAGGGTCGAATGCGTTTGAGTCCCGCTTCGTAAACCACGTTGCGAATGTCTTCGACCGATTCGATCTTGCGTTTCTTGAGAAGCTGATGGATGTAGGTCGCCATCACGACGCCATCGTCAACCGCGAGACCGAACAACGCGATGAAACCAACCCAAACTGCCGTGTTGAGTTCCACGCCCATCGTTGCAACTGCGATCATGCCGCCAGCGAAGGCGACGGGGATACCGGAGAACACCGCTAACGAAATCGAGAGGTTTCGGAACTCCATGTAAAGCAACATCAGATTGATGCAAATCACCATCGGAATGATCCACATCAAGCGTCGATTGGCTTCGATTTGATTACGGAAGCTGCCGACGGCTTCGAGGGAATAGCCGGCTGGCAATGACAACCGATTCGGATCGGACGGAGGTAGCGACTGAGCCTTGCGGAGCTGTTCTTCGATCGCGGAGACCGATTCTAAATCTCCCTTGCTGCCATTGGTCATGAACGAAACATGAGCGACGAGTCGACCGTTTTCGCTGTTGATTGCACCCGGCCCCCAGGTCGTTTCCAGCTTTGCGAGTTCTTCCAAGGGAACGACGGCCCCCGACTGCGTGACGACGGGCAAGCGTTCCAAACCGTCGATCTGTTCACGAAGGTCGCGGTTGTACCGCAGTCGTACGGGATAACGCTCTCGTCCTTCGACCGTCTTGATCAGATTCATTCCGCCGAGTGCCGTTTCGATGACTTGATTCACCATCGACGAACTCATCCCGTACCGCGATGCCGCCTCACGATCGACCGTGAACTCGACGTAGGGTTTGCCAAGCACGATGTCGGGATTGACCGTGCCGGCGTTGATCAGCGGTGACTTCTTCAATTCAGCCGAAACATTCATCGCCGCGTCAGCCAATTCGTCAAGCTGGTTGCCGTAAACTCGAATGGCCATCGGTGCCTTGATGCCGGACTGCAACATCACCACGCGGCCCTCGATCGGTTGTAACGCCGACGCGGGCGTGACACCGGGCAACGTGGCGACGCGGTTGATTTCGTCCCACACGTCGCGAGCAGTGACGCCTTCTCGCCACTCGCTTTCGGGCTTGAGCATCACGTAGGTTTCGACCATCGCGGCTGGCGCGGGATCGAGTGCCGATTCGACGCGACCGATCTTGCCAAGCACATCTTTGACTTCGGGAATCTGACCGATCAGAACATCCTGCGTCTGCAGCACCTGCATCGCTTGCGAGAAGCTTGCCGCTGGATAGAGCGTCGGCATGTAGAACCAGCTTCCCTCGTCCAACGCGATCCAGTCGTCACTTTGCAAACCGGTGAAGACGTGTTTGGCATCGACGTAGCCGGGGAAATCGTTCAGTTCGGCACCAAAGAAGTTCGCGACCTTTTCAACTGGACGAAGTACGGTCGGCATTCCGACGTAGGCTCCCACGCCGATGATCAACAGCACCAACGGAAACGAAAGTGCGAATGCTTTGTGATTGAGCGCATGTCGTAGTCGCGCTGCGTATATCCAGCGAACGAAGCGGCTGGAAGGAATCTCTTCGATCGGCCGAATTCGTTCTCGCATCAACTGCCATCCGCCAATGAACCCGATCGTGGCCGCAATGGCGGTCACAAACCAGGTTTCTAAGCCAAAGCGTTCTGCGAGCCGTGATCCCCACAAGAAATGGGACGCGGCACCGAGCAATCCGGAGAGCGACAGCGCGGCAACCAGTGCGGTCGATCTTCGACGCACGCTGCTCCGCAACATCAATCGACACAAGGCGGGCACAATCGTGACGGCCGCGATCATCGCTGCAGCAATCGCAAATGTCTTGGTGTAAGCCAGCGGGGAGAACAGTTTGTAATCGCGACCGGTCAAAAAGAAGACTGGCAAGAAACTGACAATGGTTGTCGCCACGGCGGTCACGACGGCCGGTGCGACTTCGACCGTTGCTTCGTAGACGACTTCCGTTCGAGGTTGTTTGATTCTCGCCTCTTCGCTACCAGACTCCCAATCCGAAAGATGCTGGTAGATGTTCTCCGAAACAATGATCGCCATGTCGACCATCGTGCCGATCGCGATCGCAATCCCCGCCAGCGACATGATGTTCGCACCGACGCCGACCACTCGCATCGCAATGAACGACATCAGCACTGCTGCCGGCAAACAGATCGCAACGACGAAACTGCTGCGAATGTGCAATAGAAACAAGAGGATGATGATCGCAGTAATGATGATCTCGTCACGTAACGCATGCGTCAGCGTCGCCATCGTCTCGTCGATCAGTCCGCTGCGATCGTAGACGCCGTGGATGGTCACTCCTTGCAGCGATGGTGTGATCGCGGCGATCTTCTCTTTCACGCGGTCAATGACGACTCGCGGATTTTCGCCATATCGCATCACGACCACGCCGCCGACCGCTTCGGCTCCGTTGTAGTCCAATGCACCGCGACGAAAGTCAGGGCCAATCTGCACATTGGCAATGTCACGGACGCGAACGGGAACTCCGTCACGCTGCATGATGACGGTGTCCTCGATGTCCTCGACCGCTTTGTTTTTGTCACCGCCAGAGCCGAGGAACCCCTTGCTGCGGACGATGAACTCCATGCCGGTCGTCTCAACCGTCTTTGCACCGACGTCCAAATTCGATCCATTGATCGCCATCGCCAACTTATCTAGCGATACGTTGTGGAAGCGAAGCTTGTCGGGATCGACTTCGATCTGATACTGGCGAACGTAACCGCCGATCGACGCGACCTCGCTGACCCCTTCGACCGCCTGCAACTCGTACTTCACAACGAAGTCTTGCATGCTGCGAAGTTCCGCCAGCCCCATGCCTTCCTCGGGTGGCTGAAGCGTGTAGTAGTAAACCTGTCCCAATCCGGTCGCGTCCGGGCCAAGTTGTGGCACGACGCCATCGGGCAACTGTGACGCCGCACTGCCGAGTTGCTCAGAAACTCGACTGCGTGCCCAATAGAAGTCAATTTCGTCCTTGAACGTGACCTGGACAAAGCTGTATCCGAACATGCTCTTGCCACGCACCGACTCCGCACCGGGAACAGCGAGCAACGAAACGCTCAGCGGATAGGTGACCTGGTCTTCGATGTCCTTTGGCGAGCGACCCGGCCAAGGCGTCAACACGATGACTTGGTTCTCGCCAATGTTAGGAATCGCGTCGATCGGAATCGACTTGAAACTGATCCAGCCCGCGACGCTTAGACCAACGGTCAGCAATACCACCAGCCAGGGTTCTTTAACGCAAAAGCGAATGATTAGATTTAGCATGGTTCGTCTCCTTACTGCACCGTACGAGCGATCGAGGGGATTTCGCTAACCGGCATCGCCATGTCACGGACGACTTCTCCGCACGTCAGCATCTCGCTGCCCCAATACGGGTTCTGCAAATCGCCGCCGGGCTGCATCCAGTCGCCACCGCCGCCAGGAACCATCGGGCAGTAATAGTGCGTCAACTTCACAGCCGTCTTCGGCCCGCGAGCCACCGTGGCCGCTCGCAACATCGCGTGACTGACGCCGCGATAGGCTTCGCGAGCCGTTTCCAACGAACCATCCATACGAGATGCCGCACGGCGAGCGGTCGCAAACTTGCGTTGAGCTTCATCGGGAACACCGGCCGACAGTTCTAGTTCGCGGAGTCCTTCGATCAGCGTGTTCAATGCGACGGGCGGAGGCGTTTGGTCGGCCGCCATCGCACATTGGATTTCAAAGTACGCGTCGTAGGTTCGATCAAGCGTTTTGCCAGCGTCGGTCGCCAACATAACGGGGTTCGTTTTGGGAAGCTCGAGCGGTCCCGGTGAATAGCTCGGTGCCTTCGTGGGGTCCATCAACGATGGGTTTCCGGCGAGCTGCATTTGTGAGTCGATCAAGAAATTGCCACCTGTCGCAACCGTCTCACCAGCCGAAAGCCCTTCGACGATCACCGCTTCTTTTCGATTCATGGGACCGACTGTCACTCGGCGTATCTCAAAACGACCGGGTTCGGTTTCGACGTAGATCACGCTATTCTCGCCAGCTAGAAGCACGGCGTCGCGCGGCACAGTCACGACTTGCTGCATCGGCAAAGGCTCTGATGCGAACCCAAGTTGCGACGTCGGCACCAAATCCATATCGCAAAGTGGGCATGTCCCCGGTTCGTCGCGGATGACCTGCGGGTGCATCGGGCTGATGTATTTGTTCGCCAACGCCGGATCGTAAACTTGGTCCATTGGGATTGCTGGCACGGTGACCCGAGCAGTCGCGTAGTCGCCTGGTCGCAGTTTGCCGTCAAAGTTCATGATCTCGACACGGACGCGTACCGTTCGAGTCTTCGGGTTCACGGTGGGGTCAATGAAAGCGACGCGGCCGGTAAACACTTCGCCGGGCATCGACTGAATTTCCGCTTCGACTTGTTGACCGAATCGAACAGCCGATGCGTCGTCGGGAAACAGATCAAGCATCAGCCAAACACTGCTTAGGTCGGCTACTCGGTAGAGCTTGTGTCCCGTTTTGACGTAGTCGCCTTCAACAGCCGACTTCTCGATCACTGTTCCACTCTGCGGTGACTTGATACGGATACGCGACATTGGTTTACCCGACTTCCCCAACTGGTCGATCTGACTTTCCGTCATCCCCAGTTCAGTCAAATTCTCCCGAGCCATCTTGTTCAGATCGCCGCCAGAGATTTGAAAGCGACCGATCTTGCCATCGCTGTTCATGCTGGTGATGAACTCGGTTTGTGCGGTGTAAAGCTGCGGGCTGTAGATCAACGCCAGGTCGTCGCCTTCATTGACCTTCACACCGGCGTAGTTCGCGTACATCTTTTCCAGACGGCCGTCGATGTACGCACTGATGGTCGACAGTTGGCTTTCGTCGAAGTCGATCGAGCCGATGGTGCGGATCGTTCGATTGACTTCGCCCATCATCGACATTGCCGTTTGAATACCGACCAACCGCCGAGCGGATGCTTCGATAGTGACCGAGATACCATCGCCGCCACCGCCGCCGGTCGCTTCGACCAGTTCCATCGCACAGACGGGGCAGCGACCTGGTTCGGTGGACGGTGGCGTGCACATCATCGGGCAGATGTATCGCTTGTCTTCGCCACCAACGGCTTCGGACACGGCTGCATCTTTGCCGCCGGAGAAACCATCAGCGGTCAACCACTGCGTTCGCTGTGCGACACCGAGCAGGAAAAACACGAGACCGGCGACGACAACGACAGTTGCGGCCTGCACGCCAGTGCGCAACAGCCATGTCGAAGCAGAGGGGGAGACTGGGAGTGAAGGAGACTGGGAGCCCATGGGCTCAACATCTCCCTGACTCCCCCGCTCCCCATCTCCCGAACTCCCCGTCTTCTCATCTCCCATACTTCCCTCCGCCACATTCGTGACGTCGGGTTCCGGTTCTTCGGTTCGTTTATCTTCTTCCTGATTCATGTCAGTTCTCAATGCGTTCTACGGCACACGACGGTTCCAGCCACAATCGCCAATCGGTACGGCGATCGATCCGCGATCTGCTATGCAGCGCCGATCGCAAACCAATCACTCACTTGGCGGATATGCCCGGTGGTTCTGCTTGCTGTGGTGACGCGAAATGGATCGCGCAGGGATGCAACTCGGAAGGCCTCCGGCAGGATGAGCGCGCAGCATCGATCACTGGAAAGCCAAGTTGGTGGTAAAGAACTGCGAGCGCGCAGTTCTCTCAAAGAGGCGGCGCTAAATGCGCCAGATGCAGAGAATCCGCTGCGAGAAGTGTGGAGCCAGACTACCGATCGGCAATCGTAAGTTCCCATGCTCGGACAGGAGCGAAAGACCCGATTCGGTTTGGGTGTGATCTAAATAGGCAATCACGACCAAGTCTCGCTCTTGTGAAACAGGCGACCGCTGAGGCGCAGGTGCTATCGGCTCCGAACGCACCCCGCACCGGCAGGAAGATAACGAAGGTTGTCCGTCTACCAATTCTTCGCCATCGCCCGGCGACAGCTTGCCAACCGAACCTTCGGAATCGTCGACGCGCTGCTTTTTTTCAGATGTCTTGTCACAGCATCCGCCCGGCTTGGGCTTGATTTGGCTGCAGCAACCGCAAAAGCCACCATCGGCCTCGACTTCACATATATTGCAAGCGTTGCATCGCGACTGTGCGTTACAGCACGCTCCTTGAGCACATCCGGCGTGCGCAATCGCAATCGGCTGAATCACCATTGCAGCGATCAGGCAGAGATTAACGACGGTGCGAATTATGGGGGAGTTGCTCAATGTGACCTTCCGAAAAAGATACCCATGCCAGGTATATCAAATGTATCGCAAAATCGGCTGCATTGTTCAAGGGGAAACAGTCGGTTAGGCAAACTTTGACTGCGTTCAGTATAGCTCATCAGGATATTCACGCCATGGATCGGCAAATTCCACAGCCCACGACGAAACTCGCGAAACGTCTGCTTTTGGCAGCATTGATCGCTTCATCGGCGTCTGGCTGCGCTTCGCAGCGGGACGTTAGCGTCTCGATGGCACCTCCGCAAGTCGCTCCGACCAACTCGGTCGCAATCCGCGCGGTCGACTGGCAGCAAGTCCTCAGCGAACCAGAAACAGGGACCATTCGACCCGTCGGCTACAATGATGGCGTCGTCTTCGCAGCCCCTACCCTCATCGCGCAAGCCCCCGCGGAAGCTGGCGAGCGCAGCACCGGAAAAGCGCTGCAGCTCGACCCGCCTAAGGAAGATGGTGAGTTGGGAGATGGGAGTGAAGGAGACAAGGAAGCCGTAGGCAAAGAAAACGGTAATGAAGCGGCCCCTGAGAAAAAGGAAGCCAACTCCCCTTCTCCCAGCTTCCCCCCTGCTTCAGTCGACTACTACATCAGCACGGCACTCGCGCGTCACCCTAAGTTGCTTGCTGCGCGACAGCGCGTCGCCGCTGCGACCTATGTAATACCACAAGCCAAAGCCTTACCCGACCCGACGTTCAACAACACTTTCTGGCCGATCCAAGATCAAGCCCTGGAGACCGCTGCAGGGCGGGTCGGTCACCAGATGTCGGTCAACCAGATGGTTCCGTTCCCGAAAAAGCTGCAAACCAAAGCTGTCATCGCCAGTCGTGAAGTTCAGATCGCGCAAGCGGAGGTCGATCTGATCGCGCGTGAGATCACGGAATCGGTTCGGCTCGCCTATTACGAAGTCTGGTTCGCAGGCCGAGCGATCGCGATCATCGAAGAGACCAAAGACCTCGTCGCCGATCTAACCGATGTTGCAGAGGCGAGGTATCGCAGCGGCGGATCCCAACAAGATGTCCTGCGTGCCCAACTCGAGACCGATCGCCTCGACGAACAATTGATCTCGCTTCGCAAACAAAAACAGATCGCTCAAGCGGATCTCGCCACGCTGTTACAACAGCCTGTTGGACTCGTCCCCGAAACGACTGACAGGCTCGACATTGCCGACACGCCCCAGCAGATCGAATCGCTGATCTCGCTGGCCGAACAGTGCAATCCGAAACTGCGTGGCCTGGCTTGGGAGATCCAACGCGATCGAGAAAAGCAACGTCTGGCCTGTTTGCAGAAGTACCCCGACTTTACCGTTGGCGTGAATTGGGGATTGATCAGCGACAGCAGCAGCGTGCTCAGTCCCGTTGCCAACGGCCACGACAACATCAGTTTCAATTTAGGCACGACGCTTCCTATTTGGCGAGATAAGATCGACGCGGGGATCCGCGAAGCGTCGCATCGAACCAGCAGCACAACCAGACGCCTGGAAGCCGAACGGGATGAGCTTTATGGCAAGATCCGGCGTTTGATCGCGCAAGCGGATGCGTTGAGCGAACAACGTGACATCTACGAAGACCGCATCATTCCTCGCACCGAGGACACCCTGAAACTGTCGATCGCCGACTACCGAGGCAAACGAACCGACTTCTTCACGCTTATCGAAACCTACCGCGAACTCCTCATGTTCGAGACCCAGTTAGCCCGCATCGACGCCACGCTGGCCGGCACGATCGCTCAATTGGATCGCACGGTGGGCTGCCCTTATTAAGAAGTAGGGGAGTTGGGAGTGAGGGAGTTGGGAGAATGCAACTTCTTCACTCCCAACTCCTTCACTCCCAACTCCTTCACTCCTAACTCCTTCACTCCCAACTCCTTCACTCCCAACTCCTTCACTCCCAACTCCTTCACTCCCAACTCCTTCACTCCAAAAGCTTCCGCAGTTCCCGACGCGCACGATTCAGCCGCGAACCGACGGTCCCTTCCGGGATGTCTAGCGTCTGGGCGATCTGCTGGTACGACAACCCGCTCTCTTCTTTGAGCGTGAAGATGGCTCGCAGTTCCGGATCGAGTTGATCGAGGGCCTGACGGAGCATCGCGATTCGTTCGTCTTGCTCGACGTGGTCGGTTGCCAGCATCGTTGGCTCAACGATCAACTGCTTCGTCCGTCGATGCTTCTCGCGTCGCAGATGCTGCAAAGCTTCGTTGGTGGCCAATCGGTACAGCCAGGTCTGGAACTTCGATTGGCCGCTGAACTGGGCGAGCCGCGTGAACGCTCGGACAAAAGTTTGTTGCGTCAGGTCATCGGCGTCCTGTGGGCCGACCATCCGAACCATCAAACGGAAGACGCGATCCGATGTCGCTTCGTAGATGCTTCGTAGCGCATCGCGATCCCCGGCCGCACCGGCATTTACCGTTTCGTCGTCAATTGGTTCATCTTCGCTGCGTTCATTCCGATGCTGCATTCAGCAAATTGTAGTCATACCCCACGGGGGTACCAGCTGCCTTGCGTGGACTGAGGAAAGGCAGACTCTCAGGCTCCTTTCAGATTCAAGCGTTCTCGGCGAATCGCTCGTCCTTAATGCCCAGCCGCAACTTCCACTCCATCGCGCTGCAGTACAGCACCGGGACGACCAGCATCGTCATGATCTCGATCGTCATGCCGCCAAAGCTGGGGATCGCCATCGGAACCATGATGTCGCTACCGCGGCCGGTCGACGTGAGCACGGGGATCAGGGCGAGCAGAGTGGTCGCGGTAGTCATCAAACAGGGTCGAACGCGTCGCATGCCGGCGGTGACCGTGGCTTGTCAAGCTTGCTGAGCGTTTTCAATGCGATCCTTTCGGAAACTCTCGTCCAGGTACGATGCGATCACCACACCGTCGTCGCTGGCGATCCCAAACAGGGCGAGGAAGCCGACCCAAACGGCGACGCTGAGATTGATCGTTTTGACTTGGAACAAATCACGCATATCGGTTCCCAAAATACTGAAGTCCAGGAACCACGTGGTGCCGTATAACCACAGCATGATGAAGCCGCCGGCCCACGCAATCAGGATGCCACTGAAAACCAGCGATGTCGTGATCGCCGATTTGAATTGAAGGTACAGGATCAAGAAGATGATCCCGAGGGCGAGTGGCAGCACAATCGCCAAAGTCTTCTGCGAGCGAATTTGGTTTTCGTAGTTGCCAGCGAAGGTGTACGTCACGCCTGCCGGCAACGTGAACTCGCCGGATTCGATCTTCGCTTGCAGGAACGCTTGAGCATGCTCGACGACATCGACCTCCGCTTCACCGGGTTTCATGTCAAACAGAACGTAACCGAGCAAGAACGTGTCTTCACTCTTGATGACTTGCGGGCCGCGCGTGTAGCGGATGACGGCGAGCTGGCCGAGCGGAATCTGGGCACCCGATGGCGTCGGGACCAATATCCGATCGAGTGATTCGAGATCGTCGCGCAGCTCGCGAGCATAACGCACACGAACGGGAAACCGTTCGCGACCTTCAACGGTCGTCGTGATTTGCCGGCCGCCGATCGCGACTTCAATCACGTCCTGCACACTGCGGATGTGCAATCCGTACCGCTTGATAGCATCGCGGTCGATGTCGATTTCCAAATACGGCTTGCCTACAATCCGGTCGGCGATGACAGCAGACGATTGAACGGTGGGAATCTGTTTCAGCAGCGATTCCAATTCCAAGGCAACCCGTTCGATGGTTTCTAGGTCCGGGCCTTTGACCTTCATTCCCATCGGCGCACGCATCCCGCTTTGCAGCATCACGATCCGCGCTGCGATCGGTTGCAGTTTTGGCGCCGACGTCGTGCCAGGAATCTGGGCCGCCGTCGTGATCGCTTGCCAAATGTCATCAGGCGAGCCGATTTCGTCTCGCCATTGGCGGAACGATCGACCGGCTGGATCAAGGATCAATTCTCCGGCTTCGTCGCGGACGAAATCTTTGGCTTGGTCGTCATAGCGAAAGTTCAGCCGATGGCCGGCTACGTCCGATTTGTATTCTGACTTGTAGGTGATGTAGGTCTCGATCATCGATACGGGAGCCGGATCGAGTGGCGTGTCGGCGCGGCCGATCTTGCCGACGACCGATTCGACTTCGGGGATCGAAACAAGCAATTGATTCTGCAACTGCAACACATCCATCGC
The DNA here is from genome assembly GCF_007741475.1 of Rosistilla ulvae. Classification (NCBI taxonomy): domain Bacteria; kingdom Pseudomonadati; phylum Planctomycetota; class Planctomycetia; order Pirellulales; family Pirellulaceae; genus Rosistilla; species Rosistilla ulvae. The sequence continues at coordinate 4,328,926 of NZ_CP036261.1, read as the reverse complement.
TTCGCCGATCGAAGCGTGCGGCATCGTCGTTGGCATGTAGAGGAACGAGCCCTCGTCGAGCGGCGGCATGAACTCTTTGCCCAGTCCCGGCAGGACGTTCGTTGCTGCTTGCCACGGTCGTGAATTTCGGATGGACGCTTCGGATACGCCAACCAGCGAAAACGTCTTGGGAACGATGCCGAACACTTTGTCGACACCGAGCCACGCCGATCCGCCGAACAGCAAGATCGCTGTGGGTAGTGTCAGAAACGCGAGCTTGTGATTCAGGCACCAACGCAGGATTGGTTCGTAGAGGAATCGCTGAAAGACGGTAAAGAACCCAAGGATGCCGCCGATCAATCCGCCGACGAACAACAAGTTCAGCAGCAAACCCTTCTGCGGCCCGAGCGGCAACCACTCCTGCGTCAGCAGCACACCCACGACCAACGCGGCAACGGCACTGGCCCCGTAAGGTCCATATCGCTGGAACCGTTCGGGGATGCGTTCTTCCCACAACTTGTAGGCGGACAATCCGATCAAGATTGCTCCCACCCACCAAGTCAACAGCATCGACGCGGCGATGCCCAGAATCAGCAAGGCAAACCAAGCTCCCCTGCGCAGGCTCTTTGATTCGATTCGGCCGCCCATCAAAATGTGAGCCGCCGGCGGAATGATGGTCAACGCGACAATCACTGACGCGGCTAATGCAAACGTCTTGGTGAACGCCAACGGACGAAACAGTTTCCCTTCCGCACCAATCATCGTGAAAACGGGCAAGAAGCTGACAACGGTCGTCGTCACGGCTGTCAGTACCGCACCGGCGACTTCGTGAGCCGCTTTGAAAATCACCGTCAGCTTGTCATCTTCTGGCGCAGCCTCATCCAAGTATTTGAGAATGTTCTCTGTGAGAATGATCCCCATGTCGACCATCGTGCCGATCGCGATCGCGATACCCGACAGTGCAACGATGTTGGCATCGACCCCGAAAGTTTTCATCGCGATAAAGCACATCAGCACCGCGAGCGGCAACAGAGCACTGATCAGAAACGAACTACGCAAGTGAACAACCATCACCAAGATCACGATGATGGTGACCAAGATTTCTTCGATGAGTGCCGTGTTCAGCGTTCCAAGCGTTTCGTAGATCAATCCGGTTCGATCGTAGAACGGCACGACGGCGACTTGGCTGGTCGTGATCCACGCGGGCCATTTGTCCTGCGACATGCCGCGAAGATGCTTCACCCAAGCGTCGCTGCTGGTCGTTGCTCCGGTGATGGATTCAAGACCGTTGCGATCCGCGTACAGGTCAACTTCGTCGGCGGTCGTTTTCTGGTAGTCGACCAACACCTTCGTCGGCAGGCCGGGCGATACCTCTTGGATTCGCTGTTTGATGTTCTTGATCGCCGCCAACGGGTTGTACCCGTATCGCACCACCGCGACACCGCCAACCGCTTCGGCACCGGCTTTGTCCAACGCACCTCGCCGCAGTGCCGGACCTAGCGACACGTTGCCAACGTCGGCCACCGTGATCGGCACGTTATCGGTCACCTTCACGACCGTCTTTTCGATGTCTTCGACGCTTTCGATGAAACCGAGACCGCGGATGACATATTCAGCCTTGTTCAGTTCGATCGTCCGAGCACCGACGTCGACGTTTGTCATCCGAATCGACTCAAACACATTGGCAAGCGTCACGCCAGCGGCCCGCATCGCGTCGGGGTCCACGTCGATTTGGTATTCTTGAACGAAGCCGCCGATCGACGCGACTTCACTGATCCCTTCGGCCGACGTCAACGCGTAGCGAACGTAGTAATCCTGGATCGTTCGCAGTTCGCGCAGATCCCAGCCACCTGTTGGATTGCCATCGGGATCGTGACCTTCGAGCGTGTAGAGATAGATCTGCCCGAGTGCCGTCGCGTCCGGTCCCAGCGTTGGTTGGACACTTTCTGGAAGCGTGCCGGCCGGAAGACTGTTCAGCTTTTCCAGCACTCGCGTTCGCGACCAATAGAAGTCCGCGTCTTCGCCAAAGATGATGTAGATCGACGAGAAGCCGAACATCGAATAGCTGCGGATCGTTTTGACTTCAGGGATTCCCAGCAGCGCGACCGTCAATGGATAACCGATCTGGTCCTCGACGTCTTGCGGGCTGCGGCCCATCCACTGGGTGAACACAATTTGTTGGTTCTCGCCAATGTCCGGAATCGCATCGACGGGAACGGGATCGCGAGGCAACGCTCCGGTGTCCCAATCGAACGGAGCGACCATGACGCCCCACACAATCGTCGCAATGACCAGCAGCAAGATGACAAGCTTGTTGGTCAAGCAAAACCAGATCAGCCGGCCAAGCGGACTTCGCTTCGCTTCGTCTAGTTGAGAGTCGAGGGTTGAGGGTTGAGCGTTGGGCATGTTTAGATGCTCAAGCTTCGTTTAAGTCCGCTGGTCATTCGTGCGATTTCTTCGCAGTCCTTGTAGAGTTTGCATGCATCTTCTTTCGCGATGAATTCTTGCCTTTGAGCGATATGGAGCTGAGAAACAACCTCCATCGTTGAGCCGTAGGCGATCTGAAGGAATCGAGAAAAATCTTTCTTGGAGTCGCGAGCACTTCCCTCTGCAATATTGGATGAGATTGACACCGCGGCTCGCCGCATCTGATTTGCCAGTCCAAACTTTTCGTAGTCCGGAAATTCGCGAGTCAGCCGATAAACGTCAGCGGCCAAGTCGACCGATTTCTGCCAAACGTCGAGCTTTTCAAATCCGAACATCGCCTCTCCCTATTTGCTCTCAACTCTCGACCCTAAACTCTCAACTCGATCCGCGCAGCGGAGCATCGACGCGCCGTAGTACGGATTGCGAACCGCGTCGTCGGATTGAAGCCACGACGCACCGCGACCCGCGAAGGCCATCGGACAATGAAGCTCATAAAGTGTTTCGTCGGTCGGCAGTCCGAACATTCGCTCGAGACTCAACATCTGCTCGGACAGTAAAGCGAACCCGCTACGCAAAGCGGCGAGATTGTTCGCCTCCTGCAATCTTGCAACGATCTCGGACAAGTCGCGTTTCTCTTTGCCCCACACTTCGACCGCTTTGGCTTCGGAGACGATCGGCAGCAAGCCCGCCAATCGCTGATGCAACGGCTCGACCGCTCGCTTCGCGGCTTCCAAATCCTCTGCTGCGAGTGCTTGGCTAAGTTGCAGATAAGGAGCGACAAAACCACTGAGTTGCTCAGCGACTTCAGGCGGAGCATCCATGTTCGCCATCGCCGGCATCTGCATTTCGTCGTGTAACATCGGCAACGGGAACTGAGCCTTCATCTGATCAATGTGCTGCCGAGTTAACGCGAAGACCCGATCGGCTTCACGCATGGAATTCACCTCGCGGCCCTCAGTGATATCGTTCCGCAATAGCATCACGACCTCGAACCACGGCGGTCGCATTTGTGGACCGATCAAGTCCGCCGGCACTGCCTCGACAGCTTTATTGAGTTGGTCATAGCCTTCGCGAATCTCTGCGAGGTTCGCAGCTTCAACCCTTTCTTGAATCGTTTTGTATTGCTCAACAATACCCTGCATCGCATCACGTACCGCTGGCACCAAGTTCATCGGACTCGCGTCCATCGTCACCCCTTGGTCTGCTTTTGGCATTTCCATGCCGCCGTGGTTGTGGCCTCCTCCGCCGCCACCTTGCGGTGTCATCATCGAGGGCTTCGCAGAAATCTGGAGCGCACTATCGAGTTTGAAGTTGCCGTTGGTCACGACCAAGTCGCCTTCTTCGAGCCCTGACTTCACTAGGTAGAAGTCGCCGGCGCGCGGACCGATCACAATCTCGCGACCTTCGTAAGTCGGCTTGTCGGCGTCGGGAATCTGGACGTACACAATCGCTCGCGTTCCCGTCAGCAACACAGCCTTCACCGGCACGATCAAAGGTTTTGCGGCGCTCGTTGGCTCCGCTGTGACGTAGCCAAGCGACTCGGCTCGCACCAACGGCATGCCGCAAATGTCACAATCGCCCGGTTGGTCTTTTATGATTTCCGGGTGCATCGGGCTGATCCACTTTCCCGCCAGCGAAGCGTTGAGCACTCGACCGCCCGCCGCGATGTCACTCTGCACGATTGCTCGCACGAACATTTCCGGTTTTAAGCGACCATCATCGTTCGGTACGTTGACTCGCACCTTCACCGTCCGAGTGTCTTCGTTTAGCACCGGGTCAATGAACGCGATTCGGCCGCGGAACAATTCGCCGGGATAAGCTTCTGTTGTGAACTCGACGTCCTGCCCGTACCGCAACCAAGCCAAGTCGGATTCGTAAGCATCCATCTGAACCCATAAGACCTTTAAGTCAGCGACGGTGTAGATGCGGTCGCCCGTTTGAACGCGATCGCCTTCTTGCTTGTTCTTCGAAACCACCACGCCACCGACGGGCGAGTAGATCGTCACGGTTTCGGAAGACGTGCCACGTTCTTCGATCGTCTGAATCTGCTCCGCCGTCAAACCGAGTAAACGCAGCTTCTCGCGAGCCGATTCAGCAAGATCGAGTGGTTCGATGAATCGTGAGGTACTCAGCGGTCGATCACGCTTGGTCACCGCAAGCAGTTCTTCCTGTGCGGTGTAAAGTGCCTCGCTGTAGATTTGCACCATGTGGTCCCCCTTCTTCACCTCGACGCCGGTGAAGTCGACGAACATGCGTTCCAATCGGCCGGGGACCCAAGCAGTGATGTGGGCGAGGCGAGTTTCATCGTATGCGACCTTGCCGACCATGCGAACGTCGGCCGTCACGTATTGGCGACGCACTGGGCTGACCTGAAGGTTCATTAGGCTCTTGATCGCGGGACTGATCGAAACCGTGCGAACGCCGTCGGCCGACTCCCCGACCGGAACCAAGTCCATGCCGCAAACCGGACAACTGCCCGGACCATCGCGACGTATTTGCGGGTGCATCGCGCAAGTCCAAATCGACGGCTTACTTTGCTTCTCCCCGGAATTCGACGTAGCGGAAGTCGTCGAGACTTTCGCCCCGCCGGCAAACCAAGATGCGACGAAGACACCAAGCAGCACAAACGCCACCGCTTGAGCAATCCAAAGTTTTCCGCGGTGGCGTTTGAAGAATTCCATCATGCGATTGGTTGAGAGCTCAGGGTTGCGAGTTTGTCAGATGGAAATTTGGCCGGACGCTTTGCTCTCATTACTCTCTCAACTCTCGACATTCAACTTCCCCAACCAGGTCACCAGCTTCGCCACTTCGTCTTGGTCGCGAACGCCAACAGCCGTGACGCTTCGCGAACCCTGCTTCCAAGTTGCCGCGATACTGGAATCGAGATCAACGAGGCAGCAATTCTTGTCGCCACACATCGCCATACTCTGCCGGCGACCGCCAAACCAAGCCGTCTCTTCGTCGTCATGTTCAAACAGAACCAGCGTCGAACCGTCGTTACGCTTGCAAACCGCCTTGACGCAGGTGCAGCACGGCATCTTCAAAACGCTCGTCGATGCCAACGAATACCCCTCGGGAAGCCCTTTGGAAACGACAGGACGATACCCAACCAACTTCATCGCACCGTCGGCATCGACCTGTTGGCCGCGGTACTTCGTGAGCAGCATATGGTCCGCAGCATCGGGGTCGACGCTCAATATTTGCACATAGTCCTCCATGACCTTCGAGAATTCGGCATCGTGTTCGTGATGCCCCACCCCGTCATGCGAATGCGAGTGCGCGGCGATCGCTCCACCGATATGCCTCTCCTTCACCACGACGGAGGCTCTGTCGACAAGCCAAAGACTCAAGCCCAGGGTCAGCAATACCGCAGCCGCCATCGAAACGACACCGGCCCGGTAGGGCGACTGGCTGAACCATTGGGCGACTCGCGACGGCAGCGTCGCTGAATCCCTGCCGCCAGGCAGATCGCTCTCGATGCGGTCCCACAAATCATCTGGCTTCCTCGCGACAGGAACGCCGGCGAAGGTAGCCCCGATCGCCGCATACGAACTCAGCGACTCGGCACAAGCCGCGCAGCCTTCGACGTGTCTGGCGACCAACGCCTGCTGTCCAGCCAACAACTCACCATCGTGATACGCCGACAGTTGTTGTTGCACCGTTTCGCAATCGTTGGATGACATGACCGGATCGTTCCCTGAGGGCATCTCTAAAGGACACAGGTTTTAGATGTTTGAAGTCTGGATTTCTTCATCAGTTTAAATAGATATTTCAAATTCTTTCTGCGCCCCGTGAAGAAAGCAACGGCCCGTGCATCCAAATGGACGTCAAATCCACGATCCGTTCTCATGATTCCGCAAAGGACCTCCAATGCGACTATCAAATCGAGTCCCTGTCCTCATTGCAGCCAGCCTGGCTGTCGGACTCTTTGGCTGCAGCCCGGCCGCCCCTAACACACCACCCGCCAGTGCCGATCACGAATCGCACGCCCACGAGGAGCATGTTCATGGTAGTGAGCATTCCGCCGCAGATACGGCTTCCTCGATGGAAGAGCAGATGTCTGGACTGAAGCAGCTGTCGCCGGAGGACTACAAGTCCGCGATGGCCCAACACATCTGTCCCGTCAGCGGCGAGATGCTGGGCACGATGGACGCCCCCAAAAAGTTCGACGTTGAAGGCAACAGCGTCTGGATTTGTTGTGACGGCTGCAAAGACAAACTGCTCGCCGCCCCCGACAAATACCTCGCCAGATTGAATTAACTTCGCCCGATACCGCGATTACCGAAAGTACATATGCCCACGACTGCACTTCTGAAACGGGTTTTCTCAAAACGACCGACAAGCACTATTCAAAGTGCTTTGAGTGTCTACGACGACTACGTGTTCGATAAACGCTATCAACTTGACACTCGATCCGAGGTCGCCATCAACGACCTGGACATCAGCCAAGAAGACAAACAGCATGCTGACAAATACAAACCGACACGGGCTCGATACTTTCGCAAGATCATGGAGAAAGTCGTTCTCCCTCGCGATGGAGTGTTCGCCGATGTTGGATGCGGTAAGGGCCGAATCCTTTTGCTCGCTGCGGAGCAGGGATTCGACCAAGTCGTCGGTTTAGAAATTTCGCCTGCCTTGTGTCAGATCGCAGAGCGAAACGTTGAGACATTCAAAGAAGCGAGGCCCAAAACGGGTTCGATTAAAGTCGTCTGCACCAACATCCTCGACTACCAGATGGACGGCAGCGAAACCGTCTTCTTTTTGTATTCGCCCTTCGACCATCCGGTCACCAAAGCCTTTCTGGAAATGATCCGGCAATCACTCAACGATCATCCACGGGATCTATGGCTTATCATCGACGAGTTTCGTTTTCCCGAATTGCTGGAGGACGATGAACTCCTAAAACAATCGATTGTCTACGAATATGGATCGGCCATCTTCCACGTCTATCGCCACCACCGCTAATTCTCGACGGAGCCTCCTCGTGAGACTTTCAATCATTGCCGCGATCGCCGTGTTTTTTACGGCGTTTCTTGCTGTGTCAAACCATGTTTGGCGGTGTCTCTCAGGTTCTCTGGGGCTCGGCTTAGAGAGCCTGAGGTGTTGACTAGCTTCCGGGCGCGTCCACGGCCTATTCGTGACCTGGGCGAGTGGATTCAAACAGGGTGGATGTTGGGTAGCCAAGACTCGAGTGATTTCGGTCTTGCTTGTAGTAGCTGAAGTAACCGCCGAGCTCGCGCTCTCCCTTCGCGAAAGCAGCCCACTGCGGATTCAATTGCCTAATCCCTACTCTCATGAAAGTGGACCAGAAATGGGGGCATTTCACATTCTCTCGCTGTTTAGAGAGTGGAAAAGCTTCAGCTAAGCCAAAGAACGATGGACCACGTGAGACTTTCTGATAGCTAAAAAAGGAACGTCGTGACCGCTTCGAAGGGCGGCCACGACGTTCCGGTGGTTAGCGGCGGCGGTGGTGATTGCGTCTGCTCCGGCTGCGGCCGACGTTATAGCCTTTGCGACTGCCGGTGCGACTGCCGGTGCGTTTGCCGGTGCGTTTGCCGGTGCGTTTGCCGGTTTTGTAAAACCACCATGCCACGAATCCGATGATCAGCCATCCTGCTAAAGCGTCCAATTTCCCTCCTTACGAACACGTGTTGGGGCTGGGGCCTCGGTGAAAGCTCGTGCCCTGTCTGTTTCGTTAGGAAGCGTCTTGAACGTCCCATTCGCCGGAAAGCAGATTGACGCTGGTGTCGGCGTCGGTTGGGATGTCGCGGAGCCAGCGTGTAAACTGGTGAACCATCAATCCCGCTGCGATGCTGGCGGCGTAGACCGTGCTGCGTGACGTGCAAGTTCCTTGCTGGGCGTCGGATGCGGCGAAAAGTGTCGAAGCGTAATGAGATTCGGACTTGTTGTCGGTGACGGCAAGGACTCGCAGCACTTCGCCAAGCATCCGGCCATCGGCCCAGAACCCCGCACGCGACTTTACCGAACGCCAGATTGCAGATCGAGCGGCGATCGAATCGACGCAGCAAAACACTGCATTGCCGATGTCTTGGCGCGGACGAAAACGGTCCTCCACTCGAATGACATCGATCGTTGGATCAATTTCGCCAATGGCTTGCGACGTGGCAAACGGTTTTGCCCATCCAACCTCGTGCTTTCGGTAGCCTTGCGTTGTCGTGTTGGACAAGTCAACGCTATCGAAGTCGATCAACTGGATTCGCGACGTTCCGATCGAAGCGAGCTGCAACGCCACATGTCGACCGATCGCGCCGACACCGATCACCGTTGCGGCGACATCCGCCAACCGATCCATCGGGACCAGCTGGCGTTGTCGCTCAAAACGGTTATGGGGCGCACTCAACTGACTGCCTCCGAGAGATTGTCACGCCAGCGATCGGTTGCTAACGGAGCATGCTCCCACCAATCCGAATCGCAGGTCTCAAGAAGTGCACGATCCGATGCAAATGGATCGCTGACCGTGACGTTGTCACAGTATTCGATGAACCAAGATTCATGGTCGGCAGCCGGAAACTGGTGGGCGAATTCGACACGCGACCGGAGCCGCCATTCGGTACCGGGACCGACATTGAAACGGGCTCGCGTGCAGGTGTTGCCCTCTTCGGCAATGATATGCATCACCGCCCAGTCGACTCCACCAAAACTGCGTTCGAACGTTTCTTCATCGGTAACGCTTGGAAACGGCGACGCCGCGGGATGCGGTTGAATCCAAATTCTTGCAAACTGCTCCGGTTGTCGCCCCGAGTCAACTTGCTGGTCGAAGAAGTCGGCTACGCTGTCGTCATCGAATTCGACCGAGACGACCGAGCAAACCTGTTCGACAAGTTGGATGTCTTCAACCAGTAGCAAAACGTTGGCGTTAGAGAGTCCGAACCCGCCCACTTCAGTGGGACCGATATCACGCAGGTACAGCAGCTTTGCCATCGCGTATGGCGTAAACCGCAGTGACCGATTGATTGGTGTCGCGACGGTCTTCTTCACTCGCTTCGTTTTGTTTGGTGACGCAATCATCACAGGCTCCTTCAAAGAGACAGGTGTTACAAAAAGAATCGCCGCAGTCGTCGCACGACTTCAGGCACACTTGACAGACATCGTCGCCACAGCGCTCGCACGACGAGATACACTCACAGCAAAACCGATCCAGGCATGAGTCGCACGAGGTACTGCAATCGGGACATCGTTCGGTTTCGCATTTGCAGCATCCGAGGACTTCATCTCGGACGACGTTGTCGCCACATAATTGGCAAGTGACTCCGTTCCAGTCTGCAATTTGCACGGACATTGAATCGGGATTGTAGATCCGAAGCACGTGATCGACGCTGCAAAAGAAGTCGAGCATGCGACCTCTGGCAAATGGCGATCGAGACTGACACACCTCAGTCAAACTGAAATGCAGCCGTGCGGGGCGCTCCGCGAGAAGGTTCTTAGGGCACTCCATTCCGACCGGGTCAAAGCTCGCCCGCGTAAACCAGTTCGACGAGCCAAACAGGAAACCAGAGAGTTCACTGGGGTGTCGGGCGAATCGGGGTGGTTTGATTCGTAGGCCCGGACTCTCTCTGCAAAAGTGAGACTCTCGAATTTCGACGCCGCGATGTCGACGCCGCGATGTCGAAACGTCGCGAAAAACCGAGCGTAAACGAAAAAACGCCCGCGGGTGTCATGCACTACCGCGGGCGTTGAATGGTTTGTCGCTAGTTTTCAGAAAACTGAAAAAGCTCCCCCGAGAGGACTCGAACCTCTGACAAGGCGGTTAACAGCCGCCTGCTCTACCAACTGAGCTACAGGGGAATATGGAGCGGATTGCTGCTCCGGGGACGCCCAGGTCCTTCGTGGGACTTGGGTTTCCGAGGCGGCGTTCCTCTCGTGTCCGAAATTTACTGTATCACTTTCATCCTCGCAAGGTCGCCTTAGGGGCTATCGGCAAGCTTTTTTCACAACTTGAGTCGTCCTAGCACGGTTTGTACCAATCGTGCCGGAAAAGCTTGACTTTCCGGTAGTTCGTGGTTGCGGTGAAGCCTCTGCGCGTCGGCACCACGCTGCAAATTTTCTGGCTCTGCTGCGCCGAAAAGCTGGGACTCGAGCCTTTGGGCGAACGCTGCAGCGCGTGAATCGGCTGAAGCCTTTACTCCAGCGCTAAGGGCTCGGTCGGCTGAAGCCTCGACTCCAGCGTTTGGGGCTCGTTCGGGGGATGCCTTTACTCCGGCGGCATGTCAAACATTTCGGTCAGCAGCCATTGCAGGCCCGATTGGATCGCGTCGAGGTCGTCGGCGCGGTAGGGGGTGTCGTGTTCGGCTTCGGGCAGGACGACCAGCCGGTGCGGGCCGGCGTAGGCGTCGATGATCGATTGCTGCAGCCGCGCGGGGACGAGGGCGTCGAGCTGCGATTGGACAAACAGAGCGGGCAATCGGCAGTCGCTGGCGGTTGTCGTGGCGTCCATCTTCGCTTCGATCGATGCCGCGATCCAGGTTCCGCCGCGATGCGCGTTCCACCAGGCGTTGCCGTCGCGGACCATGTCGACAAGCGGCGGCGGGTTGCGAATCATCAGCGCGTCGGCTGCGCGTTGGCTGGCCAAATACAACGCGGTCACCGAACCGAGACTGTTGCCGACGATCAAGGTTTTGGTGTTCGTATTTGAGTTGGTGCCGACGCGGTGCTGTTGCAGATGATCCCAAACGGCAAGGACTGCGGCGGGGATGTGTCGCAGCGAGGCGGAGCCTTGGCTGAGTCCGTAGCCCGGCGGATTCCAGGTCCAGACTTCGACATCGCGCGGCTGGAAGAGGAGGGCGGGAAAAGCTGTCGATCGCTCGGCGCGGCCGCCTGTCCCAGGCAACTTTAAGATCAGCAGATCGGCCGGCGGTTGGTCGAGTTCCAACGGCGCTGCGGCTTGTGTGCCGGCAGGCTTCCGCGCGGCGAAGCATTCGATGTCGCCTTGCGGTCCGTCGACGATCATCCGCGTCGCGGGTTGTGGATCGTCGACCACGCGCCGCGAGGGACGAAGGATAAAGCGGTCGGCGAGTCGTTTGCGAAGCCACATCGATGAAGTTCCAACACGTTCGAAGTTCAGCCCCGCGTTTCGATCCGCACCGCCTGGACCAACTGGCGGCTCAATCCCAGCGGCTGTACCGTAACATGCAGTAGATCGCGTTGACACCATCGCGCCAACCGATCTTCTTCCCCTCGTCGTAGCCGCGACTCTGGTATTCGATCGGGACTTCCATGAACCTTTGGCCGCTGCGAGCCAACTTGGCCGTCACTTCGGGTTCAAATCCAAATCGGCACTGTCGCAGCGTCAGCCCTTGGATCAGGTCACGGCGGAACGCCTTGTAACAGGTCTCCATGTCGGTCAACCGTAGACCGGTCGTGACGTTGCTGAGCCCGGTCAGCACGCGATTCCCCAAGCGATGCAAGAACGAAGGGTCCTGCACTTGGTTGCCCAGATAGCGGGAACCGTATGCGATATCGGAGAGCCCATCCTGGATCGGCCGGATGACTTTCATCAGATCGCGGGGATCGTATTCGAGGTCGGCATCTTGGATCGCGATGATTTCACCGCGGCAGTGGCGAAAGCCCATTCGCAGGGCGGATCCCTTGCCGCGATTGCGACGCCGCAGGACGATCGTCAGCCCGGACTTCCCGCGTTGGCTAGCCAGCCATTCGGCGGTTCCATCGCTGCTACCGTCGTCGACGACGATGATTTCTTTCGTGATCGGCAGGGCTTGGACCGCGGCGATCACTTGCGGCAGCGTCTCGCGTTCGTTGAAGACGGGGATCACCACCGACAGCTCCGGCGCGCCGGGTCGGTCGTCGGTGAGCGACTGTTGGACCAACGACTGCGCCTCTTCGAGCAGATGCATGCAGTGTTCGGAATTATCGAATCCGCGGGCACGCGCGTCTTTTTCTTTAGCGGCTGGACGATTTTCGGTCGACGCGGAGGTTGCGGTCAGGATCTTGTTCATCGTGCTTTCTCTTCCGGCAGTGGAATCCGCATAGCCAAAGGAGGCGGATACTGATACAACGAAACCCAAGGTACGGGGACGTTGTTCAACTCTTGCACATGGTTTCGAATCGCCCCGGTTGCAAGATCCCCGGCAAACCAAAACCGTGGGCCCGCTGGACGCTTTGTAGCGGTCGTGGGATACGCATCGATTGCACCGACGGCGGCGGAGTTGGTGAGGATCGACCGCGCAACAGGAGCGTTTGGTTGCTAGGTAGAACCGGACGCTAGCGCGTGGCGGATGATTCGCGCGGCGACGCGGGTGGAATGACGCTGTCTTGGCCCCGCTCCCCAAGCTGGCGTTCGCTTACCCTATAATGGATCCAACAAGAATCGGGCGGCACCGCCTGCAACGCTTTCCACAGATTAACGGAGCCGATCGATGATGTACTTTCGAATTTGGATCACGCTGATCTTGGCAGCCCAAGGTTCAATTATGCTCGGACAAGAGATCCCGCTGACTCCCGGATGCGTCGTCCGTTTCGCCACGGTCGCCGAGGGGGCCGAGGTTTTAGCGGCGGAGGATACGTTCACGCAGCGACTGAGCCGGTTCGATTTGCAGAGTCGGTTGAACACGCGTGAAGAGGTGAGTTCCGCCGATTATCGCCGCTCGGCTGTCGAAGACATCCAACCGTGGACCGATGCGTTTATCGAGACAGTACGCCCGGCGGTGGAGCAGTTGGCGGCGCGTGTGGGAGAGTGGAATCTGCCGCTGCCCGAAGAGATCTTGCTGGTCTGCACCAAAGGCAATTCCGAAGCGGGGGCGCCGCACACACGGGGCAATGCGATCGTGTTGCCCGAAAAGCGGATCGTCCGCCGCCCCGAGGATATGCTGCGGCTGTTGGCTCACGAACTGTTTCACATCGTCTCGCGTCAGTCGCCCCAATGGCGCGACCAAGTTTATGCAACGATTGGATTCGAGCCGTGCGACGAGGTGCAGTTGCCGGCGGCGGATCAAAACCGACGGATCACCAATCCCGACGCCCCGATCGTGCAGCACTACATCACCGTCGACGTCGATGACCAACCGGTCGATGTGGCCCCGGTGCTGTTTTCCAGCGTGGCGGAATACGATCCCAGCGGCGAGAAGTCCTTTTTTGCGTATCTGCAGGTCCAGTTTGTGCAGCTTGAAAAACAAGATGGTATCTGGACACCGGTCTTGCGTGACGATGGCAGCTTCGTCGGTCACGCGATGGGCGACTTGGACGGCTTCATGTCGCAGGTGGGACGGAACACCAAATACTTGATCCATCCCGAGGAGATCTTGGCGGATAACTTTTCGTATCTGGTGACGGGCAAAAAAGTTGCCTCGCCCGAAGTATTGACGCGGGTCGAAGCGTTGCTGGTCGGCCCGTAAGTCTGCCGGCGAATCAGCTTTCCAATGCACGGATGATCTGGTCGGCTGCTTGATCGACCGATTCCTGCGACGTCGTCCAACCGACGCTCACTCGCAGCGTGCATGCGATTTCTTGTTCGCTGAGTCCGATGGCGACCAGGCAGCGGGTCATCCAGTCCTGCGGTTGAGCACAACGAGGACGGGAGATGACCAGATCGGAGGTCGCTTGGTTGAATTGCAAGGGAACGCGAATGGGCAGCGTGATCAGCGACGTGTTGGGCAGCCGGGAAACTTGACTCCCGAGCACCCGAGGCATCGGCGAAACCGCCTGTTGCACTCGGGCTTCGAACCGGTCGCGGAGCGCGGCCATCGCATCAGCGGCCTCCTCAGCACCTCGCGCGGCCATCCTCGCCGCCGCGCCAAGACCGATCTCACCGGTGATGTTTCCCGAACCGGGCCGCAGCCCCATCTCTTGAGCTTCGCCGTACAAGATCGGCGATAGTTTCAGGCCGCGGCGAACATAGAGGGCTCCGATTCCCTTGGGGCCATACATTTTGTGACCGCTGATCGCGATCGTGTCGGCTCGCAACGACCCCGTATCGATCGGCTGTTTGCCGGCCAGTTGAGCCGCATCGCAGTGCAACAGGACTCCGCGAGCGTGGCAGATGTCGGCGACTTGGCGAACCGGTTGCAGAACGCCGGAAATACTGCACGCCGCCTGGACACAAACCAGCGCCGTATCGGGCTGAAGCATCGCATCGAGTTGTTCGGGGTCGACGCGACCGTCGGGATCGACGTCGAGGTATTCGATATGCCAGCCGTCGAACTGCAGCGAATTCGCGGTGGCGATCACTGAATCGTGCTCGCTGGCCGAGACGATCACGCGGCCCGGCGGCTTACCGGCTTGCTGCCAGGCACGGCAGACGCCCAGAATCGCCAGGTTGTTCGCCTCGGTGCCGCCGGATGTGAAGACGACTTCGAACGGATCGCAGCCCAACAGATTGGCTACCTGTTCCCGAGCCGTGTCGACGAGCTCACCCAACGCCAAGCCGGCGGGATGCTGCTGGGTGGGCAACAGAAAATGTTCGTCCCAAAACGGCTGCATCGCTTCGCCGACCGAAGGGGCCAACGGCGTCGTGGTGTTAAAGTCTAGATAGATGTGTCTCAAGGGAACTGTGACCTCGTCAACCAAAAACGATGCAAATCGGGGCCAGGATAAATCGCTTTTTTGCATCGGGTTCCAGACGCCACGGGCTGGCGTTCGGTTCGCTTGAAAAACCGGACGCCAGCGCGTGGCGGGGGATACCTTCGCCGATTTGCACTGGAATCGGAGCGACGGATTCGCCCCGGTAGCCCCATGTTAAGATAGAGCGATTCGGTGATCGTTGCGGCCGACTAGCAGAGTGACAGTTTCCGCGAAAGAGCAACGCGATTGTACCGGTTGAAGCGGCTGGTTAGACAGCCGATCGCCCCGCCGCCGGGCCGCGGTCGGCGATCGCTTGGTCGATCCTTGCCCTTTGGTCAGTCGTAAGCTGCCAGGAGAGTGCCGCAGCGGTCTCGCTGATTTGGTACGGTCGCTTGGCTCCACAAAGCGCGGCGGTGATCCCCGGATGATGAATCGTCCAATTGATCACCACATCGGAAACCGTTCGGCCGATCTCGATCGCCAGCTTGCGGAGCGCGTCGACAAAGTCTTGATTCTTCTGCCACTCATCCCCCTGGAACATCGGGTATTTCGCGCGGCCATCGCCTGGAGCGAACTGGTGGTCGCGAGACAATTTGCCTGCCAACAGCCCCTTCATCAGCGGCCAATAGATGATTGCCGAAGCGCCGTTGGCTTCGCACCAGGGCAGGATGTCGTGTGTGATCTCCTGCTGCAACATATTGAAGTGAGGCTGGACGGCGGAGATCGGGCAGACGGCGTGGAATTCTTCCAGTTGTTCGACGTTGAAATTCGAAACGCCCACACTGCGGGTCTTGCCAGCGTCCATCAAACGTTTCAGTTCGCCCGCCGATTCGGACACCGGAACGTTCGGATCGGGACCGTGCAGATAGAGCAGTTCGACGCGGTCGGTTCCCAACCGCTGCAGACTCTCGTCGCATTGGCGGCGAAGCGTCGCGGGGGAAGCGTCTTGAACGCGTTGGCCCTCGGCGTCCCAAGCGATTCCGCCTTTGGTCGCGATCGCGATTTGGTCGCGGCGATTTCCCAAGCCGCGGCCGATCAGCCGTTCGCTCTCGCCGTTGGCACCGTAACAATATGCGGTGTCGAAAAAGTTGATCCCGGCGTCGAAGGCTGCATCGAGCGTCGCCAGGCTGTCGGCGTCGTTCACCTCCAAACTGGTCATTCCGGCGATCGGCCAACAGCCCATCGCGACGGGAGAGACCCTGATATCGGTTTGTCCCAAGGGGCGAAGTTCGGTGGCAGACATGGTTTGATGGTTCCCGGAATCGAGGTCACAAGCGAGGTCGCGACCAACACATCCACTGGGCAAACGCGACCAACTCGCTATAACGGTCGGCTTGAGCCTATGTTATCGTTTGCGGCGCAGGTTGCGAAGCGGTTCCCGCGGTGGCGGCTGATAGCTCAGACGGCGGCGGTTCGAGCCGAAGCGATCGCTAGCACTGCGGAGCCCGCGAGTTGCGGTTTCCCGACGAGACAACTTTTCCTGACGCCGGCCAACGCGCGGCGATACAGTTAACCAACCCACGAGATTTCCGATGCGTCCATTGTTGACCCTGACCACCGCTGTCCTGATCCCATCGACGCTGTTGGCTCATCCCGGCCACGGTTCGGTCGCCAGCGAAACCGCCCCGGCGCTGCACTATCTAACCAGTGGATCGCACATCGGTTGGGTGGCTGTCGTCGCGATCGCCGCTGTGGCAGCGACCGCTGTAGTGCGAAGCCGCCGCGCCGACGCTCGCCGCGCCGGCTGAGAAGTTTTGCCGGCGATGGAAGTCGTCGGCAAAAGAGTCCGATTCGACCGGAACATAGAATCCTGGTCGATTCGTCTCACACGGCCGACCTAGCGGCGGTCGACCATGAAGCTGCCGTTGTCGGCGACGTTAAACAGCGGTCGGTAGTAGTCGCGTCCGCCAGCGATCCGTCCGCCTGGAGTCCAGACAAACGAGATTCCCAGGTTCCAGCCCTCCTCTTGATTCCCATTGGCCGAAGAGCCATCGTCGGGGATCAAGTAGTCGAAGCCGGTTCGCAGTTCCAGGCAGCGGCCCATCGGAACATCGAACGACGCTCCAAGCAGCACGTCGGAGCTGCCGCTGAAGCCGACATTCCCTTCGACTTCGACTCCGTTGCCCATCGTGCGGCGGTGGAAGAAGCGATATTGATCGGTCGCCAAAAAGCCAGCTTCGGTGGTCGTGTTGACGCCCGCATCGTTTAGCAATTGGGCAACCGAACCGCTCGTCTGCGTGCTCTGCGTCAATCGGAAACCAAACTCGTTGACCGGTGACACCTTCCAGCTTAATTCGCCGCGAATCTGCAGCAGATCGACGTCGTAGTACCATTGATCGCTCAGGTAATCGACGACCACGCCACCCTGCCATCCGCAATCGACGCGGCGATAAACGCCACCGGTCAGGAACAGCTGGGTTCGTTCGTCGGTCGTAAATTCCGCTCCGCTCAGATTGCTCTGCGTCGCTCGCAAACCAAACTGCCAACCGAACTCACCGCAGCCGATGAAGTACAGCGGTCGGCCCATGTTGAAGCCTTGGTGAAAACCGAAGCTGGCCGATCCGTCGCGCTGTCCGGCGGTGTTACCCGAAGCGAAGTTGGGCGGTCCTTTGAAGCCTTGCACGCCGACGAAAAATTCGGTTCGTCGCCAATCCCACCATCCAAACGGATCGCAAGGAGCGCAGCCAGGTTCGACGCAGGCGTTGCATCCGCAACCGATTCCGCAGGCGTCGCCGGTGCAGCCGGCCCCTTCGAATCCACAGCTCGGTTCAAAACCACAACTGGGTTCAAAACCGCAGCCCGGATCGTAAGCCATGCCGATTCCGCCGCTGCACGAATCGCAACCGCACGACGGTGCGCCTTCGACGTAAATCCCAGCATCGCCGGGGATATAATGTTCGTTGTAGCCGACCTGTTTGACGCCCAACCAGTTCGGTGAATTGGGTTTTGCCGCGGGGCGACGGACCGCCGTTTTCGGGCGCGAGCTGGCCGCGCCGCTGCCGACGCGAGCCGGTTGCGGTGCGGGAGCGTATTGTCGCCGAGCGTTGGTCGGTTGCTGGGGATGCGAAACCAGCGTCTGCGCTTCGGCTGGTGGTTCGACCGTCTGCGGCGCGGCGGCCGCTTCGGCTGCCGGAGTCGCTTCGGGGACCCAAGTTTGTTTCGGTTTGACCGGTGCACGCAAGCTGTTCGTTGGAACCGTTTGATCCTCGGCAGCGGTCGCGAGATTCGTTAGAATCATGGCAAACGCCAGAGCGAGCGAGCACTGGATTCGAGAGAGTGGATGAGTCGTGATCATAATAACCAACCTAAAGTTCTGACTTCCGAGCGTTGTCGCAAAGCGCGGCGGTCCGCTGGAATGATAGAAAGCTGTTTATGTGTTATCGTCCGGCAAACTCTGCTCAATCAGTAAAACCGTTAAATTCGTCAAACTTTCCCTAACCGTCATATCTTTACATTGGGCCGCCGGTCGCATGAAATTCGTCTGTACTTTCGCTCAAGTGGCCGCCCTGTCGGTCGCACTGCTCGGTGGTTTGTCCGCAGAAGAAACCGTCGACGAGGAGACTGCCAGCCGGCCGAAGTATCCGCTAGCAATCGCAGTCGATGCGGCGGAGGCGTATGTTGTCGATCTCGATCTGCCGGGCGTTTGGAAGTTGTCAGCCGAGGGCCAGCCGACGCTCTTCGTCCGCGGATCGAAATGGATTCGCAAACCGCTGAACCGACCGCGGTGCGTCGCGATCCTTCCCGATGGTGACTTGTTGATCGGCGACACGCCGACGCGCGAGGTCTATCGAATCGCAGCGGCTGGCGGCGAACCGCAGCCACTGACGGCCGGCGGGATCGGAATCCCGATGAGCATCGCCGTCGATGCCGACGAAAACGTCTACGTCGCCGATTTGGAGACGCGGACAATCGTCCGATTTCCCTTGGCCGGGGGCAAAGTCGAAACGTTCGCGCAGGTCAACACGCGGGGGCTGAGCCTCGATCCCCAAGGCCAGTTGTGGGCCGTTACGCAGGACAAGGACCAATTGGTGCGGATCGATTCGGCGGGCAAAGCGACGCCGGTCGTCAGCGATCGCCCGTTTCAATTCCCT
This sequence comes from Rosistilla ulvae, assembly GCF_007741475.1. Classification (NCBI taxonomy): domain Bacteria; kingdom Pseudomonadati; phylum Planctomycetota; class Planctomycetia; order Pirellulales; family Pirellulaceae; genus Rosistilla; species Rosistilla ulvae. Next base: position 4,309,895 of record NZ_CP036261.1, on the reverse strand, counting down.
CACAACGTTGTCGTCACCGATTCGGGCGACGCGTTTGTCACCGACGGATATGCCAAAGCGGTTTGGCGGATTCCCGCTGGCGGCAAACCGGAACAGTGGTTAGCTGGCCCGCCGCTGATCAATCCCGTTGGACTCGCGATCCACGAGGGGAACCTGTTCGTCGCCGATCCGCACGCGAAGAACATCTTCAAGATCGAGATCGACAGCAAACAGATCACGCCGCTGATTAAAGAGTGAAGCTGAGAATCGAATCGCTCAGGCCCTGATCGCAGCGAGCTACGCTGCGGTTCGGTTTCGTTATCGCGATGCTTGAAGGATGGCTTCGGCCAACAGCAGGTCGTCGGGACCGGTGATTTTCAAATTCATCGGCGAGCCTTCGACAAGGAAGACCTTGCCGCCGGCGCGTTCGACGAGACTGGCGTCATCGGTCACAGGCCAGCCGCGCCAGCGAGCGTAGGCGTCGATCAACAGTTCGCGGCGGAACATCTGCGGCGTTTGCGCTTCCCACAATCGCGAACGGTCGACGGTTGTCTGAACTATCGATTCGTCGTCGGATCGCTTGATCGTACCGCGGACGGGAGTCGCCAGCATGACGGCGTCGCGGGTTGTTGCGGCGTCGAACAAACGCTGCAGATCGGTATGCGAAACCAGAGGTCGCGCGGCATCGTGGACGGCGATAAACGAAGCCCCTTCGATCCGCTCGATCGCTCGCAGCACGCTCTCGTATCGCTCGCCGCCCCCATCGACTAGATCGATCCGCAGCGACGCGACCGCATCGGCGAATTCGCTCTCCCACCGCGGGCGGTCGTCGGGATGGATCGCGATCACGATCTGTCCGACTTCGGAAAACGAGCGCAGCCGATTTGCCGCGTGCCACCAGACGGGATGTCCCGCCAGGGTGGCAAAGATCTTCGATTGCGGGCCGCCAAAGCGACGGCTGGTCCCGGCCGCGGGTAGAATCACCGCGACCGATCCAGGTTCCAAAGTTGCGTCCATCGTTACACTCAACCTACCTGCGAGCACGCTCGTGCTTCAGCGGCAACCAAGCCGCGTCTTGCTTGCTGCTGGCGACGCACTGTTGGATGAAGTACATTCCTTCAACGCCATCGTTGACGTTCGGGTAGATCGTGTTGACCCGTTCGATTGGGCCCCCTTCGGCTCGCGCGACCATCGCGTCGAAGGCCGATGCGTAGACGTTGGCAAACGCTTCGAAGAAGCCTTCGGGGTGACCGCTTGGCAAACGGCAAGCCGCTGCCGCACCGGCGGTTGTGTGCGGTGCGTTCGGGTCGCGGGTGTAGATCTTGTGCGGCTGGCCGTTGGCGCGAACGATCATTTCGTTCGGGTTCTCTTGCCGCCACTGCAACGCTCCCTTGGTCCCGTCGATCTCGATCGTGACGTCGTTCTCGCGGCCGTGGCTGATCTGCGACGCGGTGACGGTTCCCAGGGCTCCGTTTTCGTAACGGATCACGGCGGTTCCGTAATCGTCCAGCTTGCGGCCCGGTTCGAACGTTTTCAGATGGCAACTGATCTGTTCGGGCAGCAGTCCGGTCATATAGCGGCCCAGATTGTACGCGTGCGTGGCGATGTCTCCGAAGCAGCCAGCGGCTCCACTTTTGGTGGGATCGGTCCGCCAAGCTGCTTGCTTTTGGTCGGAGTCTTCCAAGCGGGTTCGCAGCCAGCCCTGGATGTAGTTGCTGCGGATCGCTTGGATCTCGCCGAGGTCACCGTTGGCGATCATCTCGCGAGCTTGGCGGATCAGCGGATATCCGGTGTAGTTGTGGGAGAGGGCGAAGATCACATCGCTTTGGTCGACCGCCTTGGCAAGCTGTTCGGCTTGGGCAAGATCGAACGTCATCGGTTTGTCGCAGACGACGTTGAAGCCGGCTTCGACAGCTGCCAGTGCGACTTCGAAGTGAGTGTGGTTGGGAGTGGTGATGCTGACGAAATCGATCCGTTGATCGTCGGGCAACTTGCTCTCGCCGTCCAACATGTCTTCGTAGGAACCGTAGGCCCGGTCTTCGCTGATCGCATAATCGGGAGCCGAAGCTTTGGACCGCTCAGGATTGCTCGACAGCGCCCCGGCGGTGACGACGGCGCGGTTATCAAGGCAGGCCGCGATCGAATGCACACGTCCAATGAATGATCCCTGGCCGCCTCCGACCATCCCCATCCGCAGCTTTCGGTTCAGCGGTGCGTTGATTCCCATCTTGTCCTATCTCCCGTAATTCATCTGTAGTGCGATTCGTCCGCCCCGCGATCGATTGAGATTTCGCCGAGTGGTGGATTTGTTTAAGGATATGCATCGTAAATCGCAGCGCGTTGGCGTACAATCCACCGTGCCGGTTCTTGTGGAGGCCGATCCCTATATTGTCCAATGTTCGGAGTTGAAAAGAATGAACGAGACTTCCTCTTGTTGTGCTGGAATGAAAGGATTTTACGGCGCGTTGGCGGCTTGTCTGCTGTGCGGTATCGGGTATCTGGTCGGCATCCAAAACCGCGACCCAGGTTTTTCGTTGCCTCCGCATCTGATCAACGCGACGGCCAGCGATTCGGGAGATGAATTTTCGATCGCGACGGGGCGTGTCAGTGGCGACGCCGAGGGGTTGTTTGTGCTGGATCACGCCACCGGACAATTGCAGTGCTACGTGATGTATCCGCGGACGGCGAAGTTCGGTGCGGTCTTCAGCACCAACGTCGGCGAAGCGCTGGCGGGACGCGGCGAAAAAGGTGCGAAGTATGTGATGGTGACCGGCGATGCCAACTTCCCCGGTGGTGGACGCAATGCCCCTGCGGGAACCGTGCTGTACGTGTTGGACGCCACCAGCGGTGCGTTTGTCGCTTACGGCTTGCCCTTCGACCGCACGATGCTGACCGCCAACCGGCCTCAACAGGGCGTGCTGACGCCGTTGGATGCGGGCCAAGTGCGGCAGATGGCGATTCGCGAGTAGAATCGCTTCGGCATATTGCGCTGGGCCGGGCGATCGTCTGCCCCGGGGCTTCAGTCTCGCTGCCGCTCGGTTGCGGTGGATCTTTCCCCGGTGGTTGGCTCTTGCCAATCGCTGGCAAACCCGACATAACTGCCGGGAGAAAAGGGAAAGCTTAATCCACCGGAGACGTACAGCCGATGACCGACGCACTAATCAAACGGCTGTTCTTGTTGGACGGTATGGCGCTGATCTATCGCGCCCACTTTGCCATGGTCCGCAGCCCACGCTACACCTCCGGCAACGTCTGCACGTCGGCGGTGTTTGGCATGACCAACGCCATCCTGGATATTTTGAAGCGGGAGCAACCGACGCATATTGCCGCGGTCTTCGACACCTCCGCTCCCACCCACCGGCACATCGAATATCCCGCCTACAAAGCGCAGCGCGACGCGATGCCCGAGGATCTGTCGAGCCAGATTCCGCTGGTCTTCCGTCTGTTCGAAGCGTTCAACATCCCGGTGATCACGATCGATGGTTACGAGGCGGACGACATCATCGGCACGCTTGCTCATCAAGCCGAACAGCAGCAGTTTACGACCTACATGGTCACGCCCGATAAAGATTTCCAACAGCTGCTGACCGATAACATTTACATCTACCGTCCCGGACGTCAGGGTTCGAATCACGAAGTGGTCGGCGTTTCGGAGGTGTTGGAAAAGTGGGGCCTCGAAAACGTCCGACAGTTCATCGACATCTTGGGTTTGATGGGGGACGCCAGCGACAATATTCCCGGCATCAAAGGGATCGGGGAAAAGACGGCACAGAAATTGATCGCCCAGTTTGGATCGATCGAAAACCTGTTGCAATCGACCGACAAACTGAAAGGCAAGCAGCGCGAACGCGTCGAACAAGGGGCTGACGACGCGGTCCTTTCCAAACGGCTGGCGACGATCCTGTTGGATGTCCCTCACCAGATCGATCTCGATTCGCTCAAGGCGAAGGAATTCGACAAAGACCGGCTGAGCGAACTGTTTATGGAGTTGGAGTTTGAGACGTTTGGTAAACGGATGTTGGGCAAGTCGTTCTCCGTGGGAGCGACCAAAGCCAAAGTTGTCCGCGAGAAACGGGAAGCCGAGATCCAACAGCAATTGTTCTTCGACGAACCTGTCGACGAGAAAACCATTCGCAACTCGCCACACGAATACCACACGATCACGACCGCCGCGGAACGGGCTGATCTAATCGAGACGCTGTTGGGGCAAAAACGGATCTGTTTCGATACCGAAACGACGGGGCTGAACCCTCGCGAAGCGGAACCGTTGGGAATGTCGTTTTCCTTCGCACCGAACCAGGCGTATTACGTCGTCTGTGGCGAATCGGCCGAAGCGACAAAAGAAGTGTTGGAGCAGTTTCGACCGGTCTTCGAAAACGAAGCGATCGAAAAGGTGGGGCACAACCTTAAATATGACGTCACGCTGTTGAAGTGGCAGGGGACCGAAGTCCGCGGCACGTTGTTCGATACGATGCTCGCGCATTCGATGAAAGAACCCGAGATGCGCCACGGACTCGATTATCTGGCAAAGCTGTATCTGGGCTACACGCCGATCCCGACCAGCGATCTGATTGGTCCCAAGGGAAAAGATCAGAAGAACATGCGCGACGTGCCGCTGGAACAGCTGGCGGAATACGCCTGCGAAGATGCCGATGTCACCTGGCGGGTAAACGATGTGCTGCGAGACGATATCGAAAAGCGAGGCGTCGGCCAGGTCTGTTACGAAGTCGAATGCCCGTTGATCCCCGTGCTGGTCGATATGGAATTCGAGGGGATCCGTTTGGATGTCGATTCGCTGGCGATCTATTCCAAACATCTCGAAGGGGAGATTGCCGATCTGACGGCGCGAATTCACTCCGCCGCCGGACGGGATTTTAACATCGATTCGCCAAAGCAATTGGGCGTCGTGTTGTTCGAGGAGCTGCAGATCGACAACAAGCCGAAAAAGACGGCGACGGGGCAATATTCGACTCGCGAATCGGAACTGCTGCGGCTCTCCGGGCGGCACGAGATCGTGCAAGATATCCTCGATTACCGCAGCGCGGTCAAATTGAAGAGCACCTATGTCGATCAATTGCCGGCCGCGGTGAATCCGAAGACCGGCCGATTACACACGCATTACAGCCAGACCTGGACCGCAACGGGGCGGATGCAGTCGAACGATCCGAACCTGCAAACGATTCCGATCCGCAAGGCGCGAGGCAAAGAGATTCGCGCGGCGTTTGTGCCTCGCAACGACGACTATCTGATCCTCTCGGCCGATTATTCGCAGATCGAATTGCGGATCATGGCGGAATTGAGCCAAGACGCCGGGATGATCGAAGCTTTTACCAGCGGCGAGGATATCCATTCGGTCACCGCGTCGAAGGTCTATAAAGTCGATCTTGCCGACGTCACTCGCGAGATGCGCGACAAAGCCAAGACGGTGAACTTCGGCATCCTGTACGGCATCTCCGCTTTTGGGTTGCAGCAGCGGTTGAACATACCTCGCGGCGAAGCGTCGGAGCTGATCGACAACTACTTTGAAAAGTATCCCGGCGTTCAGACCTACATCGACGCGACGATCGAGTTTGCCAAAGAGAACGGTTACGTCGTCACCAAGACCGGCCGGCGTCGGTATCTCCGCGACATCACCTCGCGGAATCATTCCGCTCGCACCGCGTCGGAACGGTTGGCGATGAACAGTCCGATTCAGGGAACCGCCGCCGACATGTTGAAGCTGGCGATGATCAAGGTCCACGCGGCGCTGAAGGCTGCGGAGATGAAGACCAAGATGCTGCTGACCGTCCACGATGAAATCGTCTTCGATCTGCACAAGTCGGAACAGGAGACGGCGATCCCGTTGATCGAAGAAGCGATGCGGACGGCGTTTCCGATGAGTGTGCCGATCGTGGTCGAAACCGGTGTTGGTAACAACTGGTTGGAAGCGCACTGATCGCCGACAGCCATCCGGTTTGGTATCCACGCCAATCAGCCGCCACGCGATAGCGTTCGGTTCGGCACCGACACGGAACCGGACGCTATCGGCTTGTCGGCTGATACCTCAAATTCAAAAACGGATTCGCCCTGGCGATTCCTTCAGGCCAATAGGCATCGTTGGCAACCCGACGCGTAAGCCGAGGCACCGCGTGAATCTCTCGCTTACGCGTCGGATTACCGTTTGCTGAGACGCTGCCGTTTGAAAAAATGAGTTGTCCTAGCGGATCCTTGCTGTGATTCGCCACCACGTGGGGGAATCTGCTAAGATCTTGGCTTCCACATTTCAACGTCTCGCCCGTTTGCTGCCTGCTATCAGCCCCCACGGCCATTGATTATGAAGTTTCCGATCACTCTATTGTTGTTCGTCCTGGCCGCCTTGCCTTGTGCTGCTGCCGACGAAGCGGACTACTACCGAATCATTTCGATCAGCACTCCCAAGGCGCAAACTGCGTCGCGATCGCAGAATTGGAAACCGGCTCCCGATGGGCTGGCGTTGGAGGTCAGTGGGATCACGCGGGTCGATGATTCTCGGATTGCCGTCGCGATCCGCAAGGGAGAGGTCTGGTTTTTGGACGGCGTCTACGACGATCCGCCCTCCAATGTCCAATACCATCGTTTTGCGTCGGCGCTGCACGAACCGTTGGGGTTGTTGAAACATAACGACGCGTATTACTGTGTCCAGCGGAGCGAGCTCACTCGGCTCGCCGACCTCGACGGCGACGATGTTGCCGACGAATACTTGACGGTAGCCAAAGGCTGGGGCGTGACGGGGCACTATCACGAATACGCTTACGGTCCGAAGCTGGATGGGCAAGGAAATCTGTGGCTGACGCTGAACATCGGCTTGGGGCTGAACAAGTCCCAGCAGCAATATGCAGTCAGCGATCCCAAACTCGGCTATCGCCAGGGGCTATGGCGTGGTTGGGGGATGATGGTCGATCCGACCGGAAAGCTGAGTCCCGTTTGCGCCGGGATGCGATCGCCGTCGGGCTTGGGCGCTAACGCGGCGGGCGACATGTTTTATACCGACCAGCAAGGGAACTGGGTCGCTACGAATTCGCTGCATCACATGCGCAGCGGTGTTTTCTTTCATCACGCCGAAGCGCTCGCGTCGATGAGTCAACCGGGATCGACGCTGAAGGGGATCGATCAGGTTCCCGACGGGCTGGCATTGCCCGAAGCGCTGCAGCGGATGCCAGCGATGAAACCGCCGGCGGTCTGGTTTCCCTACAAGAAGATGGGGCAATCGACGACCGACGTGATGTTGGATGCAAGCGAAGGGGGCTTCGGTCCGTTTGCTGGGCAACTGTTGATTGGCGAATTCACCCAAGCGTCGATCAATCGTGTCTTTCTGGAAAAGGTCGGCGGCGAATATCAGGGCGCTTGTTTTCCCTTCCGCCGCGGATTGGGATCGGCCGTGCTGAGGCTGACACAGGGACACGATGGAAGCGTTTTTGTGGGACTGACCAATCGTGGATGGAGCAGCCTTGGAGAGGCTTCGTACGGTTTGCAGCGGTTGGTTTGGACCGGCAAAATGCCGACCGAAATCCAAGAGATGCGAGCGACGCCCGACGGATTCGAATTGGTCTTCACCAAACCGATGGATCGCGACAGCTTGCAGGACGCCGATTCGTATTCGATCCTCAGCTACACCTATCGTTACCAATCGGGATATGGGAGCGATGAAATTCAAGACCGCGTCTTAAACGTAAAACCAGTCGAGGTGTCGGCTGACGGCCGCCGCGTTCGATTGAAAGTCGACCCGCTGCGTCGGTACTTCGTTCACGAACTAAACGCGCCCGGCGTCCGTGATACCGAGGGGCAACCGCTGCTACACTCCAACGCCTACTACACGCTGAACCGGATCCCGGCAAAGAACTGATCGCCAGGCATGGTTCCCTAGCGATGGGGATTCCGATTTTGGTGCCGCCAGTCGCTTCAAGCGATTGCGCGGCGCGGCAACCCGAACTCGCGTGTCCGCTAGTACCCAGGGCTATTCAGTGTTTCAAACTGGAGCGTCTCTGGAAATGGTAACCCGACGCGTAAGCAAGGAATTCACGCGGTGCCTGGCTTACGCTTCGGGTTGCCAATAATGCTTAAGCACAAACACTGGTTAGCCCTTCGCTAGTGCCCCCTGACGTGGGGCAACGAATGTGGGCGATGCTAGAATTCCGACAGGTCAAAATCGAACTCGTTTTCGCCAGCGACAACATCAATCTGTTTGCTGTAGCCCGCCGGTGTCGTCGGTTTGCTCTCGTTCCCTGTCGGCTGTGTCACGGTAAGAAGGACCGTCTGCTTGCCCATTCGTGCCCCCGCTTCTCCGTTGGCATAATCCAAGACATATTCGCCGTTAGGATTGGTCACCGCTTCGGACGGTGCGCCATTGCCGCTCTCGGGGACAAACAGCAACGTCACGCCAGCCAACGGCTGGCCGAGATCGGTTACTCGTCCCCGCACATCGGCGAGCATCGGATCCGATCCGCTGCAGCCTGTAGAGACCGACAAACACAACACAATGAACAGACATGCTATGTGCTGGAAGAAATCGCTGATGACAGATTTTTGCCGACTCACAGCTGACGCTCCTTTCCTCAAAGGACCGCCGTTCCCGGCGGCCCAAAACAATTTCAGAGATTCGAACCTATCGAAATCGTTCTCCGCATCGCAGCTCGCGGACTCAATCGATTTCAGCATTTATGCCAACCCGCCTGACGAGCTCCCGTTTCGCCTCAACGGGTACGGCGACGAATTTTCACGAATAGGAATCGCATTGTCGACGCATTCTATTCCTAAACGACCTCGACTCCGATTGTTGCATCAGGTCGGGTCGGAATCGCTCACACTTTATAGTCCCGATTGCACGAGTCCATCGTGGCGATCGGCCAGTTTGATTAGGTTCAAGTAGTCTATGGTTTCAGAAACAAAGCGTACCGCTCCATCGGCCACAGCAAACTGGGCTCCGCCGGGGTGGTTCGAACGCAGGGTTGTATTCTTCGCGAGGCCGTGAAATTCGGAACAGGAATTATTCACATAGATACTCGAGTTCACTGGGCGCATAATCGTCGTCAAATTGTACGCTTGGGAATTGGCATTCCCAATCGCGTTCCCGCTGGACCACATTCCCCCGCGACGATTCCCAGAGCGACAGTCACGCAAACGCGAAGCGCCCGTCGACTGCTCACGAAGCGAGGAAGACTGTTCCCCCACGCAGAACGTATTGCTGGTTCCATCGAGAATGTCGCGAAACTTCAGGACCGGCGTGGTAGGATTGGCCAAGTTGCTGGAAATCGGCATGACGCCATTAAAACTCTGGTGCCCCACGCCGTTGACCGACGGTGAGACTCGCGCTGCGATATTGCTTGGATCTTGGGACGTTCCTGCGATACCGACATAGCTGGGCACCTGCACGGTGATCACGGTGGGAGCCCCCAGTCCGCGCGTTCCTCCACTGGTATTGTCGGTTTGAACGTTCGGGAGATCGCTCGAGGGACAGTCGTAAATATCGATCACCGTCCCGTCCTTAATCTTCCAGTTGCGATCGGTCCCCGTCCCTACCCAATCCGTACCGACGAAGGTGGCTTGATCGTAGATCGCTGTCTGTTCGATGAACGGTAGAATACGAACCAACCATGAAGCTTGAGCCTGGTTCGTTATGTTCGGATCGCCTTCGGGCATCCCTCCTGGCGGAAGTTTGCCAAACGTGTCGTGGTAGTTGTGAATTGCGAGTCCAATCTGCTTGAGGTGATTGCTGCATTGCATTCGGCGAGCGGCCTCTCTAGCCGCTTGCACCGCTGGCAACAATAAACCGACAAGAATCCCAATGATGGCAATCACAACCAGCAACTCAACGAGCGTAAAGCCACGCCTCTTTTCAAGACTTTGAACTTTCCTCATCGCACCCCTCCCTGCATTCAGCTTTCACAGACGACCAAACAATGGATTCAAAAATAGACGAGCTTGAATCCAAATAAATGCACCACCCTGGGGTTGCGAACATACCAGAAGAGCGTCAAGAGGTCACGCGGTTATAGTTGCGATTTTCATGATTTTTTTATTTGATCACACGTCCGCATGACGGCATTCCACTGGAATCATGCCGCGACGCCGATTCGATTTTCGCGTTGCTGCATGGAGAACGGATGCTCGCGGTGAAAGCTGCGCATCTTGACAACGACATCCCCCGCGCACGTCGCCTCACTTAAACGTCTCGATCCACCCGCGATGTTGATCGCAACGTCAAGTTCCTAAGCTGCCAGCAAATAGTCTTCGTTTAACCGCAATACCGTTCAACGAAGGAGCCTCGGACCGTGAATAGAATTAGCGGCGGGATGTAGTGGACGAGGTTACGAGTCCCATCGATTTAGTCTGATGCATGCAATAGGACTCGTAACCTCGTCCACTACGCTTTGTTGAACGGTATTGCGTTTAAAAGTGATGCCAGCACTTCGGGCGGCGGATGTTCTCCACGTTGGAAGGATGCCCACGCCACATTCGATAGCGTGGAGAATAGGAAGGCAAGGCGGAGTGGCGAAGCGTAGATCCGATTCATTCGATCGGCGACACGATCGAGGCGTCCTTTTTCAGCGTGGGATGTTCGCCGCTGAGCCCTACCAACGCTTCCCCCGCGTCGACAGAAGCTTCGGCGGCGGCAGCGATCGCCAGCGATGCAGCCGATGGCGCCGCGTTCGGATCGATATCACTGGCGACTTCAATCCGTCCGACCAGCCATAACGTAGCCAGAGTTGCCGCGGCGGCGATCCAACCGACCGTCCCAAAATTTTCCAACTTCCCATCGCTCGATTCGACCACGATCATTCCGCCCAGATAGGCCCCGATGCCGCTGGCGACATGCTGCACCGACGAATTCGCACTCAGGAATGCGCCGCGGCGTTCCCGGCGCACGCTGCTGGTTACGATCGCCATCGCGGGAATCATCCGGCCCACATTGCAGACCATCAACGCACCAAAAATCACCACGGCGATCGCAACGTGCGTGGCGGGAAGATGGGTGACGACAAACAACATCACCGCCGACGCGGGGGCAACGATGCGGTAAACGCGTCGCTTGCCATAGCGATCGGAGAACCGTCCAACCATCGGCGCCGCGAACAACGTCAACGCGCCACCAAAGATATAGATCAACGGCAGTTGGTTTTCCGTCATGCCGACGTTGCTGACCAAGTAGGCGCTCAGATACGGAAAGACGGTGAAGCTGCCGATCATCAACGAAACGATCAATGCGAATGCGTTCAAGTGATTGCGATGAGAAAACGTTTCGACCAGCGACTTCAGTGGGTTGGTTTGCACATCGTGAATGTGAGCGTCCAACGGCGGCAAGGCCAGACGCGCCAACAAGAGAATTGGAACTCCGCCCAATGCCAGCACCACAAACGGGATGTGCCAGCCGAAGTTTGTCCCAAGGACCAATCCAAAGGGAACGCCCGCGACCGAAGCCAAAGCAAAGCCTGTCATCAGCGTCCCGGTAGCGCCGCCGCGGCGCTCTTCGGGAAAGACGTCACCAATGATCGCCATCGCAATCCCTCCCAAAACACCGCCAAACGCTCCCGTCACCACTCGGGCGACCAGCAGCAGATGATACGTAGGGGCCAGTCCGCAACCGAGGGTTCCCAGCAGAAAGCCGGCAAACAGGGCAAGGAAAGTTGTCCGCCGCGCAAACCGATCTGCCAACGACGAAGCGATGATGCCCCCAACTCCAGCGGCGAAGGTGTAGGAGGAAACAATCAGACCAAATTGCGTCGGATTGATTTGCAGGGTCCGCATCAACTGAGGCCCCAGCGGCATGACGATCATAAAATCGACGATCGTGATGAATTGAACCGACGCCAGAATAAACAACACCAAGCGTTCGTAGCGTGTTTGCCGAATCGCTTCCGATACGTCGTGACTTCCTTCCATGCGTTATGATCCAAAACGGTGGGCGGCGCGGGCGATTCTTCCTTTCGATTGTGCGACGTTTACCGCGCCGCGTCGATCGGGGGTTTAGGTGTCTGTCTGGGACACCCCCGCAGTGATGGAGGTTCACGAAGATCGAGGATCTCGTCGGCGGAAGCGATGAATCCCGCGCATTGCCGCGCTGGAGTAAGAGGCTTTAGCCGAATTTTCAGCGCGCGGAGAGGGCTCGTCGGCTGAAGCCTCGACTCCAGCGTTGGATTCCAGCAAAGCAATTCAACTCGGGCGATTGTCCGAAGGTTATGCCGTGATCGTTGCCAGCACCTGTCCTGTCGCAACTTGATCACCGACCTGGACGTTGACCGTGGCGACGGTGCCGTCGATTGGCGACGCGACTTCCATCTCCATCTTCATCGCTTCGAGAATCAAGATCGATTCCCCTTCGCGAACCCGCTGTCCCGGTTGGACAAGTTGTTTGAAGACGCTGCCGGGCATCTGGCTGGTGATGTCGGTCGAGCTTGTGGATCCGTTGGATGCGGAGCTGGTTGTCGTGGAACCGCCCGATTCGGGTTTGATTGCGACGCGGTAGACCTTGCCGCCGACGGTCACCATGTTCCCTTCAAAGGCCATGAAGATGTCGTTGCCGTTGACCGAGACGTTGTATTCGGCGGGGCCATTGGTCGTCGCTGCCGGAGCCGCGGCGGCAGCGGCCGCTTCGGCTGCCTTGTCGATCTTGCGGATTCCGAGTTCCGCTTTGCCTTGCAGGAACCGGACGCCCTTTTCTTTACACGTCGACGCGATGAAGATATTTTCGTCGGTCACCGGCAGGTCGGCTTCTTGTAATACGGCGGTCGCCGCTGCGATTCCCTTGGATGGATCGGCGTCGTTTAGTTCCAGCACCGGACGCGTTGTGACGGGAAGACTCAACTGGTCTTCGGCCAATTTGACAACATCGGCATCGGGCGGAACGGGCGTTTTGCCGAAGTAGCCGAGGACCATTTTGCCGTACGGTTCGGCGATCTTCTTCCAGGGGCCAAACATCACGTTGTTGAAGGCCTGCTGGAAATAGAATTGCGAGACGGGAGTGACCGAGGTGCCGTAGCCACCCTTGCGGACGACATCGCTCATCGCCGCGATAATCTGCGGATATTTCTCCATGATGTTGTTGTCACGCAACATCTGGGTGTTGGCTGTCAGCGCGCCGCCCGGCATCGGGCTCCATGGGATCAACGGTTCGACAGCTGTCGCTTCGGGAGGCAGGAAATAATCTTTCATGCAGTCCTTGAAGACCTCTTCGGCCGCGCGGACCTTTTCGACATCGATATCAAGATCGTATTCGGTGCCACGCAGAGCGTGCCACATCACCAAGATATCGGGCTGACACGTGCCGCCCGAACAGGGCGCCATCGACAGGTCGATCGCATCGGCTCCCGCGTCGATCGCCGCTTTGTTGGCCAGCACGCTGACGCCGGCGGTTTCATGCGTGTGGAAATGGATGAACGTGTCGGCGGGCAACATCTTGCGAGCCGCGGCGATCGTCTCGTAGACCTTCGATGGGACCGCGGTTCCCGATGCGTCTTTAAAACAGACGGCGTCGAAGGGAATGTCGGCATCCAAGATTTTTCGCAGCGTGTCGCTGTAGAAGGCGGCGTCGTGGGCACCGGTGCATCCCGGGGGCAATTCCATCAGCGTCACGCAGACTTGATGCTTCAGTCCCGCGTCGGTGATGCAGCGGCCGCTGTAGATCAGGTTCTCGACATCGTTTAACGCGTCGAAGTTGCGGATCGTTGTCATGCCATGTTTTTTGAAAAGCTTGGCATGCAGGTCGATGATGTCGCTGGACTGCGAATCGAGGCCGACGACGTTCACGCCGCGAGCCAGGGTTTGCAGGTTGGCATCGGGACCGGCGGCGCTTCGAAACGCATCCATCATGTCGAAGGCGTCTTCGTTGCAGTAGAAGTACAACGATTGGAAGCGGGCCCCGCCGCCAGCTTCCAGCCAGCTGATCCCCGCGTCGCGAGCCGCTTCGACGGCGGGCAGGAAGTCGGGGGTTAAGACGCGAGCGCCATAGACCGACTGAAACCCATCGCGGAACGCCGTACACATGAACTGGATTCGTTTCTTCGCCACTGAATCGCCTTTGCTGATTTCGTCTTCGTTAGTTTTTAATTCGTTTGGACAAAGCTTGTCGTTGCTGTCGCGCTACCGGATCACGTTAACACCGACCAGAGCACACCGGCGGCGATCGCCGAACCGATCACTCCGGCGACATTGGGGGCCATCGCGTGCATCAGTAGGAAATTGTGCGGGTCGGCTTGTTGGCCAACCATCTGCACGACGCGCGCCGAATCGGGGACCGCGGAGACACCCGCCGCACCGACCAATGGGTTGATCTTATCGGTCAGGAACCGATTCATAAGTTTGGCGAACATCACGCCGCTGGCCGTGGCGATCACAAACGACAACGCACCGAGACCGAAGATCAGCAGCGATTGCGGTTTCAGGAAGGTGTCGGCTTGCGTGCTGGCACCAACCGAAAAGCCGAGCAGGATCGTCACGATATCGATGAAGGCGGTTCGCGCGGTGTTGGCCAAGCGTTCGGTGACGAGGCTCTCTTTCAACAAGTTGCCGAAGAACAGCATCCCCAACAACGTGATAGCTCCCGGTGCGATCAAGGCACAGATCAGGAAGGCCGCGATCGGGAAGATCATCCGCTCGCGCTTGGAGACCTTCCGCGGCGGCTTCATGCGGATCAAACGCTCTTCGCGCGTGGTCAACAGTTTCATCACGGGCGGTTGGATCACGGGGACCAAGGCCATGTAGGAATAGGCGGCGATCGCGATCGCGCCCAGCAGATCGGGGGCGAGTTTCGCGGCCAGGAAGATCGCTGTCGGACCGTCGGCGCCGCCGATGATGCCGATCGCCCCCGCTTCGGGCAGCGTGAAGCCGAGCCAGACGGCCCCCAGGAACGTGGCGAAGACGCCGATCTGCGCGGCCGCCCCCAGCAGCGTCAGCTTGGGATTGGAGAGCATCGTGGAGAAGTCGGTCATCGCGCCGATGCCTAGGAAAATCAGCGGCGGGTAGATGCCTAGACTGACGCCAAGGTACAGGTAGCTGAGGACGCTGCCGGGCTGATACTCCACGACGCCATTGTCGAGGATCCAACGGTGATGGTCGTAGACTCCCATCGCCATCCCTTCGATCACCGGAATGTTGCCGACGATCGCTCCCATCCCAATCGGGACCAACAGCAGCGGTTCATAGTCTTTGACAATCGCCAGGCCGATGAACACGATCCCGACAAGGATCATGATCGCGTTGCCGGGGGACATCGCCGCAAATCCGGTCGTGTTTATAAATTCAAGCAGAATATCCATTGTTGTCTTTTAAACCGGACCGTCGGATTGAAGCTGTCGCTGAAACTCTTGATGCAAGACGAACCCGATCGCGGCCAACACCGCGTCGTCGTCCGGAACGTGACTCTCAGGATGCGCTGCCCCGCCGTGAGATTCTTCCACCTCGGGCCAGAATTTTTCGGTGATCGCCAGGATTCGCGGCATCGTGGAGATGAACAGACAGATCAGCAGCAGCGCCGATCCGACGATCAACATCCCGCTGAGCGCGATCACGAGAGCCTGCGGCAATTCGTTGGGGGCAGGCTGCGGATTGACCGCGGCCGCTGTAAGGGCGAGCAAATACATCTTGAGGCGGTTCCCAAACCGAGGCAGGAAGGGGGAGGCAGGCACTGGATCTGCCCGGTAGCAAGCGTGGAAGAATATCGGATCGCGGCCTCGGATTCACCCCCTAAGGGTAAATAGTTTCCAAAAATGTCCAGTGTCGGGCGTGCGGTCCGCCGAAACGGTGCAGTCGTTCCAGCTTCGTCGCCACCTGCAGCAGCGAAGAGGCGGCAGCGAATTACCGAAGTGCCCTTTCGCCGATCGCGAGCTTATCGGATCATCGGGCCTATGATGGAATATGTAAGGAATCGAATCGTCGACGCGTCTGAAAAAACTCTCGGTTTAGTGCGGAAGCCGCCACGGCGGGTCGCGGTGAGGCGGTTCGTCTCGGAAAAACCGCACGTCGAAACGGGGCTGCGTAACAAGCAGACGTTCCAGCCAATGGGATCGAACGAAGCTGCCGATGGAATCGGATCGTGCAGCAGGTCCCGAACCGTTTGGCTCTCTCATCGATTCATTTTTGCGAGCCTGATGCTGGTCGTTGCAGTCGCGACCTACGGCACCGCTCAAGATGCGCAACCGCCGGCGGCGGCACCGGCCGCAAGCGCGGCACCGATCGCTGCGTCGGCCAGCGGCGAAACGCCGCACTTGCCCAAGGTGGAGGCGATCAAGCGGCGTCGCGATGAGATCGACCAAAGCAAGGACTTGGATGACGAGGCGCGGACCGCACTGCTAGCGACGATCGATGAGACGCTGCAGAAGATGACCGAGACCGAAGCGGCGGCGACGCGGCTGGAGGCGCTGAAGCAGGCTGCCAAAAACGCTCCCGAAGCGACGGCGGCGGCGGAACAAGCTTTGGATCAAGCCGAGGCGGCGGGGGCTCCCGACCCGGAGTTCTTCGGGTCTCCCGACGAATTGCAGGCGGCGAAGTTGGCGGCGGATCAGGCGGTGGCCGATGCGCGGCAACAGCGGCAGGAACTCGAAGCGGCGCGAAGCACTCGCAGCGAACGCCTGACCGCGCTGCCGCAATTGCTTTCGGACACCCGCGAATTGTTGAACGCTCGCCTGCAAGCGCCTGCGCCCAAAGCGACCGAGCAGGCGTTGCCGTTTTCAACGCAGGCTCAGCAGTGGTTGCAGATGGCCAGCATCGGATTGCTGCAACAGCAGTTGGCCGTCTACCAACAGGAGAAGACGACGTTCGAGCTGGAACGGCCGTTGATGGAAGCGCGAATCAAATTGGCCAAGCTGGAAGAGCAGCGGTTGCAGGCCCGCGCTACCGAGATCGCGAAACGTTTCGCCGAGGATCGCGTGCTCAAGGTCCGACGGCGGATCCTCGAGTTCGAGGAACAGATCGCAAAGACGCCGTTGGCCGATGGCGAATTGACGATCGAAACCCGCGATATCGCTTCGTCGTGGCAGTCGGTGGTGCAAGGCCAAGCCGATGTCGAAGCCGAATTGGCGGAACTGTCCCGAGAGTCGGACAAACTGAAGCTGGAATACGAATCGATCAACGCGCAGGTCGAGAAGGAGTTGGAGAACGACAGCGGGTTGAGCAGTGCGATGGGGTTGATGCTGCAGCAGAAGCGCGCGTCATTGCCGAATCAGACCAACCTGCGGCGACAGATGGTCCAAACCAACGACGAGCTCGATGACATGCGGTCGCTGTTGACCGAGATCGGATTGGTCCGCGAATCGATCTCGCGGCAAACGTCCAGTCATATGGAAGGGAATGAACGGACGGCGTCGGACTACAAGGTCCTCGAACGCTTGCTCGAACAGATCGAACAAGATGCAAACAACTACCGCAACACGCTGCTGAACAAGAGCGTCGAGCAGCAGGACTACATGAAGTCGATTCACCGTTTCGAAACGATGATCGCTGGTCGTGTGTTGTGGTTCCGCAGTGCTGAGCGTTTGGGCTGGGACGATTTCCCGCTGGCTTGGCGAGCGTTCCAAGGGCTCGTCTATCCTGCCAATCTTCGCAGCGTCGTCAATGCGTTGTGGGAGGAGGCTCAGGAGAACATCTTTTTGACCGTGACTTGGGGCGCGTGCCTGCTGATGCTGCTGTTCGCCGGGCCGCGGTTGCGGCGGCGGTTGCAGGATCTTGGGGCCGATGCGAATCGCGGGACGTCGGTCGATATGAAGCCGACGTGGTCGGCAATCTTAACGACGCTTGTCTTGGCGTTGTTGTTGCCGTTGGCATTAGCGATCCCGGGCTGGCAGTTGGCTTATGCCGACAAATTCCCTTCGTACGTCGAAGCGACGGGTTACGGGTTATTGTTCGCGGCAATGTTCGTCGCGCCGTTGGAATTGATCCGCCAAGTTGTTCGCCCCGGCGGGCTGGCCCGAGCACACTTTGGATGGTCCGATCGATCGGCCACCACGTCGCGGATGCACCTGCGATGGTACATGGATCTGGCGCTGCCGTTTGTCTTCGTATGGGCATTGCTGACACACTGCGGAAACGTCCGCTGGGAAACGTCGCTAGGACGGTTGGTCTTTTTTGTTTTGATGCTGCAAACCGCTTGGTTCGTGCGGGGCATCATGCATCCGAAGACCGGCGCGCTGTCGCTGTGGTTGCTGGAGCACCGCGACGGTTGGATCGATCGGTTGCGAGTCGTCTGGCACACGGCGTTCTCCTGCACTCCGCTGCTGTTGGGGCTGATGTCGTTGGCCGGATACACGTACAGCGCAAACCAGTTAGCCCATCAGCTTTACAAGACGTTGATGTTAGCTGTCGCGTTGATCTTGGTTGGTGGTGTGATGCGGCGATGGGCGATCCTGAACCGCCGCGCGATGGCGATTCAACAGGTTCGCGATCGGATGGCGGCTTCCGAAACCGCGGACCGTTCGCCGATCGAGCTGACTGAAATTCCGGAGGTCAACATTCGCGAGGCGAGTGCGCAAACGATGCGTTTGATCTCGACGACGCTGACCGTTGCCGGGCTATTCGGATTCGCATGGATCTGGACCAGCGTGCTGCCGGCGGTCGACTACTTGGATCGGTTTACGATCATCCCGGCGTCGAATCCCGGTGGCGATCCGTTAACGATTGGGGATATCGTGATCGTCGCCCCGTTGATCGCGCTGACGTTTATCGCCGTCCGCAACTTGCCCGGTCTGTTGGAGACGACGCTGTTGCAGCGGTTGCCGTTGGACAACGCGGCGCGGTACGCGATCAAGACGCTCAGCAGTTATGTGATGTTAGCCGCTGGAATTATGTTGGCGGCGAGATCGGTCGGCGTCCGCTGGGAGAGCATCCAGTGGTTGGTCGCCGCGTTGGGTGTCGGTCTCGGGTTTGGTTTGCAGGAGATTTTTGCGAACTTTATCAGCGGGATCATCCTGCTGTTTGAACAACCGCTGCGAGTCGGCGACGTGGTCACGATCGACGGCACGACCGGAGCGGTCTCTAAGATCCGGATGCGAGCCACGACTGTGATCAACTGGGATCGCCAGGAGTTGATCATTCCCAACAAAGATCTGATCACCGGCCGGTTGGTCAACTGGACCCTCTCCGACACGACAAATCGCTTGGTCGTAAACGTTGGCGTCGCCTATGGCACCAATACCGAACACGCTTGCGAGGTGCTGCGGCGGATCTGCGACGATCATCCGAACATCTCCAAAGATCCAAGCCCCGTGATCACCTTTGAAGGGTTTGGCGACAGCACGTTGGACCTGGTGATACGTTGTTATCTGGCGTCGTTGGACAATCGTTTGTCGACAGTTCACGAACTGCACACGAACATCCATAACGAGTTTAACGCAGCCGGGATCGAGATCTCCTTCCCGCAGCGCGATCTGCATCTGCGATCGTTCCCCAAGGAACTGCTGACCGGAGCGCAGTCGACGTCGGGAGAAAATGGAATGCCGATTCGCGAGCGAGCGAAATAGTCCGCTGTACGCGAGCCGATGGCGCATAAAAAAACAGCGTCGCGTGAAACAGTAAATTCACGCGACGCTGTTGCAATATTCTTTATGCGATCCGGAATCCCGGATTCGCGATTACTCAGCTGCTGGAGCTTCTTCAGCTGCAACAGGAGTTTCAGCTGCGGTCGTGGTGTTGCCACCATCGGCAGCTTCGGTTGCTGCAGGTGCGTCGGTGCTAACGTCAGCGCCTTGATCGGCAGGAGCGCATCCAACCATCGAAATCATCCAAGCAGCCAGGGCGATGCCAGTTAAGTAGCGTTTCATCGTTTTCTCCAAAAGGGACATGGTTTGTAGGTTTGTTACCAATCGCGAACGCCCAAACTTAACGCAATCCTCGCCAAAGTTAAAGGCATGGATGGCGGGTCTAGGGGAGCAAAAGGCCACTTTGCACGAATCGGGAAGCCTTCCGGTTTACCGATTCGGATGCAAGCGAGCCGATCGTTACGAGATCGGCCTGCCGTTGCCGAGTTTCTTGGACGTTAGCCTTTACTTGATCGCAACGACGCGAACGGTTCTCTAACCGAAAACCAATTAGCAGGGTGGTAGTGTGTGGAGCAAACAACCTGGAGGTCGAACAACAGGATATTGGCGGTTCTAACGCAAACCAAACCCACCACGATCCAAAGGCTGTGCCAGAATGAAACGCATTACCTCAATTGCGATGCTCGCCGTCGTCGCGTTGGCTTCGTCCCACGCAACCGCGCAAGACAACGAACTTCCCGCACCAGGGCGGATCGTGTTGGAAGAATCGACATCCTACAACTCGCAACCGCAAGCGTTGACCGTCGCCCAGCTGCGACAACAAATCGCAATGGAAAAATCGCGTCAGCGACGAGCGCGGATGGAATACAACGCGTGGCGCGGTTATTCGCCGCTGCGACCCACCGCATCGGACATGCCGATGATGCGAAGCAGCATCGTCTATCCGCAATACCGAGTCAGCTTCGTCCCCGTCTACGCTCGCTAAACGGGTTCCGGATCGAGATTTAAACGCTCTCGGGCCGCTGCCGCCCAAGGGCTCTCGGGGGCCAGTTGCAAGAACCGCCGCCAGTGATGGTCGGCTTCGATCTCGCGGTCCAATTCGTCCAGCGTTCTCGCCAGGTTGTAGTGCACGTCGGGGTAATCGTCGTGAACTCGCAACGCTCCGCGGAACGCCGCCACGGCCAATTCTTTGCGCCCCATCTCGGCCAACAGGCCGCCTAGGCTCGCCCGGGCTTCGACAAAGTCGGGGTCCAATTCGATCGCGATCAAATACCGTTCGCGAGCCGCCCACGATTCGCCCATTCGGTAGAACAATTCGGCCAGCTGGAAACTGATGTCCGCCCTGGCTCCATCGCGAGCCAAGATGGCGTGGTAGCAGTCGATCGCGGCTTCGAATTCTCCGTCGTCTTCGCTGTCGAAGGCCTTCTGTTGCAACGGATCGATCTCGCCCTCTTCCTCGACAGGTTCGGGATCCGAGTTTCCAAACGCCAATACCGACGGGTTCGTCTCCGGTTCGGGATCGTCTTCCAACGGCAAGGCGTCGAAATCGATTCGCAGTTGCCCGCCCGGTTCGATCAGCCCCTCGCCTTGGCGAAGCAGCAGCTGTTTCCCTTCGATGATTACCGACAGCTGTGCCAGCGGCCGGTCGACGCTCGGCAGGACCTGGGAGAGCGATTCCAGTTTCCGTTCGATCGCCGCAACGCTGGCTCCGGCAGCAAGCAGTTCGGCCAATCGGCGAGCGGTCGCGATCTCTTGGAACTCAAAGTAGGGCAGCTTGTGGACAGTTCGGGCCGGCACGATCAGGCCGCGGCGATGCCAGCGACGAATCACGCGGACCGAGACGCCCAACAGATCGGCCAGCATCGCCGGCGTGTAGAGTCGTTTGACAGCTTGTTCGGCTTCGACCAATCCCAGCCGCTGCCAGAACTCGGTTTCCGAAAGGACTTCGATTTCGCCGCGGGCGGCCGCTTCGCAAAGTTCGTCGGACAGTAGATCCCCTTCGGCCAACGGCGATTCTTCGGCACCGATCACGACGATGTCGACCGCCATCGACGGTTGGTCGCATGCGATTCCCGAGTGTTCGCGGATCAACCGCATCGCATCGCGTCGCGATAAGCCTCCCAGCTTGCCGGCAAACGCGATCCGTTTCCCTTTGATCGGCGAGTCGTCGCTGGTCGGTTCGGGCGACAGAGTCTCGTCGTCGGTGAGTTCGTCGTTGGCGTCGTCCAAAGCGGAGACAGAATCAGCGGTTTCGTCATCCGCTGGTGTTAGATTGGTCACGCGGCTTCCTTCTGGCGGTCCAATAAGATCTGTAGAGTAAACGCGTCGGCCGATTTCGGACGCTCGTTTGCGTGGCAAGAGCCGAATCGGCGATCGGCGAAAAGTCCCATCGGCGTGGCTTGCATCGGCGACCGCCGATGCGGCCGGCCGCATCGCCCGTTGCGATACCAATTTTGCAAATTAACAACGTCTCGGCAAGCAACCCCGCTGAGATCCTCGCTCGGGATGGTCCACGTCGGTTGGAACCTCGCATGCCACGTTTGGTTGCGATTGTGAATTGTATGTTAGAACCCGCCGCGGCTGAACCCGGCGGGGCGGTTCCCCAGTATAATGCGACCCCCGATCGTTCAGCGTTAGGACTGGTTGATTGGATCGCGTCGATTGTTTGGGAACGCTTGATTGCGGCTTCCTGGCAATCGTTGCTCTCCTCGCTCCACCCCCGCGCCCCTTCCCTTTCACCTCTTACCAACGGACCTGCCCCTCGCCATGCCCTACTCCCACTGTCTGACACTCCGCCCCCTGCTCGCGACTTGCCTGCTGATCAGTTGTTTCGCTCTCGTGGGCGTTGCCGAGGATCCCGTGCCGGCCCAGCCGACGCTGCGTTGGTGGAAAGGGAACATGCACACGCATTCGCTGTGGAGCGATGGGGATGATTTTCCCGAGATGATCGCCGAGTGGTATCGCACCCAAGACTACAACTTTCTCGTCATCTCCGACCACAACGTATTGGGGCTCGGGCAGCGTTGGATGAAGCAGACCGCAATCGCTAAGCGCGGCGGGCAATCGGCGCTTGCCAAGTACAAGGCGCGGTTTGGCGGATCGTGGGTGGAAACTCGCGGGGAGGGGGACGACTTGGAAGTGCGGCTGAAACCGTTCGATGAATTTCGGTATTTGGTCGAAGACCGAGGGCAATTCATCCTGATTCCAGGAGAAGAGGTAAGCGACCGCGCCGCCGGAAAACCAATCCACATGAATGTTTCCAACGTCGGCGAATTGATCAAGCCGATGGGCGGAGCGACTCCCGTCGAAGCGATGTCGAACAATTTGCGAGCGGTCGAGGAGCAGTCGAAACGCTTGGGTCGCGAAGTTCTGATGCACCTGAATCACCCTAACTTTGGCTGGGCGATCACCGCGGAAGAGATGGCTCAAGTCACCTCGGAGCAGTTCTTCGAAGTCTACAACGGGCGCCCGGGGGTGAACCACTTGGGCGATGCCACGCGTCCATCGATCGAACACATGTGGGACATCGCCAACGCGATGCGGTTAACCGTTTTGGAGGCGACGCCGCTGTTGGGCCTGGCGACCGACGATAGCCACGATTACCACGATGGCATGCTGTCGCGAAGCCTCACCGGCCGCGGCTGGGTGATGGTCCGATCGGAATATCTGACTCCCGAACACCTGATCCAAGCGTTGCGACGCGGCGACTTTTATGCGTCCAGCGGCGTCAGTCTGCAGGACGTGACATTTGATCCCGAATCGCGTACGTTGACCGTGAAGATCGATCCTGAAGCGGGCGAAACCTACACGACTCAGTTCATCGGAACGCGAATTGCTCCCGATGCTGACAAGACGCTGATGCCAGCCAAAGAGAAAATCGGGGTGGAATTCGCCAAGCAGGAAGGGAACGTGGCGACCTACACGATGCAGCCCGGCGATTTGTACGTACGAGCGACCGTGACGTCCAGCGAAGGGGCCGATCGCCCGTCGTTTAAGGACCAGAAGAAACAGGCCTGGACGCAGCCGGTAGGATATGAGACACGCTGATCGCCCCAGCCGATAAGGAAACCGATTGGTTTGCCATCGCCTTTGACCGGACGTGTCCGAGTCACAGGCGATGATTGGGGTAGTGAGATCGACAAGGATCCACAAGGGATCGAGCAAGCAAGAAGGAGTACCAAGCGATGCGAGAACTATTACGACGAGCGATGCAGCAATCGGACGATTTGGTGGTTGAAATGGATTATATGGATTGTCACGGTCGCCACACCCGGCGCGTGATCAGCCCGATCCGTTTCACATCGTCGGAACATTTTCTGGCACTCTGTCTTTGCCGCGAAGAGCCGCGGAATTTCAACCTCAGCCGCTGCCGAAACCCTCGTTTGCGATGGGCCGCCGACGTCGTGATGCCTGTCGAATTTGCCGAACCGATGCAGCCGGTCGGGGCTCGCAATTGATCGCACCGGGTTGACCTGAGTGTCGCAAATCCTTACACAAACAGCTATCCCGCGTCGGTTGGCTTGATGCCGATGCGCTAGCTCGCTCCCCCTGTGCAGGAATTTGATTTGTGACCGACGTTGTCCCCGTCCGAAATGCTTTGATCAGTGTCAGCAACAAGCTTGGGCTGGTCGATTTTGCACTCGCGCTGCAAACCGCGGGTGTTACGCTGTTCAGCACCGGAGGCACTCGCAAGCACTTGGAGGATGCGGGGATCTCGGTCGAGGATATCGCCAACTACACCGACTTCCCCGAAATGCTCGATGGACGTGTCAAAACGTTGCATCCAAAAGTCTTCGGCGGAATCCTGGCACGCCGCGATAAGCCCGAGCACATGGATGCGATCGCCGAACACGATATCGAGCAATTCGATCTGGTGGTCGTCAATCTGTATCCCTTCGAAGCGACGATCTCGCGCCCCGGCGTGACGACCGCTGAAGCGATCGAACAGATCGACATCGGTGGCCCCAGCTTGGTCCGCGCCGCTGCCAAAAACAGCTCGCACGTTGCGATCGCGACCTGCGCCGAACATTACTCCGCGATCGTCGACGAAATTCAAACGCACGGCGGTACCCGCAGCACGCTGCGTCGCACGTTGGCGTGGGAAGCGTTCGACCACTGCAGTCGATACGACCGCACGATCGCCGACTATCTGCGTGGCGAGTCGGTTCGCGGCGACTTCCCCCCTGTTATCACGCAAACGTTCCGTCGCAAGGCGGTGCTGCGATACGGCGAGAACCCGCACCAACGCGCTGCGTTGTACGCCAATGAGATTTCGACGTCGGCGAACCTTGTCAACGCGATGCAGTTGAGCGGCAAAGAGCTTTCCTACAACAACCTGTTGGATCTCGATTCGGCGTTGGGAATCGTTCGCGGTTTCGCTCAGCCTGCCGCCTCGGTCATGAAACACAACAACCCCTGCGGCGCTGCGACCGGACAGAGTCTGGCGAGTGCTGTCGAGAAGGCGATGGCGGGCGATCCGTTAAGCGCTTTCGGATCGGTCTTGGGGTTGAACCGCACCGTCGATCTGGCGACTGCCGAATTGCTCTGCCAACCGGGGCTGTTCATCGAAGCGATCGTCGCTCCCGATTTCGAAGCCAGCGCTGTCGGTCTGCTGACAACCAAACCAAAATGGCGCGACAACGTGCGACTGATGAAAGTTGGTCGTTTGGAAGATCCGATGCCGCCATTGGCACAACGCTTCATCAGCGGTGGGATCTTGGTTCAAGATGCCGATCGCCAAGCGGCGGTTCCATTGCAATGGAAGACCGTCACAGCCGAAACCGTTGAAGACGAGGTCTGGGACGACATCTACTTTGCTTGGGAAATGGTCAAGCACGTCAAGAGCAACGCGATCGTGCTGGCGAGCGACACGTCGCTGGTCGGCGTGGGAGCGGGGCAGATGAGCCGTGTCGACAGCGTCGAGATCGCGATCGAAAAAGCTGGCGAGCGATCGACCGGAAGCGTGTTGGCATCGGACGCGTTTTTCCCATTCCCCGATTCGATTCCGATGGCAGCCGAAGCGGGTGTGATCGCGATCGTCCAACCGGGCGGTTCACGCAAGGATCAAGACGTGATCGATGCCTGCAACGACCACGGAATCCCGATGGTCTTCACCGGCCGCCGACACTTCAAGCACTGATCGGCCAAACCGCCGAAAACGTCAACGCCGCCGCAATTCCCATCTCACTTGCGCCTTCGTCCCATACCAGCACGAAGCGCAAGCGAGTGAATGCCCTGAGCATCTCATACTAGCACGAAGCGCAAGCGAGTGAGAAACTCCACGTCTCGTGGGGGGCTCCGATTCGTAACCGCTCCGATTCGTGACCGCTCCGATTCGTGACCGCTCCGATTCTGCGGTGCTCCCACGGTCGAAAGGCCGCGCCTTTTGCGACACGTCTACCGATTGATCTCTCTGCAATCGGCGGCACTCGCTGGTTCGATACCTCCCCACAATGGCCCCGCGTCGCGAGGGCTGGTAACATTCGTGAGGCCAGCGGAATACCGCATCGCTGCGACGCGCTGCCGCGGGCTCGGATTGCGAATTCGTCACAATCATCACTCCAGCATCCAACGTCACCAACTGCCATGACTCAAAGAATCACTGCGACTCCGTTTTACCGACCGTCCGATGCGGCATTGCGTTTCCTTCCCGAAGGGCCCTATCCCAACGGCCCTTCCAAGATGAGCTGGGTTGCGATTCAGCATGGTCCCGATGCGACGCAAGGATCGTTGAACGTTTTCGATTTTGAATCCGGCAACAATCGATCGCACGTTTTGCCTGGTCGTCCTGGATTTGCATTCCCCTGCGACGACGGACATTCGTTTGTCGCCGGTTGCGAACGGACGTTGGGGATCTTTCATCCGTCGGACATGACGTGGTCTCCCTTCTACGAGAACATCGATGGGACGGTCGAAGGGACCGTGATCAACGACGGTTTGGTCTGGGAAAACAATCTGATCTTCGGGACCAAGGATCTGGAATTCAAGACGCCCAAAGCGGGGCTTTATCTGTGGCGAGGCAGCGATGGCAGTCTGATCCAATTGCGCAACGACCAGGTCTGCAGCA
Organism: Rosistilla ulvae; assembly: GCF_007741475.1. Taxonomy (NCBI): domain Bacteria; kingdom Pseudomonadati; phylum Planctomycetota; class Planctomycetia; order Pirellulales; family Pirellulaceae; genus Rosistilla; species Rosistilla ulvae. Next base: position 4,283,372 of record NZ_CP036261.1, on the reverse strand, counting down.
ATGGCAAAGCGATCGTGGAGGTCGACGGCAAAACCTTCTTGATCGACATCGACTCGCCGACGCGGAAGATCGTTCGCTATCCGATCGACATCGCAGCGGGTACGTTGGGTGATGCGGAAGTCGTCGTCGATCTGACCGCCGACCCGGGAGTTCCCGACGGCGCGATCGTGACGCCCGACGGTGGATCGGTGATCGTTTCGATCTACAACCCGAACCCCGCACCGCACGGCGAGACGCGGCAATACGACATGAAGTCGGGCGAATTAGTGACGGTCTGGGAAACTCCCGGTTCGCCGCAGAATACCTGCCCCAACCTGATCGAGCACGATGGCAAGGTGCATCTGGTGATCACGACGGCGGTCGAGCATATGCCCGAGGATCGGCAAGCCGACGCGCCGCAGGCGGGCAGCCTGTTCATCGCGCCGACCGAATTTGAATCGGTTGGAAACTGTCCACGTTTTCCGTTGGCCGGACTGTAACGGTAGGCTGTGTTGAAGCAACGGTCCGGGAAACCGCGGCCGTTGCATTCCGCAGGCCGCGCGTCACTGAGCGAGGCCGATGCTGCCGATCGATGCAAAGAGCAAGGCTCGACTTACTTCCGCATCCCCAAATCGTGTTCGATCTGCTCCAGCGGACGCCCTTTGGTTTCGGGGACCATGAATAGCACCCACGCCAGTTGCAGCATCATCATGAAGCAGAAGAATCCAAACACGTAGCCCGGTTCAAACATCGTTACCATCGACGGAAAGAACAGCGTCAGTAGCGCGGCGAAGATCCAGTGCGTAAAGCTTCCCAACGACTGCCCTTGAGCGCGGTGGCGGTTGGGGAAAATCTCCGAGATAAGCACCCAGATGACCGCGCCTTGGCCGACGGCGTGAGCTGCGATGAAAGCAAAAATGCAGGCCGGTACGATCGCAAAGTTCTCGGTGAAAAAGGCCCAAGAACAGAGCGCCAGCGACGTGATGTAGCCGAACGATCCGACCGTCAACAGCGTGCGGCGTCCCAGTCGGTCGATCAGCCAGAGGCCGATGAAGGTGAAGATCAGATTGGTGATACCGATCCCAATCGACTGCAGCAGCGCTCCCCTTTCGCCCAAACCTGTCATTTCGAAGATCCGCGGTGCGAAATAGAGAATCGCGTTGATCCCCGACATCTGATTAAAGAAGGCGACTAGAAACGCCAGCATGATCGGCTTGGACATCCTCGCGCTCCAAAACCCACCAGTGCTGGAGGTTTCGTGAGCGACCGATGCGATGGCGTCCGCTTCCGCCTGGATCTCAGCTTCGGTCGATTCGGGATGAATCAACCGCAGCACGGCGATCCCACCCTCGCGGTCCTCGCGACGACCGATCAACCATCGCGGGCTCTCGGGAAGCCCGAAGCACATCGCGCCGTAAATCAACGCCGGTATCGCTTCGACTCCCAACATCCACCGCCAGGCATTGGCACCAAGCCCGCCCAAAAGCATGTTGGAGACGAACGCGATCAGGATCCCAAAGACGATGTTGAACTGAAACATTCCGGCCAAGCGACCGCGGTGTTCCGGTGGAGCAATTTCCGAAATGTAGAGTGGCGCTGCGACGGTGGAGACGCCGACCCCCAGCCCACCGAGAAAGCGAGCGATCATGAACGAATAGACGTCGGTCGCCAGTCCCGACCAAACCGCCGACAACAGGTACAGCAGCCCGATCGTTATCAATGTCTTCGTGCGGCCGAATCGGTCGGTGGGCCAGCTGCCGATCAGCGACCCGACGACCGTTCCCCAGAGCGCCATGCTCATCGCGAGCCCGTGCTCGAAATCGCCCAGGCCCCACAGAGCTTGGATCGTTTTCTCCGCTCCCGAGATCACGACGGTATCGAAGCCAAACAGAAAGCCGGCCAGAGCCGCCGTCAGGGACCAATAGAACAGTCGTTGGCTCAAGATCCGCCCCGCTGCTGCTGACGCGTTGTCGTTTCTCCTGCCCGATCGACCGTGCGATAGAGGTAGGCGTCGGAGGTGAGTAGCGATGCGAGCAGAGCTTTCATGCTGCCGCCGCTCTCTTGATAAGCCTGATAGGCGTCCTGCAATACCGGGGCATCGTGGACCGTTTCGTTGCGGCCCATCCAGAAACGGAAGGCGTGGCGGACGAAAACCTGTTGCACGCGTTGGCTGGTCGCCAAGCGATCGATCATCTCCAACGCGTTTTCGACCGGCCCATCGATTTCGGGATCGCCGCTGTCGCTGATCGCGCCGCTCGTGTCGACTGGCTTCTTCTGCTCTTCGGTCCGGTACAGTCCAAGATGGTTGTACATTTCAAACGGCAGCCCCAGCGGGTCCATCTTGCGGTGGCAACGCCAACATTCGTCGGCTCGCGTCACACGCATCCGATGCCGCAACGTCGACTTCGGCTCGACGGGCAACATCGCATCGACAGTGATCGGAACGTCAGGGACCGCGTCGCCAAGCAGACGCTCGCGAATCCAACGGCCACGCAAAATCGCGTGGTTGTCCATCGCATCGGTATGCGCGACCAACCAACTGGGATGCGTCAGGATCCCTCGCCGCTGATCGGGCGGCAGAGTCGTCAGCGTTCGGGCCGTATTCAGCGGTTTGACGACCTGGGCAACGCGGGCGTGAATCGTTTCCCCTTTGGGCAGCTTCGCATTTTGAATCGTCACCCGCCGCATCTGTCGGGCGGTCTTCTTCCCCTCGACGGCTTTTGGCTTCGGTGGCGGATCGGAGCTGATGAACTGGCCAAAGTAAGGTGCATCCTGCGGTGCGTTGTAGACGACGCGGTCGGTGGTCAGCAGCTCGCCCAGAACGTTTTTGTCTTCCTGCAGAATCAGTTCGATCAAACGATCGGTGTTGGCGGTCATCGCAAACATCGCCCGATAGTGCTTCTCGGCGTTGAACTCACCGCCGGCACTTATCAACGCTTTGTTGTCCTTGCAGACATGGCCTGCCCGGTCGTAATCGAAGAACTCGCGAAAGAACTGCAACACGCGCGGCTTCCGAATACTGTCGTCGGCCAGAATCCGTTCGATCTCGCGTTTTGCATCCTGCCGTGTCTTTAAACGCCCGTCGGCAACCGCTTGCTGCAACGCTTCGTCGGGCGGGATGTAGCTGAAAGCCGCATTGATCGCCAACGCCAGCTCTTGGTCCTGCAAAAGGACGCGGCCATATTGGTCGGGCGTTCCATATTCGGCCAGCTCGGGACGAAACAGCGCGTCGCGATCCAAGAAGATCGGCGTCAAACCGAGCAATGCCCCTTCCTTTTTCCCCAGGTCCGCGATCGCGTCGTTTAACAGGCCCAGATATTCGGCGGTCTCCGCGTCGGACGGTGGGCGGCAGGTCAGGGCTTCAAACAGATAATTGACAGCCGCGATTCGATCCTGCTGCGTATCTTTCTCCTTGGCCATCAGGTCGTGGACGGGAGTGATCGGGCGCTTGGGGGATTTGCCATAAAAAAGGCTCTGCGCCAGCCCACGCAGATCGCCATGTTTGTACTTCTTGTCGATTTGGCCGACCTTGTCGGCGAACTGGTACGGTTCGGCATCGGGCCCATAAGCCATGAACCGCAAAATGTCTTCGGCCGTGTTGGCGATCTGAGTCGCTTCGGATCCGTTCACCGAATAGAGGTTGGCATAGTTTCGCAGGCCATGGTGATTTTCAGTCGTCAGCATCGGCGGGAATCCGGTGATCGCGGCGGCGTATGCGGCCGTGCCGCCCACCCAACCGATCACGCGATCCAGCCCGTAATAGACTTTCACTTCGCCGTCGAGATTCGGATTGATGTGATCGCCGCGGGTTCGCAGTCCGGGCCGCTTCGGATCGTAGTCGGGCTCGCGCGTGATCAACGCGTTCAAACGGGTCAGATGTTCCTGAGGATGCAAACGCCACAGCCGCGCCGGCGTCGAGGTCGGTTCGATCCAGTCGGGGATCTCGCCAAACAAGAGGTCGTGATCCAGATGGTTCCCCTTGGTCGGATGCCGATGCGTCTCGAAACCGCCATGATCCTTCATCGCCCGCTGCAATTCCGCGGTGATCCACGTCGACAGCTTCCAACGCAGGATCGGATCGGGCTGCAATTCTTCCGCCGGCGGCATCTCTTTTAGCGCAACCTGTTCCCAAACCGTCTTCCAAAGCTCGGCGTTGTCGATGGTGACGTCGGACAGTTCATCCAGAGCGACGCCACCTTCCTGCGTGTTGGCGTCGTGACAATCGATACAGTACTGATGGAGAAACGCTGTCGCCGTCGCCCCCGACATCGGCGGCTGATCGGCCACCGCCCACGATCCAAGCGAAGGGACGATCAGCAAAAACGCAAGCAATGAGGAGAGTCGGAGCATTGGCATCGGTTTCAAAGTCAGTGGCACGCCGCGGATTGCAGATTGAGATCGGATTCGTCGTTCACAGCTGAGGCGAATGTTCAGCCGTCAAGTCGCGTTAGGCCATGATCTCTTCGATCGGGCCGACCTTGGTGTCGTGAACTCCCGCCGTATTCTTGTTCATGTTGAATCGGTCGCGCGTGTCGCCGACCGCATGCAGCAGCGTGGTGTAGAGGGCATTGATCGGACGCTTGTCGTTCATCTGGATGAACTGCCCCGTCTTCAGCCGCCCCGCACAATTGCCCAACAGGATGAAGGGCCAGTTGTCGCCGCTTGTGTGCTGCTTGTTCGCGTTGTTGCTGGTGTAGACGATCAACGTGTTGTCCATCATCGTTCCGTCCCCTTCCGGAACCGATTCCAGTTCTTTCATCAATTTGACGAGCATCTGGCAGTTGTATTGGCGGATCTTGATCCAGATCGGATTGTCAGGTTGATCCATGTGGCCAAGGTTGTGACCGGCTTGTGCGATCCCCAGTCCCTTCCACGCGCCGAAGATCTCGCCCCGTCCCGAACCGATCGTTAGGACATTGGTCAGGCCGGCTTTGAGTGTTGCGATTCCGACATCCAACAGCGAATCGTGCCAGTCGGTTTCGAATTCCGGTTTGAGGAACTTGTCGCCATATTCGGGAGCAAACTTTTTCAGATGATCCGAAACGCCAGCCAATCGCTCGCGGAGCCCGTTGATCTCGCGGAAGCCATCGACGTAGCTGCCGTACCGCTCGCGATCACCCTGCGGAAGCGAGCGGCCATGCTGACCGGCCAGTTGCTCGACGCGATTGAAGACCCGCGATCGGGCTTCGAACCGCTGCTTGACATCCCCAGTCGCGATCCCACCAAAGATCATCTGGTATAGATCGTTGGGGTTGGAGTGCATGAACAGCGGCTTGCCAGGACCGGCTGCCGAAAGCGTCGCCAAGGTCGGACGCGAGATCATGTTTTCCAACGCATCCATTCCGATACACAGATGCGGCAGGATCGTCTCGGGCAGCAACTGACTCAGCTCATGATCGATCGTCGCGCCGCTGGGCGGAATCCCGATCCCACCGCGGTAGCCACCCAACGCTCCAAAAAACGCGCTGTGCGATGGACTGGTGTGCCGACCATGCAGCCCGTTGATGATCGTCATCTTGTCTTTGTAAGGTTCCAACGCCTGAACCGGTTCGGGCAATGTGATCCCCGAAAGCGATGCATCGTGATCGAGCCCCTGAGGGATACAGGTCGCGGGATCGAAGCCCTGGTTTTGCAAGAAGAAGATCACGCGTCGCGGCGTTCCAGGCCGAGCTGCCGCGGCTTGCACTCGATTCGGAACCAACGGTCCACCCAACGCAGCTCCCATTCCGGCGGCAGTCCCCATCAACATCTTGCGGCGATTGATCATCTTCGGAAATCCTTTTGACGGTGGGGATGAGCAGGAAGGTGGTTGGCAGGGGCTGCCGAGACTTTGTTTTGGCTATCGCAGGGCGAGCCGCATTTTACCGGACGGTCGCGTCAGAAGCTACGATGTTTCAGCCGTCCCGTTTATTGGGATGATTTTGGAAAAAAAACGAAAAACGCGATCTGCCGGGCGATTGGCGACGGTTTTCTACAGGTCACTCTCGCCAATGCCAGACTCGCACTTCGCCCGGCCGCTCATTAGAATCGTACAACTCCCGCCCAATATTCCCTCCACCTTGCCACGAGCCCCCTCGATGAATCTGTTTGCTGGAAGTTTGTTAGTCGCCGCGACTTTGCTGGCCAATGCTGGCGTCAATCAATCCGCGATCGATGAGGTTCGATCGGGCAAGCGGACCGAAGCGCGAGCCGCTTGGTGGGGCTTCGATCCCGAGGACTCCACGGCGGCGTTGCAGAGTGCCATCGATTCGGGTGCCAAGCGAGTGATCGTCGAGGACATGGGCCGGCCCTGGATCGTCACTCCGCTGCAGGCCGCCAGCAACCAGGAACTGATCTTCGAAAAGGGAGCTGTCCTGCAGGCGAAGAAGGGAGAGTTCAAGGGATCGACTGATTCGCTGCTGAGCGTGACTGGCAAAAAGAACGTCACGATCCGCGGCGAGGGTGCCACCTTCCGGATGCATCGCGACGATTACGCCAAGCCGCCGTACAAGAAGGCTGAGTGGAGGCACACGCTGCAGATTAAGAGCAGCAGCAATGTCCAGGTGCTGGGGCTGACGATGGCCGAGAGCGGTGGTGATGGGATCTACTTGGGAGTCGCCACCCGCGGCGTCACCAACAAAAACATCGTGATCCGCGACGTCGTCCTCGAGAAACACTACCGCCAGGGAATCAGTGTGATCACGGCCGAAGATCTGTTGATCGAAAACACGATCATGCGCGACACTGGCGGCACGTCGCCGATGGCCGGGATCGATTTCGAACCCAATCATTTCAGCGAGCGGTTGGTCAACTGCGTGATGCGGAACTGTATCGCCGAAAACAACCAAGGCGTCGGCTACGCGTTTTACCTTCCCAATCTGACCGCAAAGTCGGCGCCGATCTCGATTCGCTTGGAGAACTGCATCGCCCGCGGCAGCAATCGCGCACCGCTCTCCTTCACCAACGGCGAAGGGAAGGGACAGGGGCCGATGACCGGCACGATCGAATTCGTCGACTGCGACTTCTCCGGCGGCAGCGGTCCCGTCGCGACGATGAACCGCAAACCGGCCGTCGGCGCACGCGTCCGTTTCATCAACTGCCGCCTGGAACCAGGAGCCAGCAAACCGACGACGCCAGTGATTTTTTTCGCCTCGCGAGCGGGCAACCAATTGGACGTCGGTGGCGTCGATTTTGAAAACTGTCAAGTTCACGATCCGCAACAGCGACCGTTGATCGGATTCTACGACGGTGCCAGGGAACTGCATTTGATCGATGTCACCGGCACGATAAAAACGACATCCGGCGACACCCAACGGACCGTCGAAATCAATCAGAAATATCTCGACGATCTACATCCGGGAAACAAGTTCCAACGGTTCCCCAAATACGAAACCGACGGGACAACTTTCATTCCGTTGAAGGCGATGAAACCCGACGCGATGCTGCCGCAGCCCAATTTCACGCTTCGCGGCTCGGGAACGTTTGTGCTGTTTGCCGAAAGCGGCACACCAGTGGAACTGAAGCTGAACCACAGCCACGTCGGTAACTACACCGGGACGCCGGTGGTTGTCGAAGCGATCGCGCCGAGCGGCAAGAAGTTGCCAATCGGTGAGGTTCCGCTCGATACGACCGGCTCGCTTGGTTTTGTCGCTCCAGAATCCGGAATCTACCAAATCCCAATCGATGTCGGCCCGAACAAGTTTTCCTTGGAAGCGACCAATTGCCCGACCGTCATCTCCAGCGAAACGGGGCGCGTGCGGTTGGTTTACTCCGTCGGCAAACTCTACTTCTACGTCCCCCCGGGAACCAAGCAATTTGGCGTCAAAGCCTCCGGCGACGGAGGTGAAGTTGTCGGCCTCTCGGTCTTGAATCCGCAAGGGAAGTCCGTATGGCAGAAAGAGAAGATCTCGGCCCCCGAACAATTTGTTGGTGCTCCCGAATCGAAACAGGGCGAGATCTGGACGCTGCAAATTTCGCGTCCTTCATCGGGACGCATGGAAGACTATTTCATCGAACTGCAGGGGCTGCCACCCTTCCTGGCAACGCATCGCGATTGCTTGTTGCAGCCTGCCCCCTAGTCGCTGCCAGCGGCGTCGACCAACGATCACACAACACCCTGTTCCACCCGTCCTGCGATTGCATTTTCAATGAAGCGATTTGGCTGCATCCTTTTACTGTTGTTCTTGAGTGGCCCCGTTGCCGCGCAGGCGTTTGTTCCCAATCTCGGTCCCGATCTTCCGTCGATCACCGTCCGTTGTGGGGAGGTGACGTTGAAGTTGCGTCGGCAATCGCAGTGGACTCCCGCCCGCATCGATTTCCGCGGCACGCCGATGACCACCGAAAGGAGCGCGTACGGGACGGTCTTCCGGTATCCGGAGATCGGCTTCATCGGAACGGGGCACTTGGAGAACGAGCCCGAGGAATTGCAATCGCTAGCCTTCTACGTCGACGGCAAAGAAGTCGTTGCTCCGACGGCGGAGCTGTCGGGTGAAACGTTCCGATTTGTCAGGGAGTCCAAGATTCGCGGTTTTCGGCTGACCAACGTCTTCGAAATCAAAGAGTATCGATTGTACGAAACCACCACGGTGGCGGCTGATGTCGAGACGCCGCTGGACCTGGTCTACCACTTCATGCACGCCTGGACGCCGACGGTTTCGGCGCTCGCAGCGGGAAGCGATGGCAATCCGCAGGCCGATCTGGTTCAGCCGCTGTTGGACGATGACGGCGTCGACCGCAAGTTCTACATCAATGCAGCGGTCGATTGGATGTCGGTCTACGAACCGGGCAGCCAACAATTTGCTGTCTCCCGTTTGTTGGAAACGCCCGAGGCGGCTGGCAGCACGTCGAAGGTCTGGAACGTCGTCGGAACGTATCGAAAGTATTATCTGACAGCATTTCAGAACCAAACCGTTCCCAAGGGGTTTAAGGGAACCTGGCGGATGGTGACGGGATTTGGCGAGGGGGATCGCGAGCAGTGGCCGGAGGCAGCTCGCACTCTGGCGGGCGAACTGAGCAAATAACGCTCGCGAAACTGGCTGCCGACGCGTGGCGGCGGATACCTGAAATGGGAAGACCGATGTCGCCTTGATCGATCGCATGCGACAAATATGTATTAAAATGAAGCTGCCCAACATGTCGCTTCGTTTCCATTGGCTCCCTTTTTTATGTCCGACATCACCCAGATCCTGCATCAGATCGACAACGGCGATCTGGCGGCGGCCAACGATTTGCTCCCCTTGGTCTACGCGGAACTGCATCGGCTGGCGAAGCGGAAGATGCAGCATGAGCTTGCCGGGCACACGCTGCAGCCGACGGCGCTGGTGCACGAAGCGTACATGCGGTTGGTAGCTAGCAACGTGGGGCAGGAGTGGGATGGACGAGGCCACTTCTTCGCCGCGGCGGCTGAATCGATGCGGCGGATCTTGATCGAGAGCGCTCGGAATCGCAAGAGTCTCAAGCGAGGCGGCGATTGGGCGCGGTGCCAGTTGGCCGAGGAGGATGCTGTCGCCGTCCCCGACAACGCTGAAGAACTGCTGGACCTCGACGCCGCGCTCACCAAGCTGGCGGAAACCGAACCGGAGATGGCTAAACTGGTCGAGCTACGTTATTTCGCCGGTCTCAGCGTCGAAGAGTCGGCCAAGGCGCTCGGCATCTCGCCACGAACGGTCAAACGCAACTGGGCCTTTGCCCGAGCCTGGTTGGGACGCGAACTGCGGGTCGAAGCGGACTGCTAAAAATTTTTGGCCCCCGACGCGTTCAGAATTCGCATTCTAACAGGTCGTAGTTTCGCTCCGAAATCGACCACCGCCCAATGGATTGGCATTTGCGAGGTTGCCCCACCCGATGAGTCCCAAGCACGAAAAGACGATTTTCTTCGAAGCGCTCGAAATCGAATCGCCTCGCGCGCGGGAGGCCTTCGTGCAGGGAAGCTGCCAAGGGGATCCCAAACTGTTGGATGCTGTCTCGCGATTGTTGGCCGAACACGATCGCGCCGACAACCCGATCGACCATCCCGTCGTGGCGAGCTTGCCGACATTCGATGCGGTCACCCAACAGGTGGCTCGATCGATCGAAGCAAATCACCCTCCGGGGACGATGGTTGGTCCCTACAAGTTGATGGAACAGATCGGCGAAGGGGGCTGCGGATTGGTCTTCGTCGCCGATCAACAGGTGCCGGTCCGTCGCCGCGTGGCGCTGAAGATCATCAAACCGGGGATGGAAACCCGCCAAGTGATCGCCCGCTTCGAGGCCGAACGGCAAGCGTTGGCGATGATGGATCATGAGAACATCGCCCGCGTCTTCGATGCCGGTGTGACGCAGACCGGGCAACCTTACTTTGTGATGGAACTGGTCCGCGGCGTTCCATTGAACGAGTTTTGCGACAACCACCGACTCGACACGCGGCAGCGGTTGGAGCTGTTTCTTTCGATCTGCAACGCCGTCCAGCACGCTCATCAAAAGGGGATCATCCACCGCGACCTCAAGCCTTCGAACGTCTTAGTGACGCTGCAAGATGGCCGCCCAATCGCCAAGGTGATCGATTTTGGAATCGTCAAAGCGATCGGACAAAGTCTGACCGACAAAACGATCTACACGCGGCTCGCGTCGATGATCGGGACGCCGGCCTACATGAGTCCCGAACAGGCGGAGATGAGCAACGTCGACGTCGACACGCGCAGCGACATCTATTCGTTGGGAGTCTTGTTGTATGAACTGCTGACCGGATCGACGCCGTTTGTCGTCGGCCGCTTGAACAGCGTCGGGTTCGACGAATTGCGGCGGATCATCCGTGAGGAGGAACCACCGAGTCCCAGCACGCGGCTGAGCACGTTGGGCAATCAATTGTCGACAACGGTCTCCGCCAACCGCCGGTTGGAACCCGCCAAACTGACCTCCTTGATGCGTGGCGATCTCGACTGGATCGTGATGAAGGCGATCGATAAAGATCGTGCCCGCCGGTATCCCAGTGCGATCGCCTTGGCTCAAGATGTCTCTCGATTTTTGGAAGGCCAGCCGGTCGAAGCCCGTCCGCCGTCGACGCTGTATCGTTTTTCCAAATTCGCCCGACGCAATAAGGTCGCCTTGACGACGGTCTCGCTGGTTGCCGGTGCGTTGGTGCTGGGAACGGTCGTCAGTCTTTGGCAGGCGCGGGTGGCCTACCACGCGATGGAACAGGCTCGTATCGCCGCCGCCGCAGCCAAAAGTTCCAACGCGGAACTGGAGGGATTTACCGACCGCTTGCGCCGCGCCAACACGTTGATCGCCTCCGGCCGCGCCTATGCCGACGCCGGCGACTGGTCCAACGCCAACGAAGCATTTACCAACGCGACTCAGACCCAGCCCCGTTATTTCCACGCTTGGATGGAGCGGGGATCGCTGTACGCCAAAATGGGGCTTTGGGAAATGGCCGCAAGCGATTACCGCAAGGCGCTCGAATTGGGATCTCCCGTCGACGGAGTGCAATTCCTGGGAGTCCCGCAGTTATTCGACTACGTTGGCGATCACGCGAAGTATGAACAACTCGCCAAGGATCTCGCCCAATCTAGCAGCGGTTCGTTGGGGACAATTTTGCGAGGCCAGTTGGTCGACCAGCCGTCGGCTGAGGTCTCTGCACAGTTGGCGGTTTTGGGTGAGCAATTGTTGGAAGAGCGTCGGCTGAGACCCGATGGCCGGCCGACGCGGACTTCGCGGATTCCTCGGGGCCCCAAGTTGTATGTCGCCGGTTGGGCCCATCTGCGCAATGGAGATATCGATCGGGCGATCGAGCGGTTGGAAGAATCGCTCGACGAAGCGACGATCTGGCCGGCTAGCGGGATCAATTACCCGCTGCTGGCGATCGCTTACACTCAAGCCGGACGCAGCGACGACGCGGCCAAAGCTTGGACGTTGGCAAAGCAATCGCGGGATCAATGGCTCGACCAATCGATCGAAACCCAACAGGGAACGCCTCCGATTCCGTGGTTCGATTGGATCGAGTTTCTGATGAACTATCGGGAGGCTTCGCTACGGCTGACCGGCGAACTCCCTCCCGACGATCCTCGCTTGGATCAACTTAAGTCGCTGGCACGGGGGGCAATTGCGAACTCAGCTCCGGATCCTCTTCCGAGCCCGTGATGCTGGCCGTGACCAAATACATCACTGGAACAAAGATCAACACGATCAGGGTGCTCAGCCCCAAACCGAAGGTCAAACTAGTCGCCATCGGCGAAACAACCTGAGCTTCTTTGGACCGTTCCAACAGGATCGGGAACATCCCAGCGATCGTGGTCAGCGACGTCAGCAGCACTGCGCGGAAACGCCGCCGTCCGCCATCGATGATCGCTTCATGTAACGGCAGCCCGTCGCGAACGCGGCGGTTGATAAAGTCGACCAAGACGATCGAGTCGTTGACGACGACACCCGACAGCGCGACGATCCCAAAGATACTGAACAGCGTCAGATCGATATCCATCACGATGTGGCCGACGATCGCGCCGATGAAGCCAAACGGAATGATCGACAGGATCAAGATCGCTTGCCAGCTGGATCCGAACTGGATCGTCAGCAGCAGGAACATCGCTCCCATGACGACGATAAATCCAACGGTCAGGCTGTCGACCGTTTCGGTTGTTTGCTCCTGTTGTCCGCCCCACATGATTTCAACGCCGGGAAATTCCGCTTCCAGCGTGGGAACAAAATTGGCTCGCAGGTCGGAGACGACGTTAAAGGCATTCCCTTTCGATTCATCGACGTCGGCGACTACGCTGATCGAACGCATCTGATTGATGCGGCGGATCTCGGCGTAGCCCCGCTGCACGTCGACCTCCGCGATTTGGTTGATTGGACGCTCGACGCCTTCGCCGGTGCGAACTCGGATTCCATTGAAGCTGACAAGCGTGTTGCGGTCCTCGCGAGGATAACGGACCCGCAGCGGCACCTCGTGCCGGCCGCGTTGCAACCGCATCACCTCTTCGCCGTAATAGCTGGCTCGCACCGTCCCAGCGACATCGGCCAACGAGATTCCCATCGCCTTGGCGTCGTCACGAACTTGCATCCGATACTCCCATTTCCCCTGTCGCGTGTCGGTCGCGATGTCGGATACGTAAGGATATTCGGCCAGCTTCAATTTGGTCCGCTCAATCGCTGCGTCCAATTCATCCAGGTGCTGCGACGAAGCCATCAATCGGACCTCGATCGGCAGCGACGCGGGGCCACGCGGCGTCGCTCCAAAGGCCAACGATTCGGTTCCTGGCATCCGCCCCGTCTCTTCACGCCACATCCGAACGATCTCGGCGCTGGAAACGGTCCGCTGGCCGATGTCGTTCAATTGCACGAACAGCCCGCCGATATGGCTGGACGACGCCGCGGAGACCTCGTCGCCGGTCGATCCGACCGTCCGCTGAACCGCTTTGACAAAACCCTTTGGATCGGTCGTCAGCCCTTCGTCGATGCTGCGTTGATTGACTCGCCAAATCGCAGCTTCCATACGCTGCGTGGCGGCATCGGTTGTCTTGACGGGCGTGCCATCGGGATAGACGACTTGCGCGGTCACAAACCCAAAATCGATCTTCGGCAGCAATAGGAACTGCACCATCCCCGACCGGACGACGCCGATCGACAGCAACAACATCCCGGTGGCGACCGAGATCGTGATCGCCGGGTTTCGCAGCGAGATCTTCAGGAACGGGGTATAGATGCGTTCGATGAACCATTCCAACCAAACGGTCACGATGCCGTTGGCCTTCTTGACCAGCCACGCCAACGGATGCAACGGCAACAGCAACCAGACGACCACGTCCAGAAAGCGGCTGCGGCGATGGGACAGGTGCGACGGCAGGATCGTTAGACTTTCGAACATCGACAGCAACAGCATCGCGCCGACGCACAGCGGCAACACCACGGTCATCCGTTGGATGTTCCCTTCCAAATACATGATCGGGCTGAACGCGATGACCGTCGTTAGCACAGCGGTGATCACGCTGGGAGCCACTTCGGTCGCCCCGTCGATCGCCGCGTCGCGCCACGATTTGCCCATCTGTTGATGGGCGTAGATGTTTTCGCCGACAACGATCGCATCGTCGACGACGATTCCCAACGCGATCAAAAAGGCGAACATCGACGTCATGTTCAGCGTCATGCCGCCGTAGTACATGTAAATGCAAGCGCCCAACAACGAGACGGGAATCCCGAGCGAGACCCACCACGCCAATCGCATCTCTAAAAACAATGCGAGCACAACAAAGACAAGGATCAGTCCCATCCAGCCGTTTTTGGCCAGCAGGTTCAAGCGGTCGCTGACCGTTTTGGAACGGTCGCGCATCGTTATCATCGAATAGCCGGCGGGAAGGTCGTGTTTCGCTCGAGCGGCAAAGTCTCGCACCTCTTGAGCGACGACCAACAGATCGTCGGCGCTTGTCGTTTCGACGGAGATCACCACGGCGGGACGACCGTTGATTTCGTTGACCGCTTCGTCGACGGAGAACTCATCGCGAACGCGCCCCAGGTCGCCGACAGTCAGCACGACGCCGCCGGCTTGGCTGACCAACGGGATATTTGCGATCTCTTCGCCGACTTCGTGCTTGTCGCTGCCACGCAGCACGACCTCTTGCGATTGACCTTTTAACGTACCGCCGGGCAACTCGACGTTGTTGTTACGAACGATCTCCGCGACATCGCGCAATGACAAATTGTATTCGCGGAGCGTCCGTTCGGGGATTTCAATGTCGATCTGATATTTCGGCGCACCGACAAAATCGACGACTGAAACCGAAGGCAACGCAAGCAGGTCGGTCCGCACCGATTCGGCAACGCGGTGCAACGCCAGCGCCGCTTCGACCCGCTTTTCAGCCCGCTCGGCCCGATCGACGCCTCGCGACGAGGAACTGTCGCCATCGGAACTTTCCGCCTCGGCATCACTTTTGGGCCCCATGACCGCCACGCGAATCGCGGTGACAAAATTGGTTCGCAGTCGGATATCGGGACGTTCGGCCAGTTCGGGGAAGCTGGGGATTTGATTGATCAGCGTCGTGACTTCGGTCAACACGCGTTGAGCGTCCATCTGCGTGGCGTCGCTCTCGAGTTCAAACGTCACGCTCCCCAAGCCCTCGGTCGCGGCGGAGGTCATCTCATCGATGCCGTCGACGGTCCGCGTCGCCTCTTCGATCTTCTCCAGAATCCCCTCTTCGATCTCGTCGGGACTGGCTCCCGGATATTCGACCGACACGGTCAGGACATAGAGTTCGAAATCGGGCCAGAATTCGCGTCGCAGATTTGCCAGACTCCAGGCACCTAAAACCAAGGTCCCCAGCATGATGACATTCATCGCCTGCGAGTTTTTGACGGCCCATGCGATGATCGACTTCATCGTGCCACTCCGCTAACCAAGGTCGTTTTGGGGCGATTCCGATCGGTCTGGCCGCCATCGGTCGCGGGGGAATCGACGCCAACATTTCCCACCGGCGGCCGCTTCGCCTTCGAATCGCGAGCCTTGGCGGTCATCACCGGTAAGCCGTCGCGTGGATCGTTGACCGGGGAGATGATCACCGAAGCAAGCTTTGATACATCGGCGGGCGAAGCGCCATCGCTGTCGTCCGCGGATGCAGCGGTTCGGGCCATTCGATGCTCTGGTAAACGAGCGTCGACGATCACATCGCCGTCGATCTGCCCGACGACTTCGATTTGGACGATCCGCATCTTGCCATCGCGATTGATCCAGATCCGGTCGCCGGGGCGAATCGCCGATTCGGAAACGCGATACAACGGACGCGTCGCGTCGACGTGCAGGTGAACCGAAACGAACATCCCTCGCAACAATTGCCGCGGTCCGTCGACACCACGTTCGACGCCGGGCGAGTCCGGCGACTGGTCGTTCGCAGATTCCCGGGCGAGAGCAAATGCGTTGGTCCGTATTCTTTCAACCGCTTCGGGCGAGTCGACGCGAAACAGACAGGGAAAGGTCCGCGTATCCTGGTCGATTCCAGCGCCATCGATCCGTTTCAGCACCGCCGCCCATTGATAGGTTCGGTTGCCCAAACGGTATTCGATGTTGCAATTGACTTCGGGCAGGTGGTGTGCCGCGGAGGATCCGACCTCTTCGAGATTGCCAACGGAGTTGCGTGCGTTCCAAACCCAATACATCTGTTCGACCGTCAGGTTCGACCGAACCTCGACCGCGCTGACATCTTCGATCGTGACAAACGAAGTTCCCGCCGCGACAAACGATTGCTCTTCGACGTTACTCATCACCACGCGGCCGCGGATCGGAGCGCGAACGACGGTGCGGTCCAGATCCAATTGGGCTCGCCGCCGCGCGACCTCCGTCGACGCTTGCCGTTCCACGATCAGCTTCCGCTGCGCTTCGAGCTCGCGGCGTCGGTTTTGCAGTTCGACCACCGCAGCGCTGGCCGAAAGTTCGGCTTCCTCGGCGGCGTCGACTTCGGCGATCGATGCAGCATTCTGTCGGACCAGCGAATGGGCCCGCTTGCTCGCCGCTTCGGTCAATTGAGCGCGGCGTTGGGAGAGAGCAACCAAGGCATCCGTGTTTTGAATACTGACATCGATCGCTTCCAGCTCCGCCGCTTCCTGATTCTGCTGGGAGACCAATCGCTGCACTTCGAGTTCGTATTCGATGGGATCCAACCGAACCAGCACCTCGTCCTTCTCGACCATCCGCCCGGCACGCATGTTGGGCGACAGTTCGACGACACGTCCGGCAACCTCGGTCGCCAATCGGATCTCGCGGAGCGGAACGACGACGCCGTTAGCGGTCAACGAAACGGGGCCTTCATGAATTCGCAGCGCTTCGGTATCGACGACCGTCGCCGCCGGTTTTGGCGGCTTTGACATCGCCGGCCGCTCGCGTTTGCCCAGTTTGGTGTAAGCGATCACGCACATCGTGAGCACGCTGGCGGAGACGGCGAAGTTGATAAACAGATGGACGCGAGAACGCCTGGCCGCAACGTTTGATTCATTCATGCGGTTGTCCCAATCGGAGGGGTATATTGCTGTTGGAAGGCCGAGTGCTCTGCCCCGCACTCGGTGAACTCGTCCCCAAGTCATGCGAAAACGCTCGCCGGGCGGGGCCAATTTTTCGCAAGAATCGCGAAAGACAGGGAATTCCGGGCGGATCGACGCATTAAGAAAAGCAAATCGCCAGGCCGTATGGCCTACCGATTTCGCGGTGCGTCGGCGATTTCTAGGCTCCAAAGCCGCGGAGGCGGCGGTCGCATAAAGCCTGCGGCGGCGCCAGCCGCAGGAGAGCGTTCCACGGGCAAAACAAAAGAGCCCCGGTCAGGGGCGACAGGGTTCGAATCTGTCGCCCCCAACCGGGGCTTGCGTTTCAGGCAGCATGTAATCCACCTGCGGGGTCAGCCGCAGGATCGGCTTACGTGAATGGAATCATTTTTTCGCGACGGCATCGCTACTTGCCGTCGATTCGCCAAATCGGAAGGCATATAGCTTGGTCCCGAACTGCAATTCGAAACGGAGTCGAACTGGTTGTGCCGCCAGTTTGGAGACGTCGGCATTCCCACCCCAAGTCACCTTCCATTCGGTGGAGTTGGCCGTATGGATGCGGTCGCAATCATCCATCGTAAACCCGGGCAATGGATTGCCGGCCTCGTCTTGGATTTCAACACGAGCCAAGCCGATCGCGGACGTCTCGATATTCAAGTTCAGTGAGTTGCCGTCAAAGTTCAGCGGCGGTGTGGTGAATTCTCCGCCAGCATACTCCGCCTCAACACAAGTGAAGCCGTCTTTGCGTAGCACGACGCGGCTGAGTGTGGCACGTTTCATGGCTTCCGCGTTTCCCGTGTGCGGGTCGTCGAAACCGATGTAGTACATCCAGATCTCGTCGTTGACAACATGCATACCGCGAGACATGTACATCGACAGCGAATCGAAGCTGCCTGGTTTGCCCGACGCGATCCAAGGTTTGCGGTCGTAACGTTCCCACTTGATGCCATCCCGACTGGCGTCGAGTTCCATATCTTCGACGCCGCAGTTGTAGGTGAAGTGGGTTGGGCTTTTTGGGTACTTCGACATGTCGATCGGCAAATACCAATCCTCGTAAGATCGGTAACGGCAGTTGAACAGGAAATACGCGTCCTGCGCGTGCGGATACTGAACGACCTGGGGACAGTAGAAGTCCATCACTTTCACACCGCCGAAATTTGGGTCCTTGTCATCGGGCTCCAGAACCACCTCGGGCATCGGAAATTTCGTCGGGTCGTCGCTGACAGCGCGCCCTATCGTACGGCGGGCGTACTTATTTTCGCCACCGTACCGCTGGGTGCCAATCGTCTTGTAATACGGGACCCGTTCGGGCGGGCACTCGTAAATTTTGTTCACACGGACGTAAGCCACGTACTTGTTGATCCGCGTGTCGTAGAAACAGACGTTGTGGCTGTCCATACCATTGGGATACCGGGCCTTTTGAGGGAAGACGCTACTGGTGAGTGTCTGCCAGTCAGTACCGTCGGCGGAAGCACGCATGGTGTTATGTAAGCCATCGAACAATTTGTAACGTTCGCTAGGGTCGGCCTTGGGGTCGACGAACACCGTGGCTCCGCTGAAGTAGGCGCCCAAGATATCGTCGGGCTCGGGTTGAGTAGCCCCCGACACTCTTCGCCAGTTAACGCCGTCCTTGGTCAAGGCACTCCACATTCTGTATTTGCCATCGGGCGCGATGATCGAAGAGTAACCACCTAGGCTGCCGACTAGGCACTTATGATTTGTCTTGATCGGCTTGCAGACTTCGATACCGACGTCCTTGACCGATTCGAGATATCGCCCGTCGATAAATATCTGATTCCGATCGCCGATGTCGATCGTTTCGCAATAGGCCGACGAGCAGCATGTTGCTGCCACGACAAAAAGCATCGCGATGTGAGTTGCGACGCGTTTATTGCACATATCCATAAGAAATCCTCAGAGGGTCGTTGTTGATACAAGTGCGTCACGTGCAAACCACTTGGACGCGTTCAGATGTGAGACCGCAGCATTAGTAGGGTCTTGGGACTTCGCCTCCGCCGCGAGTGGCCAGGTCTTGAAGGATGGAGAGTGGGATGTTTTCCGTTAGAAAGCGAACGGATCCATCGGCAAGGAGAACCTGGCAGCCGCCGGGATGGTAGCTAGAGGGGCCCGTGAAGTTATCGTTCGCCACATAGAAGCTGTCCAAATCGGTGAAGTTGACGTTAACTCCACCTTTGACCCCCATACCGCCCGAGAACATGGCCCAGGCATACAGGTCATTCGATCCCGGCGCGTCGCCAACGGATTCGCTGAATGCCAGCGTGTTGCTCGTTCCGTCGGTGACGTCTCGG
Organism: Rosistilla ulvae; assembly: GCF_007741475.1. Taxonomy (NCBI): domain Bacteria; kingdom Pseudomonadati; phylum Planctomycetota; class Planctomycetia; order Pirellulales; family Pirellulaceae; genus Rosistilla; species Rosistilla ulvae. Next base: position 4,264,113 of record NZ_CP036261.1, on the reverse strand, counting down.
AACTTCGTTTTGGAATTGAAATAGAACATTCCGTCTCGATTGGAATCGACAACGCCAAGCGAAGTCGATCGTCCCGACGTCCCATCTTTGCCGCTATGGGCAACTGGAGAATAGTGAGTCCCCCACGCATGATCCCTTCCTGGCAATTGCGATGTAACGTATCGGCCTTCATCTTGAGGATTGCTTGGACACAAAAATGCCTCCAGCCGCGTCGTGATGAGATCTGTGTTGACGTTAGGAGTAATCGTTGACCCCGACTTTCCCATCAAAGGAAGGCTAAAGTCGAATTGGTCATAAAGTGACCCTTGCTCCACATAGGGCAGCAGCATCGTCAAGGCGCACTGCTGTTCCACCGTTGTCGCCCCGATACGACCAAACGGAAACTTGAGATGCGTGTCGTGGTAGTTGTGCAGGGCAAGGCCGATCTGTTTCAGGTTGTTGCTGCACTGCATTCTTCTAGCCGCTTCGCGGGCGGCCTGCACCGCGGGCAGCAGCAGTCCGACAAGAATTCCGATGATGGCAATCACTACTAACAGTTCAACGAGCGTAAAAGCTTGGCGTTTCATGGGAACGGTCCTCTCTTGAAAAGTGAAAATTGTCAATCGTGAATATGCGAGGTAATCGTGACTTCTGGAGATCGCACTAGAGTTCAAAGTCCTTGGTGATGTCGGTATCGTCTGTGGTCACGATCAGCGGGTCGATTTCAGAATGAGTGTTGAATTGCTTTGGCAGATACTGCTCGCGCGCCTCTTCAGCGACCATGCCAAGATCGTTTGGCGTGGCTCCTTCGAGCGGGCGGTAAGCCGTAATCTCAACGCTATATGAACCCTCGCCAACTGCGGCGCGGTCCGCAAACTCGTAGGCACCTTCCTTGATCTTCCGAGTCCGCACGGGGGCATCGGTCCCTTCGCTGGGGACTAGGCGGATCACTCCGTCAAGAACAGGTTCTCCTTGATAGGTCACCGTACCGGTAACCGGGATCAGCCTCATGTCGTCCAGGGCGGGGCCGCATCCAGCGAACAAGAGGGCAATCGCGGCGGGCAAAACGAATGCGAAGTCGAGTTTTCTCATTTCGGTAAATCCTTCTGAACTGTGCCCAAAGCGAGACGGTGGGATGGGCGACAGGAGTTGAGGTGGGGGGGGCAGGCGGTGGGATGGGGGACAGGCGGGGAAATTGCAGCATGCCCCCACTGCCGGCCAGGCTACGAGAACAGCCTAAGGTATGCAAGAGGTTCGCACAAGTTAAAACTATGAAATTTGGTCGAAATCTTGCGTTTTGAACGAGAGTGATAACTGCACCTTAGGGTGGCAGATGACCGCTTGGACGACGTTAAGGCGACGTGCAATCGCGTTATCCGGTTGGGCTTGCCGGGACTGGGCGTTTGACAAACCTGTCGCTATCTTGTATGGTCGGTTCCATACAAGTCGAACGATGCGAGGTCATATGTCGAATGTTTTGGATGGGATGAAAGGGCTGGCTTGGTCCAGCGAGGCAACGTCGCAACCTAAATACGAGCAACTGCGAAACTACGTGGTCTCGCAAATTGAATCTGGCGGTATCAAAGCCGGTGCCGCTTTGCCTTCGGAGAACAAGCTCGCCGAGGCGTTGCACGTGGCTCGCAGCACGATTCGCCAAGCCTTCGCCGTGCTGGAGCAGGATGGCCTGATCTATCGGGTTCACGGCAAGGGGACTTTCGTTCATGACGAAGCCCGGCAGCGCTCCCGCAAAGGGCAAGATCTGTTGGCCCTGATTGTTCCCGAGACGGACTCGGCCTTTTATCCTTCGTTGCAACGCAGCTTTGAGAGAGCGGCAGCGAAGTTGTACAACCAGGTGATTGTTTGCAACACAAACAGCGATATCGACAAACAGGCCAGTGCGATCTTGCAGTTAATTGATCTGCGGGTTGCCGGGGTCGCTATTGTTCCGACTCCTTCACCAATCACACCCGCATTTCATATCCGACAGTTGCAGCAGCACGGGATTCCTGTGGTGTGCTGCTCGCGCCCCGTCGCTGGGGCGCATACTCCACTGCTGGCGATTCCGTTCGAAGAGGTTGGGCGACGAGCGGGTGAGGCAATACGGCAAGCGGGGCATCGCAGTGTCGCTTACTTTTGTCTTGGGCGCAGCATCGCTTCGGCGGCCTATGAAAAGGGGTTTCGGGAATCCATAGGGCCCAAAGCCAGTATTTCCGTGGTCGTAGCAAACTGTGGGTCAACAGACTACGACGCGTTGCAAGAGGAAAGTGGCGAGGAGCTTGAGGAGCTATTTCGTCGAGACGATCCACCCACGGCGATCTTCTGCAGTTTTGACTCACTAGCCGAATGGGTGTACCTGCAATTGTTGAAGCTTGGCCTGCGGGTGCCCCAAGATGTGTCGGTCGTTGGGTTTGGTGGAACTGTTCGAGGTGGCGGATTCGCGAGTCAACTCGCTTCGGTGACGATCGATGAAGTTGGTCTGGGCACGCAGGCAATCGAATTGCTCACCAAGATGCGACATGGCGAACTCGCGATCGATGCGAACGAATCGCGAAATCTGACGCTGTCGTTCTGGGAAGGCAGTTCCTTGGGCCCGTGTTCGTCAAAGTGACCCTGCGGGCAGCGATTCCCTGGGCTATGCAAATGCCAGAAGCTTCACCCCGTCAGACTAAAGATCTGCGATCCCTTCGGGCTCGTTGCACGAATGGGCCTCGCATTCCGGAGGTGCGCCGCTGCGCGACGACCTCCGGCTACCCTCTATCATCCCTTCGGGATCTCGTCGGGCCGGACACTATCGTCGTGGCATCCCGTCGACCGCGACGCGGGCGCACCGGTTTCGGATATAGTCGATCGCAACGCGGGCGCAATGGTTCCGGATATAGGGCCGAAGGCCAGGCGATTTGCATTGCCCAGGCCAACGGCCTGGGACCCCATGACACGCGAAAATAGGAAGGGCCAACGGCCCGGCAATTTGTTAGCAAAGCGATCCGCCCCTCGCAAATTGCCGGGCCGTTGGCCCTATGGATTTCACTTGGCAATCACGCCACCCAGGCCGTTGGCCTGGGCTAAGCAAATGGCTGGAGCTTCGCCCCGCAAAACGAATGCAAAACGGGCGGGGGCCTCGGCCCGCTTCCATCAGGATCGCCCCGCTTCCTGTTGGCTACGAATCGCTTTCGTCGCTCAAGATCGCTTGCATCGTCGCGGTGACGTCGGGGTTTTTGTAGATTCGATCGATCAGGTAGGCGTAGGTCTTTGTAAATCGCTGGTTTTCGGCGAGGTCGCCGAAGACCGATTGAACTTTCAAAAACGCTAACGGATCCTCGCCGGTATTCTTCGCCGCGGCGTGGAGTTCCGCTTTCAGACCGTCGGTGATTTCCAACGCCTTGCCGTGTCGATCGACTTGTTTGTCGCTGTAATAACACCAAGCGGCGAGGACCAGCGTGGCGTAGCGGATGCTGCCACCGCTGGCCAGGTTCTCTCGGATCGTGGGGATCAGAAAGACCGGCAGCTTGCTGGAACTCTCCAGACAGATCCGCGAGAGACTGTCTCTGATCTTGGGATTGCCGAACCGCTCGATCAACGTCTGTTTGTATTCGTCTAAGTCGATACCAGCGACAGCATCCAACACCGGCGTCGCTTCGCGGTCGAAAAATTGGCGAAGGTACTGGGCGAACATATCGTCACCGATCGCTTGGTCGATCGTCTCGTGCCCGAAGACCGATCCAAGGATCCCCAACACCGAATGCCCGGCGTTTAACAGCCGCAGCTTCATCTTCTCGTAGGGCGTGACATCGGGAACAAACTGGACGCCTACGTCTTGCCAATCGGGCCGACCGGCGGAGAAGTCGTCTTCGACAACCCATTGGCAAAACGGTTCACAGGCGACGGGCCACTTGTCGTCCAGGCCGAACTCGGTGCGCAGGAAGTCGATGTCGGCGTCGCTGGTCACCGGGGTGATCCGGTCGACCATCGCGTTGGGGAAGCTGACTTCTTGCTCGATCCAATCGGCCAGCTGCGGATCTTGCAGCCGCGCAAATCCGATCAGCATCTTCCGCGTCAGATCGCCGTTGTGCTGGATATTGTCGCACGATTGGACAGTAAACGCGGGCAGCCCCAGTTGACGACGCTTCGCCAATGCCGCGGTCATAAATCCGAAGACCAACCGTGGTTGCAACGGGTGATCGATGTCGTGCTGCGCATCGGGATTCGACGCGTTGAATTCACCCGTCGCCGGATCGACGTTGTAGCCCCCTTCGGTGATCGTCAGCGAAACGATCTTCGTCGCGGGATCAGCCATCCGGTCGATGACGGCTGCCGGGTCGTCGCATCCCATCAGAAAATCGACGATCGATCCGATCACTCGCGTTTCGATCCCACCGTCGGGACGCTTGACGATCAGCGTATACAAGTAGTCTTGGTCTCGCAGAATCGTCGCCATCTTGCGGTCCGATTCTCGCAGCCCCACACCGCAGATCCCCCACTGCGGATCGCCGCCGGCTTCGAGCAATTGGTCGGTGTAAAACGCTTCATGGGCGCGATGAAATCCACCCACGCCCACGTGAACGATCCCCGTCGTCAAACGGCTGCGATCGTAGGTCGGCCGCGCGATTGCAGCGGGCAGGTGAGCGAGATTCGATTGCGTCAAAGGGAGCGGTGGGTTCATGTTCGCGCTTGTTGGAGTGATTTCGTGTGTTGCAAAGCCCAGTAGGCGGAGGCGAAGTAGGTGATCGTGAAGACAAAGCCCCATCGATAGAAGGTGGCAGCGTTGCTCTCGTAGGCGGCCATGTCGGGGCTGCCGAACATCACAACCAATCCCAGGATCAAAGTCAGTGCCAACGACGACCAGGCGGTGCCACGCAAGACCTTCTGAAGCAACGAACTGTCGTGCACCGGTTCGCCTTCGGCCAGAGCCTGTTGCGTTTGAAATTCTTTGATCGCTTCGTTCCTTTCACGCTCCGCCGCTTCTTCGGCTGGGTAGCTGTCGCGAGCTCCGTAAAGACTGGCCAAGAATGTATAGAGCACGATCGTGACCGCCCAGGTCGGCAGGAACAGATAGAAGAAGGAGATGACTTGCAAGTAGTTCAGTCCAAAACCAAACGCCAGCCCGACCGCCCAGGCGGCGACGGCGGGAGTGCTGTGCGTCAGCCCCCGATATTTCGCCCAGTATCGGGTTAGGCCGATCCGCGGGAAGAGAACGTGTTCGGCAAAGACGATCCCGCCGACCGGAACGACGATCAATCCCGCGTAGGTCAGCAGCGGCAGGATCTGCTTGTAGACAAACGGGAAGCAGGCGATCACGACGGTGACGACGCCGACGGTGAAGGTGACTTGCATCCGCGAGTGCTTGTGAAAAATCGCTTGAGCCGCCAGGCCGGCGCGGTATAGGTTCGCGTTCGCTGTCGTCCAACCGGCGATGATCACGATCACGTATCCCGAAAGCCCCAACGCTTGGTAAGCCACGTCGCCGGGATCGAGTTCGACAATCGTGCGCTGCAGCAGCACTGCCGTTCCGGCTCCCATGATGCCCGCAGCGATCCAGGCGATGTAGTGACCAAACAACATGCCGGCACTGGTGCACAGTCCGTAGATCGATCGTTTTGCGTAACGCAACAGCGCCATGTCGATCAGGCCGAAGTGGGTGATCGTGTTGGCAGCCCATGCGAAACCGATCACCTCCCACAAACCGATCCCCGGCTTCCCCTCGCTGTTCAGCCCGGTCCAAATCGATTGATCACCGATCGTAATGAAGTCGGCGAAACTTGTCAGTTGCGTGCGGCCGAGCACCGAATCGGCAAGGGCTGGGAACAACGCAAACGCGCCGCAGACAAACATCACGACTAACCAGGGACCGCAGATCCCCGAGAATTCGGCGACGGCATTGAACCCGTACATCGCCACCAGGACAACGATCATCCCAACGCCGACGACAACCAGCACAAACAGACTGTTCGTCGGATACCACTGCAATTGCGCGGGGATGCCAAACAACAACCGCACCGCCGTGCTGGAGACCGTGATCATCGCGGCGGAGATCACCGTGAAGATCAGGACGTTGGCCCAGTTGTATAGATCGCTCATCGAATCGCCGGCGATCTTGTGCAGGTACGTGTAGAGACTCAGCCGCGTCTGAACCGCGATCGGCGTCGTGATCAGAGTCCAGCTGAGGATCGCCAACACGTTGCCGATCAACAGCCCGATCAAGATGTCCATCGTCGTCGCACCGAGGGCGACGAAGGTCGCGCCGATCACAAACTCGGTCGCCGCGACGTGTTCGCCGGCGTAGAGTCCCGCGAAATGGGTCCAGCCGTGCAACTTGTGCTCGGGAACCGGCAACTGTTCCGGATTGATCTCAGCGATCGCGGACGAGGCGGATTCGTTTGGCATGCGATTTCAGAATAGGTGGATCGCCTGCGCCGCTGTCGATCGACAGATTGCAACGCGTGAGATCGAGTGGTGGAATCAAAGATGAGTGGATGCCCCAAGGGCGATGGCGAAACGGCGGCGTCGATGGCTGAAGTCATCGACGCGACGAAACACCTCACTATCCTAGCAGATCCCGATCCCCGGTCCACTCGCTACCGTCCATGGTTCGTAAGATCCCCGTTAGCTGGCCGCCTACTTTGTCGGTTTCGCTGGCTCGTGAGGATGCGAATGGTCGTGCTTTTCGTAGTGCTGCCGCAGAAGATCCTTGCCGTAGTCGTTGCCGTTAGGCGTTCGGACGACGGTATGGATGTGCTCTCGCACAGGAATTCGCCCACGTTGCGGAGCGATCCGGCGTTGGTGATCGAATTCGATAAGGATCACCGGGCTGTGGACACGGTAATAGAAAACGCCTTCGGGATCGGTTTCTCCGATCCAAGCGAAACAGGTCCGATCCAGGTGCTTTTCGACTTCGGACATCTTCACCTTGGCGTGACCATCGGCCATGTTGCCGACGTATTCCGCGATAAGTTCCAGCAACAGTTGCCGTTGTTTTTCGTTCAACTTCTTTCCCGGGATGCCCGCGTAATCGAGATCGATGTTGTCGTGAAACGCTTCGGCGAGGTTGTTGGTTCCTCCTTTTTGACTCGACAGCACCGCTTCGGTTCGCTGCTGCGGATCCAAGGATTGCATGAACGTATAGCCCTTATCCTGTTCGTCCTGCATGACAACGGTTCCCTTGAACTTGCCCGAATCGGCGCGGATCGGTTCGCTGCCCATGAAGACCGGCGACATCACAACCTGATCTCCCAACACAAAATAGTTGATCACCAAGTGATGGCCATCCAGCTGCCAGCCCCAAGGCTGGGTCTGCGACGGTTCGCCCATGATCGTGATGTAGTACAACCATTGCCCGTATTCGTCGAACTTGCCCGAGAGCTCGGCGAGCGTCTCGTTCAGCTTCATGATGTCCTGAGTCTTCTTCAGTCCCTTGGCACTCAAGCCGGCTTGCAGCATGTCGAAGGCGGCTGTGCGCTGCGTTTCGTTCATCTCTTCAAAGCTGACGCCTTGCCGCTTGTACGAATGTTGGTTCGCCCATTTCCGCCACTCGATATCGTCGACCGGGAACGTCGTCCGCGCACGTTGCGGTTCGCTCAACGTGCCAAGAAACGCATCGGCAGCTTCCATCACCGGCCGCGTCGAAACGCCTGTCGATTCGATCGGGAACAGTCCCGGTTCCGGCTTCGCCCCCGGAAAGATCCCCCGAAACGCTTCGGAGATCTCGCGGTCGAATCCTGGCGGTTGGGCGATGGCGGCAAGGATCACCAAGCCCAAGAGACCGACGGGCAGAACAAAACGAGTGATCGTTCGATGCATTTTGATTTCCATGGTTGGCAAATTCGGGGGAGTCGCTACGCACGAGCGTATGGAGCTCATCATAACGCTCCGCACGGGGAACCGGAAATGCCTTGTCAGAGACCATCGATCAGGCGTAGAGAACGGCTACGCCTTTTGGATATTGAGACGGAACGCTTGCTGGAGCTAGCGTTTCACGGATCCCATCGGAATTAGTCTCCACTGCTTGCCCGTTCGCAGCGCCTTGAACGGACAGCGACAGCTGATACTCTATCAGCGGTCGCTGTTGGCAGCATCGATTCGGCTTACCCTACTTGCTGGTAACCTCGAAGTCGATGGTATTGGCGCCTCGTTCCACAGTGGCTGTCAATTCAGACTTGGTATTATAGATGTTGGCGACTTTCAACATCGGAGCATCATCGCGTTCTGCACCGCGAATCCGAACAACGTAGTCGCCCGGAGGTGCGCCGGCATTGTCGTCCCCGGGGTAGTGAAGTGAATACGAACCATCGGCTTGAGTGAAACCGAGGCCGACTGCGGTAACGCCAGGATTTGTTGGGGCGAACTCAATTTCCAACCCTTCAGCAGGTTGACCATCCAGCGAAACGGTTCCTGTCACCGTGGCGAGTTCAACACCTGAGTTACAGCCTGCGATGAAAACGCATGCCAACAAAAACGTCAGCGGAAGAACAGTTGATTTTGTCATTTGTATATCAATAGAAGGGGAATGATAAATAAAAAAACGACGCCTCGGAATCTTGTGTTTTCCGAGGCGTTGAGAAAGTGTAGCGGTCGGCCGAGAGCAAATTAGAAAGGCGATTTGAAGGGCTGCCCATCGTCTCGCCAGAGCATTGCATTCAAAACACCAATTTGGCCAGCGACCGACGACTCACGCTCGACCGTTTCCGATAGAAAGTGGGTCGAAGCATCGACCATCAACACTTGTAGGCCGCCGGGATGAAGGCTCCCCCAGCCCTTGCCCGTGTTGCCGCTATTCAAGGTCGCGTAATCGTAATTGATGTTGAAGTAGCCACGAAACAAGGTCTTCAACGTAGCATGGTTCGAGGACCCCAAATTGTTGTTCCCAACCCCCAGCCAAGATGCAGCGTGGGTCCTTTTGTAGTCTCGTTCCGAAACAAAGATCGTGTTCGAACTGCCATCGAGTACATGGGCGAACTTAAGAAAACTGTTTCCAAAAAACATCCCTCGGACTTTATCTGCTCCGGCGGGCTGATCTTGCCAACCAGCATTTCCTACATAGTTTGAAAGCGCTACTCGCGGGTTGGTGAAAGTCCCAAAATTGGGCATTTCGCTATCTGCAATATCCGGACCGGTGTCGGACGGGCAGCGGTAGAAGTCCAACGTCGTCTGGACAAGCGTCCGTTCAGGACTTGGATTGGTGGCCGCTGCGTTGAGAACTTGATTTAGCGTGCGTGTTGTCGACTGCAATGCGTCATACATCGGTTGCTGTTCAACAAACGGTAGGATCGCAACGCCCCAGCCCCACTCTGGTTGGTAGTTGTAGGCGGAACCACGATAGTTGAATCCTGCTGGAAAACATTGGTACGTGTCGTGGTAATTGTGGAGCGCAAGACCAATCTGCTTCAGGTTGTTGCTGCACTGCATCCGCCGCGCCGCCTCGCGCGCTGCTTGAACCGCAGGAAGCAAAAGACCAACCAAAATTCCAATAATCGCGATGACGACAAGCAGTTCCACCAAAGTGAAACCACGGGCGAGCCTTTGACGCTCACAGGGAATGGTAACTGTGTTCATAAATTGTGCCTCATGCGGGATTCGCAAATGGAAGGGGAGCTTGGGGGGAAGCGTTTCGTTGGTGGGAAGCGATTCGTTGGTGGGAAGCGGACGGCACGCTTTTCAACGATCCTAGTCAGAACGGAATGAATGGTCAACTACATTAGGGCGTTCGTGCCAGACCTCGCTCTCGCTTGAGGAGCTTGTCCGGTTGTAAAGTTCTTTCGTCAGCCTCTTTTCGGGTGGATGAAGAAAGCTCTTCGGTTTCCGTTGCGATTTCGCACTGGTGTGCCATCCCAGGGGCGTTCCAGACCGGGAGGCACGCGGACGCTCGCCGCAGCAGCGTTTA